>NZ_JAVHZY010000001.1:0-489796 GCF_031119655.1 Phocaeicola sp. GP0067
ATATCCTCGTCAATTCTTGGAGGAAAAAGCACTGTTTGGTTGGGATTGTAAGGACGAAAATGTATCTTTGTCATAGTGAAATTCTTATGCCTAAAGATACAAAATCTTTAGGTAATAACAAAGCCCCTGCTTGTGAAAGTCGGGGCTTTGTGCGTAAAAAACAGAAGGTGTGCATTTTGACACACCTTCGTTCTTTATAGAGTAATAGAAAGAATATACATTTAAAGCATAATCTATTCTTCTATGTTATCGTTTGTTAACAGTCATAGCAACTTTAATTATTACATCGTGACCATACATATCCTTGCACTTGATAGTCAATGTAGAAGGAACAGCAGCAGTCGGATTCGTTTCAGAAGACAAAGCAGTAGCCTTGAAACCTGTAATATGCTTATTATTATCTATAATTACATCAAAGTATTCTTCTTCACCATTTGCATCACTGGTCAAAGTCGCATCTGTAATAATCAGACTTGATTCATAAGGTGTACTTAACAGTTTGCTATATCTGCTATCTTTAGCACTTGTTCCAAAAATGAAGCTGTCAGCAGCAAAGTCAAGACGATCTGTACCATAAGTTAATTTTGTAGACGGCATTGCAGTGGTATAATTACCGTCGCTATCCTTATCTGTATACGGAGCGCCTAATTGTTCGCGAGTAGCCCATGCCCAAGTATAAGTGCTATTATAAATACAGTTGTAGATAGTTTCAAATCTTTCAGCTTCTCTAGTTACATCATCATAACCACCTTCAGAATTCTTCACTGAAGAAATCTTACCATAGTTGTAAACCACTGTAGTGGTATGTTTAACTGAGTTGTTGATGTAATCTTTAGCAACTTCTAATGTTTTGTCTCCGGCAACTACTACAGCAACATCTTTATTTCCATCTTTCTTAGATGTAGCGAATGTTATGTTATAGTTAGCGGCAGCACCTGTACCATAGTTGAATACTTCAGACATCTTCATAGAACCCTTTGTAGCTGTTTCAGCTGTCCAAGCGATATCATTGGCGTCATTCATAGGAATCATGTAACAATTATAGATGCCATCAGTAACCTGTGCAGTTTTAACAGAGAATCCCGCAGGAATAGTAGTAGGCAATACCTTAGTCATAGAAACTTTCATAGTGGCTAATACATGTCCTGAAGCATTCTTGATAGTCAATGTTCCATTATAAGTTTTGTTATCTTCATACTTGGTCCAGTCATCAACAGTCGGAACAGTATAAACTTTGGCAACCTTGCTGAAATCTGCCGGGAATGTATTTGGAGCAGCTGTATTGTACAGTACATTATTATTAGCATCAACAAAGATAGCATTGAATGCAGGATTTACATTATTAACCTTGTCTGTAGTCCAAGTAGCAGCAGTCGGAGCAGTTAACTTAGTCAAAGACACAGCAACCTTATCTGACTGAGTGTCAGTAACAGCTTTGTCAGTCGGATTAAGTGCAGTAACAGTAGTGGCAGTAGCATTCCAATCTGTAGCAGCATTACCTAACTGCACATAAAACGCTTTACCATCAGGATCAACTAAAGTACCATCAAAGTTTACAGCATATACACGGAAACCAATAACATCATTAATAGCCGTAGTGCTGTTGATGGTAATTTCTGTAGAAGTACCTTCAACCACTGTATTCAAACCAGAATAAGTATAGCTATTCCATGCATTCAATTCAGACGGTGCAGATTCTACCGCATTAGCCTTATCTAAAACTACATAAATACCACGGATATTTACCGGAGCTGTTACTTTATCATCGGCTGTAGACAAAGCAATTTTGATAGCCTCTCCTTGTACTGCAGGATATAATTTTTGAGTTTGACGGTCGTCTCCGTTATCTACTTTAACATTTGTATTAACCTTATCTAAAGGAATAATGGTAGTAGCCGCATCACTCGTCCAAGCTAATTCTTGATATGTTACATTAGTACCATCTTCTGCTTTAGTGAAACGATTATGAATATCCTTGACGTTTGTTGCATCAACAAAATAGTTTAAAGACTTTTCACCTACATATTCAGTCCAATCCAAAGTTAAGTCATAAGATGAAATAACTTCTCTTGTTTCAGCAGTAGACAAGGTGTTATTTACCTGTACAGCAAAGAGAATAGATTCAGTATCATTGCCAACTTTGGTTTCTGTTACAGCAGAAAAAGCTTTTTCATCATAATTCTTCAAAGCAACTGTAACTTCCCACAATCCGTTGTTTCCTGCCGCACGGCTTAATAATCCATTATATTTCTCAACTTTCTGAACAGATAAAAATTCATTCAAGTTCTGTCCTTGGCTATTAGTCAAAGAAATCATATCAGGAGTAAGAACCGCATTTGTCGGAGATACACGTACTACAAACTTGTCACCAGTCTGAACTTGTTTACCCTTAGTAAATGTTATAGCATTTGTAATACCTTCACTAAATACGTTTTCTTTTTCAATAGCAGTGGAGAAAATCAATTCATCGCCTGTAGGATTAGCAGAATACGAAGCCACCAGTTCTACACTAGTAACCATATCAGCAATCTTGCCTACAATGTCTTCTACTTTCTTAGTGGCAGCATCAACTTTTTCTGCCATTTCTTTCAATGCTGCGTCAGTGGATTCTTCTACTTCTTTTTTCAATGTCTCAATTTCTGCTTGTACAGCTTTGATTGCTTCTGCCTTTGCATCTGCAACAGCCTTGTCTGCAGCGGCTTTTGCAGCAGCGGCAGCATCACCAGCAGCTTTTGCAGCGGTTTCAGCGGCAGTTGCTTTAGCAAGAGCATCGCTTGCATCTTTTGCAGCAGTAGTTAAAGCAGCTTGCAAAGTAGCGATCTGAGAAGTCATGTCCTCCTTAGTCGCCAGTTTGTTAATTTGTTCCTGCAAATTGTCTATGTCATCATCATAGTCTTTACAAGATACAAATGTTCCTGTCGAAGAAACCATCAAGGCTCCGAACAGGATTGCACTTAAAAATTTTTTGTTCATAATAGAAAAACTTTAAATTTATAAATTTAAAAACTCAAAATGTTTATTGTTATAAAAGGACTTAATTGCGTTGAATCATAAAAGGATTCCGACTCTGCGATATATATTGCAGGGGAGTCATGCCAACTACTTTTCTGAACGCCAC
The DNA here is from genome assembly GCF_031119655.1 of Phocaeicola sp. GP0067. Classification (NCBI taxonomy): domain Bacteria; kingdom Pseudomonadati; phylum Bacteroidota; class Bacteroidia; order Bacteroidales; family Bacteroidaceae; genus Phocaeicola; species Phocaeicola sp. GP0067. The sequence continues at coordinate 3,119 of NZ_JAVHZY010000001.1, forward strand.
ATAGAACACGCTCTTGGAGGCGAACCCGCAACGGCTGAAAAGCTCATTCACCGGGCAATCTTTACCGTCCAGCAACTCCTTCGCGCGAACCACCCTGTAGGAATTTATTAACCGCTTGAAATTGCATCCGAAGTAGTTGTTCACCGCATTACTCAGGTAGGTCGTATTCGTGCCGACTATTGAACTAAACTTTTCTAAAGAGAGTTTTGAATCCAAATATACTTTTCTGATTTCTAGGTTATACAAAATGCTTTTATAGATCTCAAAATCAACTTTTCTTCCGGGCGCTCCTTTCTCGGTAGACAGTGTATTCCACTGCCGTTCTGCATCTTTAAACAGCTTTTCTTTCTGCGTTGTAGTAGAAAGCTCATTGCTTTGCGTTTGAAATAGAGCATCCATATTTTAGTCAGTTTCTATAATAGCCATAATTTCATCGGACAAAAGTACCCATTTTACTCTATTCTGCAAGACTTTCCACTAAAAATCTTTATAAAATACAGGAATATTTTAAGAAATAGGAATATCTCTATATTCTTTACCTTACAAACAACCATAGAAAGCCCCATAGACCTATTAAAACAAGACATTACTTTCACTATACACCTTAATATAATAGCATAAGTACGCCGAAGAAGTTAAACTTATAACAGTCAAAATATAGCTTAGTCTCTATAAAGCGGAATCCAGAACTTGTAAATTATCCCTTTATTCAACAAAACAAACCAGAAAAGAACAAAATAATCCAATATAAATATGTCATTCATTTTCTAATTAAGAATTATTCAAACTCCCTAAACATGGGATTTTTTTTGTTCACCCCTAAATACATTTTAACTAATATAGCTTACCGTATCACTTCTATTAACTAAAATAGAAAAAAAGATATTTAATAATCATTTTTTACATTCATATAAAGACAATTTTTATCACCTTCACACATCTTATCTATATATTTGGCTACCTTTGGACAAAAGTCACTATATTTGCGTTTATGAAAACATATACAAGCAATCACATCGTATTTTTTTCGCCTACACATACGTCTGCGAAAATAGCCCGTGCCATCGGAGAAAGTATAGGTATGGGCAGAAGAATAGAAATAGATCTCACTACGGATGAGAATAGTAGCCCGATAGAAATCAAAGATTCTATCACGATCATTGCAGTTCCTGTGTATGCAGGCAGGGTAGCCCCAATAGCATTGCAACGGCTACGAAGATTAAAAGGCAACAATGCTCCGGCTATCTTAGTCGCTGTATATGGTAACCGCGATTACGAAGATGCACTGGTCGAATTGAGAGATGAAACTATTCAATTGGGATTCACCCCACTGGCTGCCGGTGCCTTTATTGGTGAACACAGCTACAGCCGTCCTAATATGCCCATTGCAGAAGGCCGTCCGGATGTTACCGATTTACAGATTGCGGAACAATTTGGAAAAGACTGTCTGACAAAACTGGAGAAGGATGAAACATTATCCGATTTTTACCTAAAAGGAAACATACCTTATCGCTTTGTTGGCCCCTCTACTCCTGCCGCTCCAGTCTGCACTGAAGAATGCTTCGCCTGTGGCGAATGCATCGAAGTATGTCCTACTCATGCCATTGCTTTAAGCGATGAAGGAAAAATAGAAACAGAGATTACCAAATGCATCAAGTGCTGCGCTTGCGTAAAAGAATGCCCTAATGGTGCACGAGTTTTTGATACTCCTTACACCCCCATGCTACACCAAAAATGTGCGGCACGCCGTGAACCTGAACTATTTATATAATGAATAACAGAGATAAAAGAGTCCTGGTAGGAATGAGTGGCGGAATAGACAGCTCCGCCACGTGCATCATGCTGCAAGAACAAGGATATGAAGTGGTAGGAGTTACCATGAGAACGTGGGATGTCCCTTCCCGCTTTTCCACCCCCGGTCAAGATGAACCTGATGATGTACTGGAAGCAAGGGCCTTGGCAGAACGGTTGGGAATAGAACACCATGTAGCTGATGTGAGGGAAGAGTTCAAACAGATTATTGTAAAACACTTCATAGATGAGTATATGCAAGGAAGAACTCCCAATCCTTGTGTCCTTTGCAATCCGCTATTCAAAGAGCGAATTCTCTGTGAATGGGCAGACCAAACGAATTGCGCCCATATCTCTACCGGGCATTATTGCAGACTGGAAGAACGGAAGGGAAAACTGTATATAGTAGCGGGAGATGACCAGACAAAAGACCAATCCTATTTTCTATGGAAACTTCCTCAGGAGATACTTCAACGTTTTCTCTTTCCACTGGGAACTTATACCAAGCAGGAGGTACGGGAATATCTCCGACAAAAAGGATTCGAAGCGAAAGCCCGTGGAGGTGAAAGTATGGAAATCTGCTTTATAGAAGGGGATTACCGAAACTTTCTGCGTTCGCAATGCCCGGATATTGACACCCAAGTAGGACCGGGATGGTTTGTAAATAGCAAAGGAGTCAAGATAGGTCAGCACAAAGGCTTTCCTTATTATACAATAGGCCAACGGAAAGGATTGGAAATCGCTTTGGGGCATCCAGCATACGTACTACGCATCAATGCAGAAAAGAATACAGTCATGTTAGGAGATGCCGAGGAACTTAAAGCAGAATATATGTTGGTAGAAGACTATCATATCACAGAAATGCAGGATTTACTGCAATGCAAGGACTTGTCAGTACGTATCCGCTATCGCAGCAAGCCTATTCCGTGTCAAGTGCTCGTATTAGATGAAAAACAACTATTGGTCCGTTTCCTTTCCGAAGCATCCGCCATCGCTCCCGGACAATCAGCCGTTTTTTACGAGGGGAAACGAGTATTGGGAGGTGCATTCATAGCTTCACAGCGCGGCATCCGAAAAATTGCCGCAGATAACCAAGATAAATTTTAGATGATGAAAACATATATCGGATATCTTATTTTCATGTGCAGCTTATTATTATGCAGTTGCCAACAGACCACAAGCAATCCTCGTTTCTACGACGAGGGCGTATCGCAAGAACTGGCAACACTGCGCAAACAGGAGATTAAGGAGTTGAAGTATAAGCTATATTTCTCCATTCCTGAACAGAAATCAGTACCGGTAAATGGAGAGATTACCATTGAATTTAATCTGGATGCACCGCAAGAAATTATTCTCGACTTCAGAGAAAAGCCTGAAAAAATAAAATCGGTATCCGTCAATGGACAAACTGCCCGTTATGAATTCCATAACGAGCACATCATCCTACCTGAAAAAAACATAGTAGAAGGAAAAAATAATATCACGATCAAATTTATTGCCGGAAACCAGTCGCTAAACAGAAATGATGAATTTCTGTATACGCTATTAGTGCCAGACCGTGCCCGTACCTTATTCCCTTGTTTCGAACAGCCGAATCTGAAAGCCACATTTTCCTTACGACTGGATATACCAACAGAATGGAAAGCTGTTTCCAATACCTATATTACTAAAGAAGAAACAAAAGGCAACTGCAAAACAGTAACTTTTGCCCCAACTGAACCATTAAGCACTTATCTTTTTTCCTTTGTCACCGGTAAATTAGAACATCAAGAATATATAGAAGGTAACCGGAAAATCTCAGCATATTACCGCGAAACAGATTCTAAAAAAGTAGCTCAATTAGATACCATCTTCAAACAAGTGACCGCTTCGCTGAACTGGCTGGAAGAATATACCAATGTTCCCTATCCTTTTGCCAAATACGATTTTATTATCTTGCCGGGATTCCAATATGGAGGTATGGAGCACACAGGCGCCACCTTATATAATGACACACAAATGTTCCTAAGCGAAAATCCCACTCCGGATGAAGAACTTCGCCGAACCCAATTAATCGCCCACGAAACCGCCCACATGTGGTTCGGAGATTTAGTAACGATGAACTGGTTTGATGATGTCTGGACTAAAGAGGTATTCGCCAATTATTTTGCAGCTCTGATTACCGAACCATTATTCCCGCAAGTCAATCACCAGCTGAATTGGATGAAGACTTATACAGCCGCATCCTTGTCAGAAGACCGTACACCCGGAACCACTGCTATCCGGCAACCGCTAGATAACCTTCAAAATGCAGGATTAATTTATGGACAGATCATTTATAACAAAGCTCCTGTCATGATGGTAAAACTGGTGGAATCAATGGGAAAAGAAGCATTTCGGGAAGGGATTCAAGAATATTTAAAAACTTACGCTTACGCCAACGCTACTTGGGATGACTTGATACAAATTCTAGACAGTAAAACAGAGCAAGATCTAGCCGCTTTCAGCGATGTATGGGTAAACCAAAAAGGAATGCCGATAATCAAATTCGAAATATCAGACAAACAGTTGACCATACATCAGCAAGATCCATATCAAAGAGGATTAAACTGGCCTCAAAAATTCAATATCACCCTTTGCGGAACAAGGGACACAACGATAGAAGCCAGTCTGACAGACAGCTTATGCCGTATTACGTTACCCTTTACCCCCACCCGTATTCTGCCCAATACGGACGGGAGAGGATATGGTTTGTTTGTTCCTGACAACAACAGTCTCCATTGGCTGCTGGAACATTGGCAAGAAATAGACAATGAAACAACCCGACAGGCAGTTTTAATGATGATGCATGAAAATTATCAAGCAAAAGGAATTCCGAATACTGCATGGATGAATGCATTACTCAACGGAATACATTGTGAAAAGAACCCGTTGATAGCTTCAACATTAACCAATTACCTGTCCTCTCCTCTGCAAGAGATATCTTCGGCAGAACGTGATAAAATAGAAAATGAGCTTTATAAACTCAGCCATTCTCATCCGATTCCTTCTTGTCGCATCCAGTTATTACGCCTTCTGATTACAGAAGCAGCAAGTCCGACTATGATTCAGTGCCTCTATTCCTTATGGGAAACCGAAAGAGTCCAACAATTAAATGAAAGAGATTACACTACATTGGCCTACGAACTGGCCTTGCGCATACCTGAGCAAGGAAAAGAAATACTTCAGACACAACGCCAACGCATCCACAATCCGGACCGTCTACGCCAATTCGATTTCATATCACGTGCGATGACTGCCGATACTTTAAAATTGGACAGTTTATTCCGATCTTTATTGCAAGCGGAAAACAGAAGGATTGAGCCTTGGGCAGCTACAACCTTAAGCTATCTGAATCATCCTACAAGACAAGATTATGCGGTGAAATATATCCGTCCGGCATTGGAAAAGCTGACAGAAGTTCAACGCACCGGAGATATCTTTTTCCCCCGCAATTGGGTCGGGGCTTTATTAAGGAATCACGATAGCGAAGCGGCCTACAAAGAAGTAGAAGCTTTTTTATCGGTTTATCCCGACTATCCGCCTTTATTAAAAAACAAAATACTGCAAGCGGCTTATCCTCTTTACAGAAAATATGCAGATAAGAAAAAATAAACTGAAAGAATCAAGGATTCATTACACCTTGATAGACAGCATGGCGTAATGTACCCTTTTCATCATCGCTATCATAGTCCCAGTACATAGCCCCCAGCATCCCTTTCTGATGCAGGAACTGGCACTTGAATGCGATGGACTGGGCATTCTCATAATTAACGACCACATGTCCTTGCGAATTTATCATATAAGGAACTTGTGCCACACTATCCCAACAACTCTGTAAAGAATCCAAAGCGATAATATGACGATAATCCAATAATTCCGGAGCTTCATTAGTCCCATGCCCATAGAACGGAATACCCAATACCAAGCGTCCGACAGGAAAACCTGCGGCAACATGGGCGGCAACCGCATCCTCGCAAGACCATTCCTCAGTCATTTCCGAACGGTACAAGGCCGAATGGTGATTAGGAGATTCCTCCATATCGTATGTCATGATATTGACATAATCCACATAAGGTTCGACAGCCTTTAAGTTGTAATATTTGGCACCTGCCTGTGTAGCAATGGTCAGCAGTTTGTCTTTACCGATAGCATGGCGTATATCCTTCATCAACAAAGAAAAGTTATCAGTATCTTCCGGCGAAAAAGATACACCGGCAGTTCCTATACCGGGATATTCCCAATCTATATCAATTCCGTCCAAATCAAACTGGTCTATCACCCGTTTACAATCTGCGGCAAACGCCATACGTGTACTATCTGTCTGTGCCATCTCACTAAACCGACTGCTTCCCCACCCGCCTACGGACAGCAAAACTTTCAAAGACGGTTTTTTTTCACGCAGCCCCACTACCATTTGCAAACGTGGTTCATTATCTATACGTATTCCTTTGAAATTATCTGTAACATGCCCGAACGCATAATTAATATGAGTCAAACATGCCGGATCAGGCGTACTTTCTCCCCATGAGGTGACATATGCCAAAACCACATATTTCGATTCATTCTCCGCTACCTCAATCTGCGAAGACCGCTTTTTGTCCTGACAGGCAACCACCAGCAGCAAAAAGGAAAGACCTGCTATTAATTTAAAGGTTCTCATACATAATAAAAGAGTTTAAAACAATGAGAGCTATCCGATTTATCTGTAACCGGCAGCAAACTCTTTTGAAATCGAATTATTCAAACTCATACAAACATCGGCACTGAAATCCTTTCCACAACGAATCACATGGTCCCAGTCATCTTCCGACAGTTCATCCAAATCATCCCGGCGGATACGATATTTTAGCAATCCGAAAACTACTCCGGCGTTAAAATTATCTCCGGCTCCCACCGTACTGACAGTCTGCAAAGGATCCACTTCATAATGCTTTTTTATATTCTTTGTATACAGGCGAATTCCTCTTCCACCGTGCGTGCAAATAAAATGCGGACAATAAAATTCAATCTTACTTTTATAAACCTTATCCGCATCTGTCAAACCAAACATATTCTCAAAATCCTCAACGGAGCCGCGAATGATATCAGCATATTCAAAATTCTCAAGAATAACAGGAAGCAGCTTTATCGCCTCGTTCTTGTGAGTACTGCGGAAATTCACGTCATAATAAATGATAGCCCCTTTTTCACGAGCTTTATCCAACAGTTCTTTCACCTTATCACGCAATTGAGGCGTTACAGCATAATAAGAGCCGATCATCACAATGTCATCCCGATGTATTTCAGGCATTGTCACATCCAGCCTCAACCGTGGATAATCTTTATAAAAAAGATATTCAGCATCATTCTGTTCATTCAGAAAAGCTAAAGACACAGGTGACTTTCCTTCAGGAAACACGTTCACATGATCTGTGCTTACTCCATTCTCTCGCATAAACTTCAGAATGATATCGCCCACTTTGTCATTTCCCGTTTCACTGATAAAAGTTACATTGACTCCCAAACGCCCCAATGAAATAATTCCATTGAAAACCGAGCCACCGGGAACAGCTGCCGTAGGTTGGCTATCTTTAAAAAGAATATCCAGAATGGTTTCACCTATACCTATTACTTTTCTCATTTTTATATTTACGATTTATATACATAAAACCGGAACACAAATGACACAAATCCTTTAATAAAATGCTATTTGTATTATTTGTGTCCTTTGCGTTCCGGTTCTATTTTATTTTACTTACTTAACTCGCGTGAACGCTCACCTAAGTACCCTCCATGATGGCGTTTGCTATACTCTTCGATGGTAAAACCAGTCTTTTTCATGGTTTCCACTACCAAAATATCACCTATCACGGTCATAACTGTAGTTGAAGTTGTGGGGGTCATACCCAAAGCACACACTTCATCAGGATGCCCGGTGCATAAACAAATATCAGACTCCCGGGCCAATGGACTATCCGCATTTCCGGTAATAACAATATATTTCAAATTTGGGTTCAAATTATGTGCAAGTTGTGTCAGTTCCACAATTTCACGGGTTTTTCCTGAATTAGAAATCAGAAGCAGCAAATCATTCTCCTGCAAAATCCCCAAATCCCCATGTTGGGCTTCGCTGGGATGTAAAAACACTGCCGGAATACCTGTAGAGCAAAAAGTCGTAGCTATATTCATAGCTATCTGTCCGGCCTTACCCATACCGGTAGTCACCAGCTTTCCTTTTTTACGGTGTATTTGCTCAACTATCAATTCCACTGCTTTCTCATAAGCATCAGTTATAGGAATATTCAAAACAGCCTGAGCCTCTTTCTGCAACAATTCGTGTATAGATGTCATCATAATAGGTTACATGAATATTATTTAAGTAGTTCGGTTAGTTCTCTCAAGTCATTGGCAACAGCAAAATAACTGTTCAACGGATAATGGGCAAAATGCTGCCTCTCCAATCCGGCCAAAAAGTCGATAATGCCATTCCAAAAGCCATTTATATTATAAAAAATTACTTTTTTACGATGATAGTCCAGCGTAGCGGCCGCCATTACATGAAAAACCTCATCCAGTGTACCCACTCCTCCCGGCAAAGCTATCACTACATCCGATTCATTCAACATCACATCTTTACGGTCACTCAAATTATCCGTACGGAAAGTCACATCCACCAAATCGCTGGCTCGTCCACGTTCTTCCAGCTTGGTCGGAATAACTCCCATTATCATCGAACCGTTGTCTTTGGCTGCCTTGGCAATACATTCCATCAATCCGATATTAGCACCTCCATACACTAACGTCTTCTTGTTTTGTCCCATCCAAACGCCCAACTCACGTGCTTTTTCAAAAAACACAGGCTCTATATTCTCGGATGCGGAACAGAAAATAGCAATTTTATCCATCATCTTGTTTTCTGTTAGTAAATACAAATATCTGCATTTTTTGAAGAACGGCAATAACTTTTGTTGTATTTTTGCCAACCGAAACTTATTTGAAGCAAAAAACAATGTCATACAATACTTTCACCTTGCCTAACGGGCTGCGCATTATTCACGCTCCCAATCAGTCTAATGTAGCCTATTGCGGCTTTGCCGTCGATGCCGGAACCCGTGATGAAAACGAACAGGAACAGGGAATGGCCCATTTCGTGGAACACCTTATCTTTAAAGGAACACAAAAAAGACATGCATGGCACATCCTGAACCGCATGGAAAATGTAGGCGGAGATTTAAATGCATATACGAATAAGGAAGAAACAGTGATATACAGTGCTTTTCTGGTAGAACACTTCTCACGGGCAGCAGAACTGCTGGCAGATATTGTATTTCACAGCACCTTCCCACAACATGAGATTGACAAAGAAGTGGAAGTGATTATTGATGAAATACAAAGTTATGAAGACAGTCCGTCAGAACTGATTTTTGATGATTTCGAGGAATTGATTTTTCCCAATCATCCTTTGGGAAGGAATATTTTGGGCAAACCGGACTTATTGCGTAGTTTCAAAAGTGAACACGCCTTGAATTTTACTTCCCGTTTTTACAAAGCTACCAATATGATCTTTTTCATTCAAGGCAATATAGACTTTAAGAAAGTGATACGCACCATAGAGAAAGTGACAACCGACATCCCTTTTTCCATTACCGAACGCCAACGGACAGAACCTTTTCTCTATATTCCTAAGACATTGACACTGAATAAAGAAACACATCAAGCCCATGTAATGATAGGTAGCCGGGGATATAATGCATATAATGAAAAACGAACCGGACTTTACCTGCTGAACAATCTGCTGGGAGGACCCGGTATGAACAGCCGGCTGAACGTTTCCTTGCGCGAACGCCGGGGGCTGGTCTATAACGTAGAAGCCAATCTGACCTCATACACAGACACAGGAGTGTTCTGCATCTATTTCGGAACAGATCCGGAAGATGCAGACCGTTGCATCGGACTAGTTCATAAAGAATTGAAAAAACTGCGTGACAGCAAACTAAGTTCCTCACAACTGAGTGCAGCAAAAAAACAGATCATCGGACAAATAGGAGTTGCCGGAGACAATTTTGAGAACAATGCATTGGATATGGGAAAAACGTTCTTGCACTATGGTAAATTTGAAGGTCCGGAAGAAGTATTCAAACGGATAGAAATGCTGACAGCAGAACATCTGTGGGATATCGCCAATGAAATGTTCGATGAAAATTATCTTTCAACCTTGATATACCTATAAAAACAGGAAATCACCCTAAATTTCAAACATTACATTTCTCACAAATAAAAATCTAATTGTATTTTTGTAGAAATACCTTTAACTAATATCATTAATTTATGAAGAAACTTCAACTATGCATTTTAGGAAGCTTATTCGCAGTTTCCTTACAAGCACAGAGTACAGATTACACCAAAGGACTGAGCATCTGGTTTGATACCCCTAATAATTTGGACGGACGCGCTTCCTGGTATTCTCCTGCAACAGACAAAGCATGGGAAAACAACTCACTCCCCATAGGAAACGGCAGTTTGGGAGGTAATGTTATGGGATCTATAGCGGCAGAACGAATCACTTTAAACGAAAAGACACTATGGCGCGGAGGACCGAACACAGAAAAGGGAGCAGCTTATTATTGGAACGTAAATAAAGAGTCGGCACACCTGTTACCCGAAATCCGCCAAGCATTCACAGACGGTAACCAGAAAAAAGCAGAAGAACTTACCTGCAAAAACTTCAACGGACTGGCCGATTATGAGCCAAGCCGTGAAACACCTTTTCGCTTCGGCTCCTTTACTACATTGGGAGAAGCTTACATCGAAACCGGTTTAAGTGAAATCGGTATGACCGATTATAAACGCATCCTGTCTCTTGACTCGGCCATGGCAATAGTCAGTTTTCGCAAAGATGAAGTGAACTACGAGCGTAAATACTTCGTTTCCTACCCCGACAGCGTGATGGTACTGAAGTTCACAGCCGACCGTCCCGGCATGCAAAACCTGATATTCAGCTATGGCAGCAACCCTGAAGCCATAGGTGATATCAAAACAGACGGTCCCAATCGTTTGCTCTATACCGGTCGCCTCAAAAACAACCAAATGAAATTTGCTCTCCGCATACAAGCCATAAACAAAGGAGGAAGCCTGAACACGACTGATGGCAAATTCATTGTCCGCAATGCGGATGAAGTCATTTTTCTGCTGACCGCAGATACCGATTATAAACTCAACTTCAATCCAGACTTCAAAGACCCCAAGACGTATGTCGGTCCTGATCCGGACCAAACAACCCTAGCCATGCTAGACGCTGCCGCTGCCAAAAATTACAACGAATTATGCGAGCGACACAAAACGGACTATACCCAACTGTTTGGCAGAGTCAAACTACAACTGAACCCTCATGCTCCTATGACCTTGCAATATCCTGCCGTTACAGATCTTCCCACCCATCAACGTCTGGCACGCTATCGCAAAGGAAATCCGGACTACCGGCTGGAAGAAATCTATTATCAGTTCGGACGATACTTATTAATTGCCAGTTCACGCCCCGGCAATCTCCCGGCCAACCTGCAAGGAATGTGGGCCAACGGGGTAGATGGCCCATGGCATGTAGATTACCATAATAATATCAATATCCAGATGAACTACTGGCCTGCTTGCTCCACCAATCTGAACGAATGTGTATGGCCTTTGATAGACTTCATCCGTACCTTGGTAAAGCCGGGAGAAAAAACAGCCCAAGCCTATTTCGGCGCACGCGGATGGACAGCCTCCATATCCGGAAACATTTTCGGATTTACTTCCCCTTTGACCGATGAAAATATGTCCTGGAACTTTAACCCGATGGCAGGTCCCTGGCTGGCAACTCACATTTGGGAATACTATGATTACACCCGAGACAAAAAATTCCTGAAAGAAGTAGGCTATGATCTTATCAAGAGCAGTGCCAACTTTGCTGTAGACTATTTATGGCATAAACCGGACGGGACCTACACTGCTGCTCCTTCCACTTCTCCCGAGCATGGGCCTGTAGACCAAGGAGCTACTTTTGTACATGCTGTAGTCCGCGAAATATTGCTCAACGCCATTGATGCCAGCAAAGCACTGGGTGTCGATTCCAAAGACCGTAAACAATGGCAATATGTACTGAAACATCTTGTACCCTATCAAATAGGACGTTATGGTCAGTTAATGGAATGGTCAACAGACATAGACGATCCCAAAGACGAGCATCGTCACGTCAACCATTTATTCGGACTGCATCCGGGCCACACCCTTTCACCAATTACTACTCCCGAATTAACCAATGCCGCCAAAGTTGTTTTAGAACACCGCGGTGACGGAGCTACCGGCTGGAGCATGGGATGGAAACTGAATCAATGGGCACGTCTGCAAGACGGCAACCACGCCTACAAACTATTTGGCAACTTACTAAAAAATGGAACTTTGGACAACTTATGGGATACCCATCCGCCTTTCCAGATTGACGGTAACTTTGGCGGAACTGCCGGTATCACAGAAATGTTGTTGCAAAGTCACATGGGATTCATCCAATTACTCCCAGCCTTGCCAGACGCATGGAAAGAAGGTTCTGTCAAAGGGCTTTGTGCCAAAGGTAACTTTGAAATTGACATTATCTGGCAGGATGGTAAATTAAAAGAAGCCGTCATTCTGTCCAAAGCCGGTGAGCCCTGCAATCTGAGATATGGTAACCTGACTTTTACCTTTAAGACAACTAAAGGAAAGACATATAAAGTAATGGTTGAGAATGAGAAACTGAAAAAAATCCCCTTATAAGGACAAAAAAACAGTCAGACAAATCCCCCTCATCTTTTAATCTATTTTGTCATTCTGAACACTATGTTATCTTTTACATCTGTTCAGAATGACAAATTATATATAATATCACAGTCATTCGGTTATCAATATCCTCTTTTCGCTTTGAATTTCAAAACCTATTTCTTATATTTGTACAAATATTTGTTTTAAGACCTTATCTGAATGAGAAAAACCGTCTATGTAATCCTGGTTCTATGTTGTTTTATCATAAAGACTTATTCCATCAACCGTCCTTATTATCATTTTAAACAACTTTCTATTAAAGAAGGACTTCCAACCTCTATTATATCCCTATACGATGACAAAAACGGTTCATTATGGGTCGGAACCACTCAGGGAATATATCGTTTCAATGGAGAAAAAATCAAGAAATATAATCTACCGTATTTATTACGTAAAAACAGCCATTACATCAACGATATTTTCGGAGATAATGAAGAACGGATATGGGCGATCACCTCACAAGGAATCAGTTATTATGAATATGAGAAAGATTCCCTGCAAATTTTTCTGCGACATAATCAGCCGGTAAAAGCTTCCATTATAACAACTGAAGGAAGCAAGCTGCTGATACCTGTAACCGACACATTGCTTGTATATGAAAATGAATTAAAACATTCCAAAGCAATCCCTTTAAAAACAACAGGAATCCATATTATCAAGATGGAGCCTTTCGACTCCACTCATTACCTGATAATAAACAATGCATGGGAAATAAAGCTATTAAATAAACATACAGGAGAAATAACTGATTCTCCATTCGGTGAATTATCCAATGCATACGATCTATATAAGGATTCCTCCGGACGTTACTGGGTTTCCTTCTACGGGCAAGGAGTAAAATGTTATAATCAGGATGGACAACTGCTGACCTCCTATAATACCCGTAATTCAAACTTGAGCAACGATATTGTTCTTGATATAACAGAATGGGATAAAGCCATTTGGCTGGCAACAGATGGTGGCGGAGTGAATATAATCTATCCGGACACTCATGATATTCAAATCTTATCAAACAAAGAAAACCGGCAATTCCCTGCCAATTCAGTCACATGCCTATGCCACAGCAACAACCACATGTGGATAGGTATGGTGCGGGAAGGCGTACTAGGAGCAGAAAAAGGTTTTATCACTACCTATACCAAAGCTGCACAAAACCCAGCCTCAGGCTTGTCCGACAAATGCCCCTTATGCCTATGGGAAGATAAAGACGGACGGATCTGGATTGGTACGGACGGAGGCGGTATCAACTGCTTTGACCCGCAAACGGAACGTTTTACCCACTATCCGCAAACATTGGGAGAAAAAATAGTATCCATTTGCCCTTTATCCGAAACCGAACTGCTAGCATCCAGTTTTTCAAAAGGAATCTTCCGCTTCAATAAAAAGACAGGAAACTACCAGCGCTTCTCTCTTCCGGACAAAGATGCAGAAGCAAAGCTGGCAAGCTCCAGTGCACCCACCAATATACGAGTTAATGATCGGAACGAAATAGAACTATACGGTAATGCTTTTTACCGATATATTCCCGGAAGCCAACAACTTATTCCCATCCACTTCAAGAACAAACAATTACAATATTCCTGGATCTATATTGGAAAATACCGTACTTATCCATTTTTTCATGACCGAAACAATGTATTCCAATACAACAAAGAGAAAAACGAATACGAAACCATAGCTTATGAGAAAAATAACCAGATATTAGCTGCAAGCATTGATTCTTTAGGGACTCTATGGATAGCCGAACCTAATGGAGTCACCAGAATTCACCTGCCCTCAAACCGTAAAGAGCCATTAAAGCTACCCGATGGAAATGACGTAATCACTTCTTTAGTCATTGACCATGAAGGCATCGTATGGATGGGGTCATTGGGAATCATATACGCTTATAATCCACATAAAAATCATTTTGTCATCTACAATGAGATGGACGGCATATTACCTAACGACTTTTTAGCCAAACCTGCATTGGTGGCAAGTGACGGCAACATATACATGGGTGGCTCCGAGGGATTGGTACGAATCAACAAAGCTTTAAAACCAGCTTCGGCTCCACCTCCCATCACACTTAAGTTGCAAGAAATAGCATTGAACGGCACAACAGTTCACTTCATCCCCCGATCAACTATGGAAATTCCTTATAATTTCTCCTCCCTAAAAATACATACACAACTGGAAGGGGGAAATGTATTTCACAAGCGCATCTACCGGTTCCGTATAAAAGGGCTGAACACAGAATACACAGAAACATCCCGTCCCCATCTTGTTTTACATACCATTTCTCCGGGCGACTATAAAATAACGGTTCAATGTACACAGAACGATGGTAGCTGGAGTCCTGAATTCACTTTGCTGAAATTCACTGTCCTTCCTCCGTGGTGGCAACAATCCTGGTTCATCCTATTATGTGCGGTCATCATCATTCTTTTCATTATCTATACCATAAAAGCTCACGACCGTCAACTGAAACGGAAATACAAGGAACAGGAACGTACCATCTACAAGGAAAAAGTGAAAGCTTTGATCAATATCAACCATGAACTGCGTACCCCTTTAACCTTAATTTATACACCGTTGAAACAACTTACAAACAGCAAACAAATCCCCTATGAACTCCGTGGCAAACTATATGGTGCGTTCAAGCAAGCACGACAAATGAAAAACATCATTGACATGATTCTGAATATGCGCAAGATGGAAGTAGAGAAAAATATCCTGCGCATGTCTTCCACGCCCTTCAACGAATGGTTGCAAAGTATCCTAAATGATTTCAAGGATGAACTTTCGTTACGTAATATCTCATTGGCATTTACTCCTGACACTACCATAGAAACTATGTATTTTGACCGCAGTCAATGTGAAATCGTCGTTAACAACCTATTGACAAATGCCTATAAATTCAGCGAAGAAAATTCTACTGTCACTGTTTCCACTTACCTCGAAGGTAATGGAAGCCGTGTACGGGTAACTATAAAAGATGAGGGAATAGGTCTTCAAGAAGAAGATATAGCCAATTTATTCACTCGCTTCTATCAGGGTAAACATAGCTTTCAAGGTAACGGAATCGGCTTGTCATACGCCAAACAACTGGTAGAAATGCACGGAGGCATCATCGGAGCCCAAAATAATGAAACCAAAGGAGCGACTTTCTTTTTCACATTACCGTATAGACAGGAAGCCGCCGACATTCAATCTACACCTCAAACCTATTTGAATGATGCATTGCATCTATCAGCCGACATCGATTACAAACAACCTCAACAAGACAGCATAGAGAAATTTCATTCTATTCTAATAGTGGAAGATGATCGCGACTTATGTAATTACCTGATTTGCAACCTACAAGTTCTGTTTGAAGAAGTGTATGAAGCTCATGATGGCATGGAAGCTCTTCCTATCCTTACGTCACAACGCCCCCAAATTGTATTAAGTGATGTCAAAATGCCCCGCATGAACGGATTTGAACTATGCCGCTATATCAAACAAAAACCAGACTTAAACTATATGCCTGTGATACTGCTTACTTCCTGTGTCGATGACGCCAGTATAGAAGAAGGATACAAAACAGGAGCAGAAGCCTATATAACCAAACCGTTTGACATGGATTTACTTTCTATCCAGATACAGAATATCATGCATAATCACAACATCGTGAAAAAGCACTATGCCACCATAGATATCCCTATACCCAAACAAGAAAATCTGAATCACATCAATGAGCAGCTGATGCTTCAATTCAGCCGCATTGTCAATGAAAATATCAACAATGTGGATATGGATGTCAATTTCATAGCAAAGCAAATGGGAATGAGCCGTGCGTCACTCTACAACAAGACTAAAGGAATGATGGATATAGGCATCAGTGAATACATCATAAAATGCCGTTTGGAATATGCCCGTAAATTACTAGATGCCACCACACTATCCATAAGCGAAGTAGCAGAACAGTCAGGATTCAAGCATTCACGCAATTTCAGCACTGTATTCAAAAATGCAATGGGAATGAGTCCGTCCGATTATAGAAAAAAAGATTCCCGACCTTCTTGAAAACAGAAAGACCGGGAATACTTCATGCTATGTTAAATTTAGGTCAGATTAGGTTGTCAATCCTTGTAAATGTTACGAATAGGGTCATCATACTGAACTTGGAGACGTAATAATTCCGTCTTCAATTCTTTAACCAACTCTTCCGTTCCAGGTTGTCCGTAGATATTATGCATCTCCATAGGATCTTCCTGTAAATCATATAGTTCCCAACAGTCTATGTCATTATAAAAATGCATCAATTTATAACGTTCTGTACGTACACCATAATGGCGGCGGACAGCATGTTCAGCCGGGTATTCATAAAAATGATAATACAATGATTTACGCCAGTCAGGCACTTTCTCCCCCTTCAGCAAAGGCAAGAAAGAAACTCCATGCATATCTGCCGGTACCTCCACCCCTGCAAGGTCCAATATAGTAGGACCATAATCAATATTTTGCACCATCTCATCAACATCACCTTTCTTTCCTCCCGGCAAACGGACCAGCAAGGGGGTACGGAAAGACTCTTCGTACATGAAACGCTTGTCAAACCAACCATGTTCTCCCATATAGAATCCCTGGTCGGAAGTATAGACAATCATCGTATTTTCCATCAATCCGTTCTCTTCCAAATACTTCAAAACACGCCCCACATTACGGTCTATGGAATGGATAACCCGCATATAATCATGCATATATTGCTGATATTTCCACTCAGCCAAAGCCTTACCCGTTAACTTATCCTGTTTGAATTTGGCAATGATAGGATCATAATGCTTGTCCCAAACAGCCTTCTGTTCCGGATTCAGAGCATTATACATATTTCTGCCCGCTTCTTCCAGTCCCGTTGTGGTATGGATCTCATTCTCCTTGTCCGCCATCTTCAGGTCATACACCAAATCCATATCCTTTATAATGCTCATTTCCTGCTTGGATGCAGGAATTCTGCCTTCATATTTATCATAGAAGTTCTCTGGCATCGGATAAGTTACATCATCATACAAGTCAAGGTCACAAAGATCAGGCATCTAGGTACGATGAGGCGCCTTATGATGAATAAAAAGACAGAATGGTTTACTCTTGTCCCGGATGCTGTCCATCCAATTTATTGCCAAATCTGTCACAATATTGGTAGCATAGCCTTCCCGTTGTACCCGTTCGCCATTTTTAATAAATTTCGGATTATAATAATCCCCTTGTCCTATCAGGATGTCCCAATAATTAAATCCGGTAGGTTCAGATACCAGATGCCATTTACCGATCATAGCAGTCTGATAGCCATTAGCCTGAAGCAGTTTCGGGAAAGTCTGCTGGTTACCGTCAAATGTGGTGGTATTATCCGTAAATCCATTGGCATGACTATGTTTACCGGTCAGCATACAGGCACGGCTGGGACCACTCAGGGAGTTTGCCACAAAACTATTTGTGAAACGGACCCCTTCATTGGCTATCCGGTCAATATTGGGTGTCTGCATATAACGTTGGTCATATGCACTGATAGTCTGAAAAGAATGGTCATCACACATGATATACACAATATTCATGCTTTTTTTCTCATTCCCGTCGCTCTCTTTCTTTACCTTGCAGGAAGGCAGCGATGACAACATCGCTGCTCCCGTCAAAGAATACAATACACTACTGGTTATTCTATTCATTTTTATATAACTTTGGATTCATTCATCACTTCCTTACCAACCGGGATTCTGTTCCCACATGCCATCCATTACATTAATCATACGCTCCTGGATAGGCAACAAATAATCCCGGTTCGGTTTAAACTGCCATCCATTCGGCATTGTAGAAGGAGGCACCGGTAATATGTAACGTTCAGCATCATCAGGGCTGCCTGTCAAAAACATATTATTTCCAGATGCCTGGTCATATTTCAACTCTGGCCCATATTGTTCCGGCAAGTTACTGCCTATAAACAAAGCACCATGTGCGCGGTTACCTATAATCAACTCCTCGGCAGCGGCCCAGCGCATGATATCAAATACCCGACGACCTTCCAATGCTTTTTCCACCCGGCGTTCGCGGCGTACAGCTTGGATATATTTATCCAGATTTCTAAACGGATACTCCGCAGAAGTATTATATTCACGGTCGAAATCAATATCCGGCATACCGGCACGCTCGCGCAAAGGATGCAATATCTCTATAATCTTGCCCGCATTAGCCGCCCCGTTCTTCTCGGCCAGCGCTTCCGCATAATTCAACAAAACATCAGCGTAACGGAACTGAATGGCAGGAGTAGAGCCTTTATATTCCGAGATATAATCTCCAGTATAATCTATCTGTACATGTTTCAACATCACATAACCGGTCATGTTCGTTCCAAACGCTGAACCATCGCCAGCCAACGAGGGGAAACCGACAACGTACGGATTACCAGCCCCAGCAGGTTGCATGCGCTGTCCAGGCAAGGCCACAGTCTGCGACAAACGGGGGTCTCGGACAGTAGGAAGCAACTCCGTAGGATAGACACGCTTGGCATCAAGAAGCTCTTTCCCAACCAAAGGCCGGCCGTCTATCGTCAAATAATCATCTACTAAAGATGCTGTAACCCCCACATTACCTCCACCTGTATTCAAATAACGAGTGACACTATTGCCCACCTGATCTCCATCATACATCTTAAACCAAAGAATTTCAGGATTAGCAGTCAGATCAGGAGTTTCAAAAATGCTCCTATAATCATTCTCCACATTTCCGGTATTATATATTTTCCATACTCCCCGTTGACGCACTTCTTCAGCAGCAGCGATAGACTGATCCAAATAGTTGTCTATCTTTGCCATTAACTCTGCCTCTCCAAGTTCCGTATCATAAAACTTTTCGGGTTTGTTTTTTTCCTTAGCATAATGCCATTTTTCCCATGTAGCCTCAAAGAGAGCGACTTCACTCTTCAACGCACGGGCTACATCCTTGTGCAGACGCATGGATGACGAATTATTCTGCTCCTTCATCAGTGAAATGGCCATATCCAAATCTGCCAAAATCTTATCGGCAATAAATGTACGGCTCTCGCGAGGCAACATCATTACTTCCAGATTTGGTTCTAGCGGGGTGTCTACCCATGCCAACCGACCATAGTCTGAAAACATGGAATAATAAAACCAAGCACGGAAATAATAGGCCTCACCCATCAGATGATTATACTCTACACTGCCTTTTTCCGGACAGTCACCGGCATTATTTATCAAAAAATTAATGTTACGAATATGTGTATAATTATCTAAAGCCACCGCATTGCTCAACGAAGTTAATCCCATCAGGCGCGAATTGACAGCAGCAGATGCCAAATTATCACTGTTAACATCATTACCGGCAATACCACCTCCACCACCAGCCATGAACCCTTGCGTACGGACACCAAATTCATAATAGCGGTCTATATAGTTTCTTATTTCGCCTGTACTGCGAAACGGTTCGGCCGTAGACAATACTCCCTCGGGCATTTTATCCAAATCATAGCAAGCCGTAAAACAGAATGCCAAAGCCAGCCCCAATAATATATTTCTTTTTTTCATAAGATATCAAAATTATAAATTAACAATAAAGCCTAAGGACAATACGCGGTTCATCGGATAGTTCTTTCCTCCCTCACTTGTATATGAGTTGGAACTAAAAATGGCTTCCGGATCAAACATACCTTTCAGTTTGGTAAATGTCAACAGATTCTCTCCGGAAAAGAACACCTGCACTTTCTGCAAGCCAGCTTTGTGTACCCATGCATTAGGCAGGTCATAGCTTAAAGTCAGATTCTTCAACCGGCAATAAGCTGCATTCTGCAAATACAAATCAGTACGCTGTATATTTTTATCCTGATAAGGAGCTACTCCACCCGCAGAATTAATATAAGGTTTCGGATAATAAGCTCCCGGATTGTCCGGTCTCCAATAATCCATATGTTCCTTGAAAACAGTAACTTGAGCATAAGGTCCAAATCCCCAGAAATATGCGCCACCGGCAACCCAGTCACGTTTGCCCACACCCTGGAACATAACACTCAGACTTAATCCTTTCCAACTGATATATCCATTGAAAGTGTACTGATAACGTGGAGTTGTATTACCAATTATAGTCTGGTCTCCCATATCACCATCCACCAGTCTATTGTCTCCCCTGTCAATGACTTTATTGCCATCCAGATCTATATACTTCACATCTCCCGGTTCCCACAGTTTTCCACTGATATAGCTTAAATCATACTCCGCGTTGTAAGCGTCAGCTTCTTCTTGTGTCTGAATCAGACCTTCGGCCCGATATCCCCATATTTCACCTACTTTACGGCCTGTATACCAGCTTCCGTAAGGATCATTCTTTTTAGCATTAGCATATTCCGTCACTTCGGAAACAGCATCTGAAACCGACCCTCCGACACTATAATCAATATCGTTACCTATTTTTCCACGATAATTCAAAGACAACTCCCAACCACGGTTACGCATACGGGCGTTATTAGCCTGTGGAGCTACCGCACCAAACATATCGGGAAACTCCAGCCCCGGTCCCAACATATCTTTTGTATCACGCTGGAATATATCTACGGTTCCGGTCAAAGCGTTTCCAAAGAAACCAAAATCCAATCCGATATTTTTGCTTTCCACCTTCTCCCAAGTAGTATTCGGGTCAATAACAGGAGCGGGATTGGTATAAATATGACGACCGTCGCTAAATATATATCCTCCCAAACCACCATTCAGTGACATATTGGAAGCAAAAGTATATAAACCGGCATCTGCCTGATTACCTAACAAACCATATGATACACGCAATTTCAAATTAGAAAGGAAATCGGCTGCCGGTTCCATAAATTTCTCCCGATAAATATTCCATCCCAAAGATGCGGAAGGGAAGAATCCCCAGCGGTTTCCTTTAGCAAAGCGAGAAGACCCATCATAACGGCCGTTCAATTCCAACAGATAGCGACCGTCGTAGTCATAATTGATACGCCCAAAAAAGCCTCGTGTAGCCCATCCGTTACGAGTATCCACTACCACTTTATCACCTGTACCCATACCCAAATTAGGGTTGTTTGTAGAATACAAGCCTGTAATAGAGTTCTTCATATAGCTATAATCATTATCCTCTTCTTGATACCCCCCCATTAATGTAAAGTTATGATGATCATTCAGAGTGAACTGGTAGTTTGTATAAAAATTGATAGTCTGATAACGGGTACGTCCATAAGTACGTGTAAACTTACCGTCTTCCACTACTCCCAATTCAGAACGCGCCACTTTGGTCATTGTCACCCCATCTTGCTCATAAATACTGGGAGCCACATTCAATGCTTCATACTCCAAGTTCATTTGCTTATAAGTATAATCAAAGAAAATAAACCAGTCTTTCAGCGGTTGCAATTCAAAACCTGCAGTGATATTAAAACGGTCACGTTGCGTATCTGTATACGTTCCACTCTGCAAATAAGGAATCATAGACAATTCCGTAAAATGTCCATTAGGGTCAATAACCGATACCGTAGGACGGAAACGTGCCAAACTATGATAAAATCCTTCACTCAAACCACCGTCAAGTCCAGTTTTCGGATCTTCATTATTAAAAGGAGTCCTATTATCCGAATGCATAAACTTAGTGTTGAATTTCAGTTTCAACCATTTAGTCAATTCTGAAGTGATATTGGCATTAACCGTATAGCGTGTATAGTCCATATCAGCATAGCGCAAAATACCGTCCTCATTATAATAGCCTCCGGAAACATAATATTGTGCTTTCTTGCTACCCCCGCTAAAACTGAGATTGTGGTTATGCTTAAAGCTATAATTTTTATAGTGCAGATCAAAATAATCCGTATTTCCCAATCCGCGTTCCGAGTTTTCGAATGCGGCATTCAATGATTCACCCGGTGCCAAATCTCCCCACGGGTCAATACTGGACGGATCTCTCATATATTGTTCCAAATCAGCTATTTTTTGCTCACTATACATACGGTTAGCAGCTCCTGTATTGCTGACACCGTCATTCCAAAACTTCACAAAGTCAAGTGAATTCACCATATCCGGCAGCACAGTTGGAGCACTCCATCCTAATGTACCTTGATAACTGGCACGCATCTTTCCTTCTTCACCTTGTTTAGTTGTCACCAGAATCACACCGTAAGCTGCACGTGCTCCATAAATAGCACAAGCCGCCGCGTCTTTTAATACAGAAATATTCTCGATGTCATTCGGGTTTACATCTGAAAGAGACATTTCCACACCATCTACCAATACATAAGGAGCAGAATTTCCAGACAAGTTGCCTTGACCACGCAAACTCAACGAACCGGTAGCACCAGGACGTCCCGATCCTCCATTGCTTACTGACAAACCCGGAACTAAACCTTGCAAACTCTGTGTTGCATCCACTACCGGACGATGTTCCAACGCATCTCCTTTCACAGAAGCGACAGATCCGGTAAGATTCACTTTTTTCTGCACACCATAACCTACCACAACAACTTCATCCAACGTTTCGGTATCCTCAGCCAAGACAATACTGAAACTAGTTTTTCCATTGATTGGAAGAGTTTGCGTAGCATAACCAATATAAGACACGACTAGATTTCCTTTGGATGGAACATTGGAAAGCATAAAATTACCATCCAAATCGGTTATCGTACCGTTTGAGGTTCCTTCAATTAAAACACTGGCCCCAATTACAGGCTCCTGACTGTTTTTGTCAATTACCTTACCACTGATGGATAAGGATTGAGCTGTCACCATCGGCGAGAACAAAAACAGAATAGCTGTCACCAATCCAAGGACTGAAAGCAGTTTCATTTTTTTATTCATAATAAAAGAATTTAAGGATTAATTAGATTAAAAACTGTTGCAAATATAGGCGTTCCCATTCCGCCAGCACCTCTTTATTTGTCTAATTAATATCTGTATTTGTCTAGAAAGCCCCTATTATCCAGCCTTTAAACAAAATAAGACCTGAAGATCTCCGGATACCGGAAGACATTCAGGTCTTATTTTTATATGTTAAAAAGAAGTTACTCTGCCACCATACTCATCGCTATTCCTTTTTCCAAACCACGAAGCTCGGCAAGGCCACGCATACGTCCCAAACAAGAATAGCCCGGATTTGTTTTCTTGTTCAAATCATCTATCATCTGATGACCATGATCCGGACGCATAGGAATAGATATTCCACGACGTTGCTGCACTTTCAACAGGTTCTTAACTACATGATACATGTCCACATCACCCTCCAGATGATTCGCCTCATAAAAGTTCCCTTCAGCATCACGTTGGGTACTGCGCAAATGAACAAAATTGATACGGTCTCCCCAACGTTCCATGATACCCGGCAAATCATTCTGTGCAGATACGCCAAATGAGCCACAGCACAGACAAAGTCCGTTTGACGGATTAGGTACAGCTTCCACCAACAGCTTGAAATCCGCCTCCGTACTCATAATGCGCGGCAAGCCCAGAATAGACATAGGCGGATCGTCCGGATGAATAACGAGCTTTACTCCCACTTCATCGGCTACCGGACAAATTTCTTTCAAGAAGAAAATCAAGTTATTGCGGAGTTTGTCCGCATCAATATCCTTGTAACGGTCCAGTTCATTTTGGAATTGCTCCAATGTAAAACTTTCCTCCGAACCGGGCAATCCTGCAATCATATTTCGTGTCAGACGATGAATTTCTTCCTCATCCATTTGTGCCAGACGCGCTTTTGCCTTTTCTATCTCTTCGGCCGAGTATTCCTTTTCGGCTCCCGGACGTTTCAAGATAAACAGATCGAACGCTACAAAAGCAGCCCGCTCAAAACGCAATGCCTTGGAACCATCGGGCAACGTATATGCCAGGTCCGTACGGGTCCAATCCAGTACAGGCATGAAGTTATAAGTCACAATATAGATACCACATGCTGCCAGATTACGCAAACTCTGTTTATAGTTCTCGATATATCTCAGATAATCTCCTGTCTGTGTCTTAATATGCTCGTGTACGGGCACGGATTCTACGACACTCCAAGTTAATCCTGCTTCTTCAATCAATTTCTTGCGCTTCATTATTTCCTCTACCGTCCATACTTCACCGTTGGGAATATGATGTAAGGCATTGACAATACCGGTTGCTCCGGCTTGTTTGATGTCCCACAATGATACGGGATCATTCGGTCCGTACCAGCGCCATGTTTGCTCACATAAAATCATATCAAATAAAAAAATTGAGAATTAAAAACTAAAGACTTGTTACATGGCAAATGCATTGAAACCACCATCTACTACGGCTACTGTACCGGTTACAAAGCTGCTGGCATCGCTGATGAGATACTGGATGGTTCCACACAGTTCCTCTGCTTTACCGAAACGTTTGAACGGAGTCTGGCGAATCACATCATTACCACGCTGAGTATATGTACCATCTTCGTTTGTCAACAAAGTACGGTTCTGTTCGGTCAGGAAGAATCCCGGAGCAATGGCATTCACGCGGATGCCTTCACCAAATTTCGTAGCCACTTCATTGGCCATGAACGCAGTGAAATTAGAGATTCCCGCTTTTGCAGCCGCATAACCACATACACGGGTCATCGGACGGAATGCCGCCATAGAAGAGAAGTTCACAATAGCTCCTTTCTTCTGTTCCACCATCGGCTTCAAAAATACCTGTGTAGGCAGAACTGTTCCGGTAAGATTCAGATTAAGCACTTTCTGGAACTCATCGACCTTCAAATCAAAGAAATTTCCTGTAGGAGCAATCGTAGCACCCGGCATATTACCTCCTGCTGCATTCAGCAATGCATCTACACGACCATATGCTGCGAGAATATCCTTCAGATTCTGCTCCAATATAGCCTCATCCAACACATTCGTTACAAGAAACATGGCTTCCCCGCCTTTGGCCTTGATTTCGTTTACAATGGCATTTCCTACTTCTGCCTTACGGCCTAATATAACAACCTTGGCACCTTCTTCTGCCAAATGGGCGGCAATAGCCTTTCCCAAAACCCCTGTTCCACCGGTGATTACCACCACCTGGTCTTTTACACTAAACAAATTATTCATGATATTATTCTTTATGGTTTATACCTTTAACACTATCTCGCAAAACAATCAGGCTCTCCGGCCCCATATTAAACAAAAGATCGGCGATACTCAAATTCGGCAGAAAACCGTATTTGGCATCAAAAACTTGATAGTAAGGTTTAGGGCAAAAGTCAGCATCCGCCTTACGCCAGTCACGCTTCGGATGAATAGTCTCACGAAAATCAACCTCACCCGGAACAAATTCCATGCAATATTCCGTTGTTCCTTCCATATGGGGATGAATATCGATCAAATCGCATACTAAAGAACAAATTTCCTGATTATAATCCCACAAGAAGGCATATTTCTTTTCATAAAAGACGCGGAAATCATCAGCATAGTACTCAAAGAAAGGACTGTTTCTATATGCAGCCACCAAAGCATTCCAATGTATATGACGCCAATTGCCATGATCCGAAATACGGACATCCTTCATCAGGCATTTAGGCGTACCGCTTTTTTCCGTAGGGATAGTCAGTGCCAGCGGACCGTCGGCTGCCGCAATGACACAACGGTTGCGATAAGTCTGTTTCACATAATTGTCATACTGTTCCACATAGACCTTCTCACAGGCAAACAGTTTTGTATAATATTCCACCGGGGCCAGATAGGCCGAACTTAAATATATCGTATTCTCCATTATTGCACTCGTTGAAAAATGCGCCCTTTTCTGGATGAAAACCAAATGCGCCAAGCTTTACCGATCAAATGGTCATCGGGCACCAGGCCGAATAAACGCGAATCACACAGATTCACCGGATTATTGGATGCCATCCAGTAATAATTTTTATTAAATGTATAGGCTTCTACAGGTTTTCCCCCTACATACAGGGTATCTCCCCTGACAGAAGCCACTCTCCCTTCATGGCGGACAATAGTATTGCACAACAAGGTCACATTCCAAGGATATACCTTGACAGGTTTCCCTTTTTCCGGGATCACAAAGGGATGGCTCTTGCTTATATCCTTATGATAAAGAGGAATCAAATCCACTTTTCCCGCCAGTTTTTGTTTTAACAGGTAATATTCATAATGACTGAAGGTACGTATATACTTCCCCTCGGCATACCCCACCAACCTGTTTCCCTGAATGTTCACTTGCTGCATGGCAGCCTGCATCGTTTCTTCTTCCGTATGAGAATAGACATACAAAGATTTACTATCCGGGCTCAACACTTGTTCGTCGGTCACCCACAGTTCATCATTCAACATCAACGTATCTCCGGGTACTCCTACCACACGGCTTATAAACACTTCCCGATTGCCCACCGACGTCTGAGGAGACCGTGGATTAGGATTGTTGAACAACACAATATCCCCTTTCCCGGCAGTTTTTCCCAGCCACCGCCAGATAGAAAAAGGCACACGAAACCCATAACTCCACTTATTCACCAAAACCCTTTCCCCTTGATAAAGGCTATTCTCCATACCGGTAGAGGGAATGGTGCAGGAGGTGAAAGCAAATGTCTTTACCAACAGTACCAGAATGACAGCAGTAAGCATTGCTTTTATCCATACAGGAATACAGGGTATGCGCAATTTATTTAATGTTATCTACAAAGGTAAACAATCGGTTCCAACGTATTTTTCCATCCAGCCAGCCACGGTCATTATCCAATGACAACCAGATAAAGATAGGTTTTCCCACCACATGATCTTCAGGAACAAATCCCCAAAAGCGGGAGTCAGCCGAATTATGACGGTTATCTCCCATCATCCAGTAATAATCCATCTTGAAAGTATACTCATCGGTTTCCTTGCCGTTAATATAAATCTTTCCATCTTTCACCGCCAGTTCATTACCCTCGTAAACATGAATAGGACGCTCATAAACAGGAAGATTCTCTATCGTGAGTTTCACCGTCTCTCCCTTTTTGGGAATCCATACAGGTCCGTAGTTATCCGTAGTCCAGTTCTTATACATATTCAGCGGGTACAAGCCCCCCGCATCATCAGCCGGTGTATTCTCAATACTGACTACAATATCCTTACGCGCCAACAAACCCGCTTTCGCTTTTTCCGTCAGAGGCATATTATAAACAGAAGCATCCGTATAATACATCATCATATCCTCCTTGCTGATACCCAGTTCATGAGCCAGGTCATCGGGAATAGGACGCTTGGTTTTCACCAGATAACGATACTGCACATTATCAGGCTCTTTATTAGCTTTACCATCCAAATAAATAATACGATCCTTTATCTCCAGCGTTTGTCCGGGCAAACCCACACACCGCTTCACGTAGTTCTCACGGCGGTCTACCGGACGGCTGATTATCTCACCGAAGTTCTGTGGATTCTCTTTCAGGTACTCCCGTCCCAACTGATAATAATAATCATAGACCACCCGTTGTTGCTCCGGAGTCATGGAAGCCAAATCCACCGGTTTTGCCAGCTCCTTGCCTGCGCCATAACTCAGACGGTAAATATCATCATTGGGCACACCGGTGGCAACTGTATCTCCGGCCGGAAAGTTAAAGACAACGATATCATTCAACTGTACATCCCCCAAACCTTTCACCCGTTTATAATCCCATTGTGGATGCTCAAGGTATGATTTACAATTAAAAAACGGCAGTGTGTGTTGTGCCAACGGCATGTGCAGCGGAGTCTGAGGCACACGGGGCCCATAACTCATTTTACTCACAAACAGATAATCACCCGTCAGCAATGATTTTTCCAGCGAGGAAGAAGGAATCACATAGTTCTGGAAGAAATAGAGGTTGACAAAGTATACCGCCACCAGTGCGAATACAATAGCATCCACCCATCCCATGACAGTCACTACATGACGGTTCTTGGACTCTCTCCACCAAGTCCATGGAATCTTCTTTGTGATATACGCATCGAAGATAAACGGTACAACCACCAATCCCAGCCAGCTTCTCAACCAGACAAGAAATATCAGGTAAAGCGCCAGAACAACGGCAAACTTAATCCACTGTGTATGTGTTGCTCTTATCATATCTTAAAACTGAAATAAATCACTCATTCCTAATAACCCTTCATGCCTGGATGTATATTCCGCCGCCAAAACAGCTCCCAAGGCAAACCCCTTCCGATTCTTGGCATCATGGGTAATTGAGATGCTGTCCGCCTCAGAGTCATAGCGGATAGTATGAATACCAAACACCTCCCCTTCACGGATCGAATTTACAGGAAACTCATTCTCGGCACATTCCGATGTTCCCGACACGGTTCCATCCGGTGCCACCATGGTCCCTTTCACCCATTTACTCTTGCGGTTCATATTTTCCAGAATCCCTTCGGCCAGCGTGATGGCTGTTCCGCTGGGCGCATCCAGTTTATGAATATGATGAGTTTCGGTCATGGAAACCTCGTAAGCGGGAAAGTTATTCATTATTTTAGCCAAGTATTTATTTACAGCAGAGAATATAGCGACACCCAGACTGAAATTAGACGACCAGAACAAGGTTTTTCCACCTTTCGTGCATAATTCTTTCACCTCATCACCATGTTTGTCCATCCATCCGGTACTGCCCGATACCAATTTGACACCGGCAGCAAAAGTTTTCATATAGTTGTCATATGCCACCATCGGGTTAGTAAACTCAATAGCCACATCTGCTGATTTAAATGCTTCCGAATTAAAATCATCTTGATTATCAACATCTATAATACTCACAATCTCATGTCCGCGGGCAACTGCAACCTTTTCAATCTCCTTGCCCATCTTTCCGTATCCTATTAATGCTATTTTCATAATTACGAATGTTATTTCAGCCACAAAGATAGCGTTTTTCGTTGTAAACCATTACATTTGCCAAACATTTACACCTCATTAACATGGAACAACTATTACACTATGTATGGAAACATAAAATATTTCCTCTCAAAGAACTGAAAACAACAACCGGCCAACAAGTGGAAGTTATAGATACGGGACTGGCGAATACCGACGCCGGTCCCGATTTTTTTAATGCCAAGCTCAAGCTGGACGGTGTGCTTTGGATAGGCAATATCGAGATACATGAAAGATCTTCAGACTGGTTCAAACACGGACATCATGCAGATGCCGGTTACAACTCTGTCATTCTGCATATAGCCTCCGAAATAGATACGGAAATCAGCAGGAGCAATGGAGAAAGAATCCCCCAAATACAACTCATCTGCCCGGAAGCGGTCCGCACCAACTACAAGGAACTGTTGGAAACAGACAGCTACCCCCCTTGTTACCGCATCATTCCTTCACTCCCCCCTTTCACCGCCCACTCATGGATGACTGCCTTACAGATGGAAAGATTCGAGCAAAAAGCGACCTTATTGAATGAACGG
This sequence comes from Phocaeicola sp. GP0067, assembly GCF_031119655.1. Taxonomy (NCBI): domain Bacteria; kingdom Pseudomonadati; phylum Bacteroidota; class Bacteroidia; order Bacteroidales; family Bacteroidaceae; genus Phocaeicola; species Phocaeicola sp. GP0067. Next base: position 33,114 of record NZ_JAVHZY010000001.1, read on the forward strand.
TTAAAACGTTGTCAAGGCAATTGGGAAGATGCTTTTTTTATCACACTGGCACGTAATTTCGGTTTCGGGCTGAACGGAGACGCTTTCGAAACCTGGGCTCATCGGCTTCCCTTCCGGGCAGTAGACAAGCATCGGAACGACCTTTTCCAGATAGAAGCCATCTTCTTTGGACAAGCCGGCATTCTGGAAGATTCTGATGGAGACGGATACTATCTCCGGCTAAAAAAAGAGTACACCTATCTACAGCATAAATTCGGACTTATCCCGATGGATGCTTCCCTATGGCGTTTTCTCCGGCTACGTCCTGCTAATTTTCCGCATATACGGATTGCACAGTTGGCATGTCTTTATCATCGTGCCTACGGACTGCTCTCTCGCATCATGGAAACGGAAACACTACAAGGTGTCAGAGATATTCTGAAAGGAGGAACGTCAGAATACTGGCTCACTCATTATACATTTGGCGGTTCTTCCCCTTCCCGTCCGAAGACTCTAAGTAACACCTCACTGGATTTACTCATTATCAACACGGTAGTGACATTTCTCTATGCTTACGGACTGCATAAAGGGAATCGTGTACTTTGTGCACGTGCCGGCAGTTTTCTGGAAGAATTGAAAGCGGAGAACAATTATATCACCCGCATGTGGGAACAATGCGGAATGAAAGCCTCCAATGCCGCCGACAGCCAAGCTTTGATACAATTAAAGAAAGAATATTGCGATAAGAAAAAATGCCTGTATTGCCGGATAGGGTACGAATATCTGAAAAGAAAATAGAAAAAGGGGGCTGAAGTCTTGAACTTCAGCCCCACCTATTCTTATAAATTTCTGAATAACGACATCACTTTGACAAGCTTTTTACAATAGTGGAAACTATCTTTGAAGAACTTTTCCGACTATCCTTACTCAACTTATCTTTACTTTCCAAATTCATGCTGGTAAAATAGTTATTACCTCGGGTTACTTCCTTCTGATTCTTATCAAACAAAGAATAACTGGTGATATGAAACAAAGTACGCAAAGGCTTTTCTTGCCATTTCAAATAATGCTGATTCAAAAATAATACATAATCCGAATCAGTATCCTTTATCAGCTGTTCATACCGATTATCATCCACCTGACTAAGATCCGCATACCTCTCCTCTTCTTCACCTTCCAGTCTGATTTTATCCAACAAACTGCTGATGGCCGCCGCCTTTTCCGGAGTAACGAACTGGTATTTCTTATTCTTATTGGATGCAATAATATTCTTTGCTATAATCTGATTATAAGTATAATCTATGCTATCAGTCGGTATTCCAGTTTCCTCAGTAATCATACTGCCGGGAAAATAGTTGGATTCCACATTGTCGTGAAGTCCTATAACAAGAACCTTTACCAGATTGTTATTAGCCTTGTTAGCACCTTCTTCGTCAGCAGGCGATGCACATACAGAACCTGTCACCCATAATACCAATCCCAAAGCCAATGAGATTTTCTTTAATAAACCAGCTTTCATATTATCCTTTTTTAAATTACAGTGCAAATGTATTGTGTTCCTATTACATCCCTATTTGAAAGGAATTACATTTTTATTAAGAATCTCCTCCATTTTTCCGAATCAGCTTTTCAGTTTCCAATGGATAATCAGTAGTTATATAATCCACCTGCTGGTCAATCATCTTCTGAACCATCTCCATATCATTGACTGTCCACACATTCACCTTCATACCCAACTGATGTGCTTCAGCAATCCATTCCGGTTTCTCAGCCAATACCTTGATATAATAATCAATACCATTAATTCCTTTCGCCTTCAGGTCTTTAGGAGCCACATCACTTTTCAGATAAGCTATTTCCGAATCCGGAGTCAGTTTCACCAACTGTTCGCAAATGTTCATGCTGAATGAAATATATTCCACCTGTTTCTCCATTCGCATCTTTTTCACTTTATCTACAATGATTCTTACCGCTTCATTTTCCGCTTCTTCGGTTCTGTGAGGCTTGATTTCCAATATCAGCTGAGTACCAGTCAGTTTCCTACCCGCTACCAGATAATCATCCAAAGTGGACAACTTCTCGCCGTTACTCAAATTCAAATCTTTCAATTCAGCAAAAGGAGTATCAAAAATGCAAATTCCCTGAATGCTATCGTCATGATTGACTACGATTTCCTTGTCCTTCGTCAGTTGTACGTCGAACTCCGAACCATACACCTTTGCCTCTGCAGCCTTTGTCAAAGAAGCAATAGAGTTTTGGGCAGAACCTTCACATTTCCAATATCCGCGGTGGGCAATCACTTTGGTCTGGGCAGTCCCGGTCAAAGTAACAGCACACATGGCACAAGCCATCATTAGTTTACTTAGTTTCATCTTTATTTCTTATTTAATCATTATCTATTAGAATCCATATCTCAAACCTATCTGAACCTGAAAAGGAGTACCGTTCAGACTGGATACACCTGTGTTGGCATTTACATTATAAGTATATTGTTTGGCATCTTTATCAAACCCCTTGATACTATAAATTTTCTGTGTTCCCAGATTATGACCGGCTCCCCAATCTTTGTTCAACATATTGGCCACATTGAAAATATCAACAGACACCTCCAGATTCTGCTTTTTGTAAGTTTTGAATTTCTTGGCCAAACGAAGATCTAAAGTGCCATAGAAACCATTGACTCCTCCATTACGTTCGGCCACTTTACCAAAACTCTTACGAATATAATCTTTCACACTCTTTTCCGCATCCGGATTGTTCAATATAGAATTAATACCTTCACGAATATAATCAGGAGTAGCACTGCTATTCGGATCATATACATAGGCCAGATCATTACTATCCACAAAATCACCGTTCACATTTCCATTCACAATCATGGAATAACGTGTTCCCCCGATGCCGGAAAAGCGAGCACCTACGGTAATGCCCCAGAAAGTAGGAGCCGAACCATAAACCACCAGTTTATGACGGAACTGATTGTTGGAGTAAGTCATTTTGCTTAAATCACGGGGATCGTCAACCACCATTTGGGAAAGAGTAGCGGAATTAGCCACATTACCATTATAGGAAGTATTGTCTTTGGTATCGTTCCAAGTATAACTGAAAGAAAGTTCTCCGTCTTTATAGTAACGCCATGTTCCATCTACGGTGAAAGCGAACTGATTTACTTTTCCCTCGCTGACCAATTCGAGCACACGCCCTACTTTGGTACTTTTACGTCCTTCCATCCAATCAAGAGTACCATCTTTTCCTATAGTAGAAGCAGGTACATAAATACCTCGGTTCCCTTCTGCAGAAAGACGAAAATAAGGATCATCCACCATGTTCCGGTCTATATACATATAGTTGTTACGACCCAAAGTCATATATCCGCTGACACTCATTTTCAAACGGTCACTGAAGAAGTGAGTGTATGAAATATTCGCCTTATAAACCACGGGAACCTTGGCATCCTTGCTATTCATATTGATCGTAGGTACAGCCTTGTCCGCATATTTGGGATTATTCAGCAAATCAATACCCGGAGCCGTAGAAGGATCTTTCCGATACCCTATAAAATCGGGAGTGGGAACTATATCCGGTTCTTCTTCCGTATTCTTGATATCAACCGACATCACTTTCGTACCATCAAATACCATATTATTAATCATGGCATAGTTGTTGATATCAGATGCAAAGATTCCCCCGCCAATACGAAGAATATCCGTGTGCTTGTCATTAAAGTCCCAAGTAATCTGGACACGAGGCTGAATCTGGAAAGTAGAGAGTCCATTGTCTGTACGCAGTCCCAATTCATCATACACCAGTTGGCTGAAATTACCTTTATTGAAATAAGTGGCATTATCCAAACGTAAGCCTGCCATCAGCTCGAATCCTGTGAACAGTTTAGTCTGCAACTGGGCATAGATACCTGCATTCAATATATTTTGGCGTACACGCTGATTGTTTTGGTCAGGATCCAAATACACTTCACGTACATAACGAGAAGGCTTCAATGCCTCGAAATTATCCAGTCCGGTAAAATAAAAACGCCCGTTGGCCTCACTACCGTAACGAGAATTAAGATTCGTGTACATCAAATCAAAACCATATGTATAGTTTACCTTATTGGTATTATAATAATAATTATCTACCAACTGAAGTACGTGATTATAGAAATTCTCAGGGCTATAACGCTGACCACCCAGCTGAATGGTAGTAGTCGCCGTTTTTCCATCTATTTCCGATTCTACACGTTGCACAATGGCACGTGGAATATTATCAGCCGGCAGTTCACTGCCCGGCATGGATTTTTCCAATGTATAAAGATGTTGCAACTTCAGTTCGTTGGTACTGCGTGGTCCCAGTACCGAACGTAAAGTCAGTAAAGCGCTGTTGTTCAACGAATGTACATCACCATACACTTCATAAAGATTGATAGCACTATTGTCGCTCAAGCCCATATTGTTATTGTCATTCACAAAATTATCAGTAAACGATAACAGGTTTGTAGCATTAATCTGCCAGTCCAAACGAGCAAATACCGCATCGGTATTCTGTTTTTTATCAAAAGACCCGAACTGAGGATGGTCCGACACTCCATATTTATTGCGGGCTATTTCCAGAAAACGGTCTCTGGTCTCCGTAGTCAAATTATAACGCTTTTCATCGGCAGCATTATGAATATCGGCAATATACAACGGACGTGAATCAGCCTGATGATCCCAAGAAATAAAGAAGTGGGCACGGTCTTTCACCAATGCACCGCCCAATGAGGCTCCAAACTGGTAAGTAGAGAAATCATTCGAGCGCTTGTTGCCGCGGATATCATATTTGCTGGACAACCAGTCGGAACGCAGATAAGTGAAAGCGCTACCTGTCAATTGGTTGGTTCCCGATTTGGTCACCGTACTAATAGTACCTCCTCCGGCACGACCGTTAGTCACATCATATTCATTCGTCACGACTTTGAACTCACGGATAGCCTCCATCGAAATGGCATATGGCACACCGTTTCGGCTGGTTGTACTACCTCCCGAAGTAGGTCCCTTGGCACTCATACCATCAATGGTATAATTAGTAGAAGAAGCCAACTGTCCGGACAGGCTGGAACCTGTACTTAATGGTGACAGGTCAATGAGCGAAGTAAAGTTACGCCCGTTTACCGGCAGTTTGTTCAGGTCATTGGCCGTCACCGAAGTAGCGGCCCCCGTAGTGGCGATAGAATTCTTCAATGAATTAGCCACCACCTGTACAGCCTCCATCACGACACTTTCCTCCTTTAACTGGAAATCCAGACGGAGCACATCACCTTGGTTCAGCGTATATCCTGTCTTTTTCTGGTCACCATAGCCTACATAGCTGACGGTGACAGAGTAAGGTGAACCCAAAGGGAGTTGCTTCACAATGTACTCTCCCGTCTCGTTGGTGATAGAACCGGCACTGAAACCGGTCGATTCGTTCTTTACCAACACTGTGGCTCCGATAACCCCCTCTCCGGTTTCGTCAGTCACAATACCTTTTACAATCGCCCGGTAATCCTGTGCAGAAACATAGCCCGCAACGAATAGTGACAAGCATAATAACAACAAAAATCTCTTTGACTCAATAAGAATTTTCATGTTCAAATGATTGATAGCAGTTTAACAATAATACCTATTTTCATTAAATTTAATTTGCAAGTGCAAAAGAATGCTGAATGGATTACGAACAAATTGCTACAAAGTGACAATGCTGTTTCAAAGACAAGGAGATAAAAAAAGTGTGTGGATATGCCCTGCACATCCACACACCACCTATGCTTTTATTACAAAAGAATTACGCTTAGAAAGCCTTCTTGTAAAGTTCCAGAATAATTTCTTCCGTCACTTCACGAGGATTGCCCGGCGTACACACATCGGCAATAGCCGAAGCGGCCAGACGGGGCAAGTCTTCTTCCTTAATACCCAGTTCAGACAAATGCTGAGGGATACCCACCTTGACAGACAATGCCTTCACCGCCTCAACAGCAGCCTTCGCAGCCTCTTCCCGGCTCATGCCATCCTTGTACACATTCATCGCCTTGGCGATATCTACATATTTGGACAAAGCAGCCGGAGCATTGAACTCCATGATGACAGGCAGCAACAGTGCATTAGCCACACCGTGAGGAATATCGAAGATAGCTCCCAACGGATGAGCCATACCGTGAACCACGCCCAAGCCTACATTAGAGAACGCCATACCTGCAATGTACTGTGCCACGGCCATACCGTTACGGGCTTCCGCATTGGTAGGCTCGAAGACAGCGGTTTCCAGATAACGGGCAATCATTTCGATCGCCTTGATCTCGAACATATCGCTCATTTCCCAAGCGCCTTTGGTTATCAACCCTTCGATGGCGTGGGTCAGTGCGTCCAAACCGGTAGAAGCAGTCAGCCCTTTAGGCAGAGTGTACATCAGTTCCGCATCCACAATAGCGATGGCGGGGATATCGTTCGGGTCTACACAAACCATCTTCTTATGGTTTTCCTCATCCGTGATGACATAGTTGATAGTCACCTCGGCGGCAGTACCGGCGGTAGTGGGCAGTGCAATGATAGGCACTGACTTTTTCCTTGTAGGAGCCACACCTTCCAGTGACACCACATCACTGAAGTCTGGATTATTAGTGATGATACCAATCGCTTTCGAAGTATCGATAGACGAACCGCCGCCGATAGCCAGAATAAAGTCCGCTCCTGATTTTGCAAAAGCTTCAACTCCCGCCTTTACATTGCTTACGGTAGGATTCGGTTTGATTTCACTGAATATTTCATAAGGAATACCTGCATTCTCCAAGACTTTCAACACTTTATCAGCCACACCGAACTTAATCAAGTCCTTGTCTGTAGCAACAAACGCTTTATGCAAGCCCAAACGTTTAATCTCTTGTGGAAGCACTTCACGCGCACCCGGACCGAAGTAAGATACTTCGTTCAATACAAATCTGTTAATCATAGTTTTTTTTAATTATGTAGTTTGGTTGCAAACTTAGTACAAATTCTTGAGAAAACGGCTCTTTAAAAAGATTCTTATAGTATGTTTTTTGGCATTCATGCACCCCGCCTTCAGACCATTCAGCACGGTTAACACGCTGTCGCACAACAAATAAGACTAACAGAAGCCCCTTCAGCCTCCTGTCAGTCCTTTCAGCCGGCCTGATGGACGGGAATTATGCCGCCAACACTACCTTGTACAGATTTCCTTTCTCCGTATGCATCCGTTCCGCCCCCATGGCACTCATCATCTTGCCGAAACGCACCACCGTCATGCCGCGCATAGCCGCAGGATAACGGCTCTGCAAAATGGTGAAAATGACCGAGGCCGAATAGAGTTTGAACTCCTCTCCCGCCTCAGGCAGGCGAAAACAACGGTAGAACACCTCCTGCTCTACGGGCATGGCATAGAACTCGCGGTTGCGCAATTGCAGTTCCGCTTCCTCTTCGGCCGAAAACCAATAACGCTCGCCACCCTCCAGCTCCGCCTTCAATTGGGCAAACAATTGCTTGTGCTCCAGTGGCGTGCAGTCTATTTTCTCTTTCACCTCGGCACAAAGATAACGGCGACTGCCCGTAGGGTCGGTCAGCAAATCCTTATGATTACTGGTTCCTATAAACGAAGCCATGCGGGGCAGGTGACTGTAGGATGAACGGTGCGACTTACGGAAATCCAACTTCTTCATCTGCATCAGTGTCTTGAGCAACGGCAGTTTTTGAGGAGAAAGACGGTCGTACTCATCCAGATTAATCAGCCCGAACTGCGCCAGTTTCTGTTCGCATCCCGACTGCCCCGTCAACTCAAAACTGTCCGTGTAATAATCTCTCAACCCGTCGGGCATCAACAACTGACAAAAAGTAGATTTACACTTGCCCTGCATACGGCTCACCAACATAGGGGCCACTGCATTGGCGCAACGGTCCATGCGTCCTGCCCACTGGGCGGCCATTCCCAGCATCCAGCGGTGGAAGCCGTTTATCCAGAAAGCTTTTTTCGAGATGCGCTGCGCCAGCGGAGTGACGCGATCCACCCCGTCCCATTGGGGCAGTGTATCCATATAAGTAAGGAAAGGGTGATAGTCTTCCAAGCGTTCCGAATGGAGCAGGCGGCTCACATCCTTATCCCAGCAATTGATGCGATGACGGTGCGCTTCCAGGCACAAGGTGTTCAAGGTACGCTGAGTCACTATCTTATAAGGTGTGTCCGTCCCTTGCCCCTTCGCGCAATATTCGGGTTGTTCCGTCAACACGTTGAAACGGAACTCATAGTGTTTCCACAAGTAGTTCTCCAGACGGTCTTGCACCTCCCGGTTATCCGCAGCCTGTTCTTTTTCCCTTTTATCCGAAGAAGGGTCCCCCTGTTTCGCCGTTGCAGTTTCACCGTTCCATAACTTGCACCATTCCATCACCTTCCGAATCATTTCTTTCATCATGATTTTATTGTTTTTTTTTAGTTGTTGTTTCCACAAAGATAGCACATTGAAAAGCCTTTGTCAAGGGATTTCCGGCGTTTCGGGATGAAAAGTGACTAAGCGTAAACATCCTTATGTAAAAGGGTTTTCATCAGGACAAGTTCGTGTTCTCTTCTTGACAAGTACAGTGTTTCACTTAAGTGATGAAGTTTCATCACCCAAGTAGTACAAGCTCATCACTAGGGTGATAAGGTTTCATCACTTTAGTGAAACGATAAACTTATCAGGAAGCAACAGGATGCATAACAAGGAAGATAAAGGATATGCTCCAAGAAAAGACAGCTAAGTATTTCTTAAAATACAGGCATGACGGACACACCTCTCATCTAACAGGTAGGAACAAAAATATGGGCTGGAAGTAACTGACAGGAAACTGAAGGTTCTCCTATCAGGATACTTCCCTATTTTACAAGCAGTTAGACCGGCTGAATGAACTGAAGAGACACTCCGGTTTTCATGTACCGAAGCCCCTTTTCCATCATTACAGCTGGTTCACCGCTGTCAAATACTTATCCATCGTTGTAGCCTTCTTTATCGCTTTCTTTATCTTCCGGTCCGCATCGGGCAGCAGGTATTCCCAATAAGGCTTCATTTTACTCAGCAATTGCACCTCTCCCTGTAAATGGGCTTCATAATATTGAAGAAGGCGTGCGTGAAGCGCCTTCACCTTTTCATGCAGCTCATCGGGAGAAAAAACGGCTCCGTTTGCATATTCCCAAGCCAAAGCAGGATTGGCCAGCAACCCGCGTCCCAGCATGACGCCCTCCAGGCGGGGAAACTCCTCGTCCACCTTCCGGATATCTTCCACCGTCAGCAAGTCACCGTTATACACCAACGGATGGGCGCACTCCTCATAGAAAGCGGTGAACGCAGCCAAGTCCACCTCTCCCTTGTACTGTTGCTTCCCGATACGAGGATGCAGAACGATCCGCCGCAAGGGGGCAGCGTTCAACAAAGGCAACAACGGCCGCCATTCATCCGCACACTCCCATCCCAATCTCATCTTGACGGAGAAACCCAGTTCCGGATAGTGCACCAGCTCTTTCAATAAAGCTTCCACCTCGGCCGGATACGGCAAAATGCCCGAACCCTTATGTTTCCCTGTCATCAGGGGAAAAGGACAACCCATATTGATATCCGCTTCCTTGTACCCTTTCTCTATAAACAAACCGGCCAGCCGTTCCAGTTCGGCAGGAGTGGAAGCGATAAGCTGGGGAATCAGCCGGGACACAGTATTGTTTTCAGAAGCGATCTCCCGTACATCCTTGTTACGGAACTCTCCTTTCTCCATCCGCACAAAGGGGGTATAATAAGCATCTATCCCACCAAAAACTTCCTGATGAAGATTTCTCCAGGGGGCTTCCGTAAAACCTTGCAAAGGGGCAGCGTACAGTTTCATTTGTTTCTTTTTTTAAGTTTATCTGCAAAGTAACACATTTTTCTTATACCTTTGCCTTATGGAAAAGTATATTTATGAACTGAAGATGAAGGTACGCGATTATGAATGCGACCTGCAGGGTATTGTGAACAATGCCAACTATCAACATTATCTGGAACATACGCGCCATGAGTTTCTCACATCGGTGGGGATCAGTTTCGCACGCTTGCACGAAGAAGGAGTGGACCCGGTAGTGGCGAGGCTCACCATGGCGTTCAAAACTCCGCTGCGCAGCGGTGACGAATTCGTGTCCAAGCTCTATCTGAAAAAAGAAGGTATTAAATATGTGTTCTATCAGGACATTTTCCGTCTGCCCGACATGAAAGTGACTGTCAAGGCCACTGTAGAATCAGTATGCGTGGTAAACGGCAGATTAGGGGACAGCGCTCTATTTGACGAGACTTTCGCCCCCTATCTGAGCGAATGACACAAGACGAACAAATTTGCAGCCTGGCCCTGACCCGGATACCGGGATTGGGACCGACAGGCGCATTCAGACTGGTGAGCAGTCTGGGAAGCGCCACCCGTGTTTTCGAACACCGCAAAGAGCTGTCACAACTGGTCCCCGGAGTAAGCGAAAAGATCATTACTGCGTTGAATAACTCCGAAGCTTTCCGGCGTGCAGAGCAGGAACTTACTTTCTGTGAGAAAAATCATATCCGCTGCCTCACCTTAAATGATGAAGGTTATCCCGGCCGTTTGCGTGAATGTGATGATGCTCCGCTAGCTTTATTTTACCGGGGAAATGCCGATCTGAATGCACTGCATGTCATCAATATGGTAGGAACCCGTCATGCCACCCCCTACGGACAGGATATCTGCACCCGTTTCCTTGCCGACTTGTCGGTGTTGTGCCCAAACGCCTTGATAGTGAGCGGGCTGGCTTATGGCATTGATATCCATGCGCACCGCGCCGCCCTGCAGAATCATTTCAAGACCATAGGCGTGCTGGCACACGGACTGGACCGTATTTATCCTGCCGAACATCGGAAGACAGCCGTCAGCATGTTGGAACAGGGAGGTTTGCTGACCGAATTTACAAGCGGAACCAATCCCGACAGGCAGAATTTCGTGAAACGAAACCGCATTGTGGCAGGTATGAGTGACGCCACCGTCGTTATCGAATCCGCCGCCAAAGGGGGAGCCCTCATCACCGCCGAACTGGCGGAAAGTTATCACCGGGACTGTTTTGCCTTTCCGGGACGATACAACGACGAATATTCCATAGGCTGCAACAATCTGATAAGAAAAAACCAGGCAGTGCTTATCACATCGGCCGAAGATTTAGTGAAGGCCATGGGATGGGAAAGCAGCCCCAAAACCGAGAAAACAGTACAACGGGAATTGTTCCCTGATTTAAGCGAGGAAGAAGAACGAATAGTAAAACGACTCGGCAAAATGCCGGAAGGATTACAAATCAACACATTGGTGATAGACACCAACATACCTGTAAACCGAATGAGTGCATTACTGTTTGAATTAGAAATGAAAGGGGTGATACGAGCACTGGCAGGAGGAGTGTACCGGTTAATAATGTAACCATGTATCAAGATACTCATATACCCATTGACATACGGTAGCTGTACCGTGAACGGGTACATGAGTATATTGATGCATGGTTATTGCACTCCTAGTTCGGCAAAGCCCATCGGTCCGTCATTTTCCACCATCCGCACTGCTTTCAACAGCACATATCTGGCTGTTACCGGACTGAAGTAGACCGATTGGAGAATCGGATTGTTCTTGATGTTCGAGAATTCCCCGCTGCTCACCACCTGGTTCACCGCACCGGCTTCCGTGCCGACTGAAATCTCATAGGCAGCTATCAGTCCTTTGTTATACTCGCTCTGGTCGGGTAAATAATGGAAAGAAGAAACAGTCTGTTCCGTACCTAAATCCACCAGAAGCGTATTGCCGTCCACAAAGCAAGTAGTGGCGGCATCTTTATCCGCACATTTTCCGGCTTCCGCTTCATCTACCTTCGGCAATGTAAACGGATATGTTTTCAGTTCCTCCGCTTTTGCTGTAAACACATCAAGGGTTTCTCCTGCATAATAAGCCTCTATATTATTGATACACAGGCAGGCGCGTGATTTCTCAAAGTTCACGCGAAGTTTGTCCGTAGTGACAGTCTCAAAACGAAGCAAACGTTTATAACCGATTGTAGTAGTCTCTTCATTCAGTTTCACAGGCAGCCACTCCCCTTCCTTATTATATTCCACCACAAAGGACTGTACACGCTGTCCCAACGGAATGTATTCCTGCAACAGCATACGGTTTACCTTCTGCGGGGCCAGCCATTCAAACTCGATAACAGCCGATGTGACGCTATCCTCCGTAGCCCAATATGTATCATACTCTCCATCCGTCACCGCCTTTGCCGTATATTTTCCACCCCGTTCATTGGAAACTATCGGAAGAACACCTTTCAACAGATTGTTTGCCAACTGTTTCTGTACATTCTTATAAAAATCAACAGCATTCGCCGAATCTGTAGGGTGAATCAATCCATCCCGGTTTACGGGGAAATTAAGCAATAAAGTCGCATTATGTCCCACACTGCGGTAATAAAGGTCTGTCAATTGCTCCACCGTCTTCACCCGGTCGTCCTCCTCCGGATGATAAAACCAGCCCGGACGGATAGACACATCACACTCGGCAGCCGTCCACTGATTGCCGTCCGCATGTCCGTATTGCAGTTCCCTATACTTAGGATATCCCGGATAAACCTCTCCGGCACGCAAGAAAGACCAGTTTGTCGCTCCGGCAAATCCATTCTCGTTACCTACCCAGCGGCATCCGGGACCGCCATCCGAGAATACAACAGCTTGCGGCTGAAACTTGTCAATCATTTCATAGGCACGCGCATAGTCATAGTAAGTCTTCCGGTCTATGGTACGGGAATCTTTTGCTCCGCCATACCAGCCATCACCGCCATTGGCCCCGTCAAACCAGATTTCAAACACCGGACCATAATTGGTCAGCAACTCGTACAACTGTCGATAGAAATAATCCACATATTCCGGAGTTCCATAATTGGCCTGATGCCTGTCCCACGGTGAGAGATAGACAGCGAATTTTATACCATACTTCTTGCAAGCTTCCGAAAGATCACGCACTATATCCCCTTTTCCGTCTTTATAAGGCGTGTTACGGATACAGTATTCGGTCAGCCCCGTAGGCCACAGGCAAAATCCGTCATGATGTTTTGCCGTAAGGATAACTCCTTTCATCCCTGCCGCCACAAAGGTTTTCACCCATTGTTCGCAGTCCAGTTTGACAGGATTGAATGTAGCAGGATCGGAATCTCCATATCCCCATTCACGATCATTGAACGTGTTCAGTCCGAAATGTACGAAAGCGTATGTCTCCATTTTCTGCCAATCCACCTGTTTCTTTTCAGGAATGGGGAAAACAGGTTCAGGAGCATTCACAGCTGGAGCGCAGGCATTCAGTAATGCAACAGCAGCTCCCAAGCATAAAAGGTTTGCGTGTCTTTTCATTTAGATTGTCAATTAATTACATTGACACAAAGATAACATAAAATCCGATGGATGAAAACAAGAAGCTGAATATTTTAAAAGACAGGAAACTTGACAGGCAGGAAAAGAACAAAAGCGAAGGGCTTAAAAAAGGAAAAGGAGCAACGCTTTGCTCCAACCTTTGTTAACCTTAAATCTAATACTATGAAAAAAATCACATGACAAATGTACAACTTACACTCATTTTCTCCAAATATTTAGTTCAATTTCGCTTTTCATTTAGTATTATTTCACAAATACAACCGTTTTCGCACACAACATTACAATTAGATTGAAAAACACGGATTAAAAAAGGAATATGAAACATTGCCCTATCCATATGATAAGACCGTTCATTTCTGTCCATTGGAAAGTAAAAAGCAAAAAGAAAGTATTCCTCTGATTATTCACTCCAAATAAAAGTAAGCTTCCCTGCCCTTCTCATTATCCGGCTGCCCAAACTTGCAAATTCTGTCCAATCGCTTCACTAACCCTTTCACGTCCGAAAATAGAACATTTAATACGTTTTTTTTCAGATTTTATCACCTATATTTGCTCCACACATAATGGTAATCCATGGAAAAACGCACTACTATATTCAGCATATTTGTGTTTTTGTGCCTACTGACCAATAGCACTTATGCCCGGACGACAGAGTACGAAAATCCCAAAGATACCATATTGGACATGATGCTCTATTTTGACCTGAAGGCCCGACAGGCGGACAAGGATTACCAAGGAAACGGTAAAACGCTGGCAACATTGGATTCCCTGCTTGCCCATCCTGCCCGCAGCAGACATCTTTATTCCATTATTCTGGTTTCACCGGATTCATATAACGGAAAAAAAGAACCGGACATAGCGCCGGGCCTAAAAAGAAGCGAGGAAGTAAAAGCGTTCTTATGTCGGAAATATCCGCAAGTCAATGCCGCCCAAATCTGTATCCGTACAGGAGAAGAATACGGGGATGCCTTACGGAAACTGATAACGGACGACAGGCTGGTCCCCGACCGGGAGGATGTATTGGCATTGATAGATTATCACCATGACAATCCTGTAAAAATGCAAGATTTCTTGCAACATCTGGATGCCGGCATACCTTATCAATATATTTCCAACCAGCTGCTACCGGAGCTCAGACGGACAAAAATAAGAGTCTGCCTGTCTTATCCGGAAGAAAAGGAAGGAAAAAACTCCTCCACGGAACAGGCGGCCATGATAGAAGAAACTGAATTCATTCCGATTGACAGGGAAACGACCATTGCGCCAATGGCGGTGCAAGCACTCCCACAAAAGGAAAGGAGACAAGTAATAACAGAAACAGAAAAAACAGTAACAAAGGCAGAAAAGGAAAAAGAGACAAAAGCAAAACGGGGAAAAAGCCCAAAGAAAAGGCAGCAAGAAGAGACAAGACAGCCGGCAACACAGTGCTTGCACTGAAAAATAATTTATTGTACGACCTGGCACTGGCGCCTAATATAGAAATAGAAATTCCTGTAGGAAAGCGGTGGTCAGTGAACCTGGAATATAAAAGCCCCTGGTGGTCCAACAGTAGCAAAGAAATCTGCTACCAGCTGATTTCGGGAGGAATAGAAAGCCGCTACTGGCTGGGCAACCGTGAACTGCATCACCGGTTGAACGGACATTTCTTTGGATTGTATGCCGAAGGAGGTATCTACGACTTTCAGTTTAAAGGAGACGGCTACCAAGGTAAATATTACGGTGCGGCAGGATTCACTTATGGATATTCCACTTCAGTGTCACGGCATCTGGCATTGGAATTCAGCCTGGGCATAGGCTACCTGACCACGGAATATCAAAAGTACACTCCCTATGAAGGGTCACTAGTTTGGATGAGTAGCGGGAATTACACCTTTATAGGCCCTACGAAAGCAAAAATTTCGTTGGTATGGGTGATAACAAAGAAGAGAGGAAGAAAATGAAAAAGACAAGGTACGTAGCTCTTGTACTTTTATCTTCACTATTGACTTTAGTGGGATGCAGCCGACGCGAGATTCTGGACGATTATCCCGTAACAGGAATAAATATCCGTTTGGATTGGGAAGGAGTAACCGGCCGTCTGCCGGAAGGAGTCCGGGTTATTTTCTATCCCAAGGACACCCAAGGAAGAAAGATTGATACTTACTTGCCGGCAAAAGGCGGAGAAATGAAAGTGCCCCCGGGGCATTACTTGGCAGTGATTTACAATTATGACACCGAAGTAGTGCAAGTAAAAGGCGAAGACAGTTACGAAACGATAATGGCGTGTACAGGAAACTGCACGGGATTGGGCGACAGCGAAACAGAAAACATGGTATGGGGACCGGATAATTTTTATGTGGCAACCCTGGACGATGTAGAAATAGGAAAAGGAGAAGAGTTACCGACACTAGAGGTAAGACCAAAATCTGTGGTAACCACTTACATCTTTTCAATAAAGACAGAGGGGCTGAAAAATGTCTCATCGATCATTGGCAGTGTTTCCGGAATGGCTGAATGTTACCATTTAGGTAAAGGAGCCGGCTTATGCCGCTTCGCTCCCATTTATTGTGAAACCGGTAAAGGGAATGGGGTTATAAAAGGGAGTTTCACCTGTTTCGGACATCCCGAACTGACGCAGGCAAGAGCTGATATCACTCAGTTTCTGAATCTGATCATAGTAAGGGTGGATGGTTCCAGACAAGAAGCGAAAGTGGAAATAACGGAAGCGGTAAAACCTCCTAAAGACGAGCCGGGAGAAGGTGATGAAAAACCTCAAGAGTCCGAGATAGAGATTGAGCTTCCGGATGACGAGAAAATTGTAGTGGATGATGTAGAGGTTCCTCCAGATGAAAGTGGCGGTGGATTTGATGGGAACGTTAGTGACTGGGACGATGAAACGAATGTGGAATTACCGGTTGGTTAAGATATAAAATAAAGAGTCATAGAATTATTAACTTAAAACACACAGAATATGAAGAAGATTTTATTTGCAGCTTTAGCTGCACTGGCAATCACAAGTTGCTCACAGAATGAAATTGATGGTATTGACAATGGAACTCCAAAAAGTAAAAATGAAATAGGAGTAAACACAATTGTCAAAAAGAGTTCAAGAGCCGCTGTTACAAGCAATAGCAGTTTCACGTCGTTTAAATTACATGCCTATATAGTTAAAAGCAATGATATTGCAACTTCAGGATGGGGTAATGCTTATATGGATGGTATAGAATATAAAGGAGGTCAAGGTAGCTGGGCAACAACAAGTGGTACTTTTTACTGGCCTATCACAGAAATGCAATTTTTTGGGTATACCAATGATGTAACCTATACAGCCCCTGCTAGTTCTAACGCTTATCCTACTATCAGTTATACTCTTCCTGACACCCCAGCCGATCAAAAAGATATTATAGTGGCTTATTCCAAAGATGTAACCAAGCCAAGTGATAATACATTAAATCTTACATTCCAACACATCCTCACCCGTATAAACTTTGCTGTGAAACTAGTTGATAGCAGCTATACTTACACAGTTGAAAGCATAACTGTCACCGGTGCCAAAGGCGGTACTGCAACATATACATTCGGAGGAACCGAAGGAAAAGGTGGAAATTGGAATATAACAGGAAGTGCACCTGCTAGTGGCTATAGCTATACATTCGATAATACCGTAACAGCCAAAGATGGTATTTATGATTATACACAAAATGATAATTCATTAATGCTGTACCCACAATCTCTTACTGATGCAAAAATCATAGTCAAGTATAAAACAGAGAAGGATAATGCAACATTCTTTAATGACTCAAAAGAAGTATCCTTAACCAGAGAATGGACCAACGGACAAAGTATCCGTTATATACTAACTTTACCGGTTGGTGCAGAAGAAATGAGTGTAAATACAACATATGATGAAAATTGGGATGCTACTGATAACGAGCAAACTCCTAAAAACCCTGCATCATAAGATCCCTCAGCAAGCTTATAAATCAATGAAATTATAATCTCCTGATAAGAACATAGCAATTTCCTGCTCCGCAATGAAACACCGTATCATCCCCACCATGATTTGCGATTTCATTTGCGGAGCATTTTTACCTGTTGTCAATCAACCGTCCTCAAAAAGTATATGCGATAGTTATGCAGCTCGCCAATGATACCGGAGAAATTGGAGGATGATACTACAAATTCCATAATCTATGCTGTTTTAGCCGGTATACCTCCCCATGGATACACACAAAGATACTTTCTTTCTGCTACTTTCCCAACAATTGCAACTTCTTTTTGTTTGGCCACACAAATTTAGCCCTCTATGCTCACGCCCACAGGCTATCGTTTTCCGTAACGGCAGAAGACAAACAAGTGGAAACAGGATTCTTCGGTCTTTTTCCTGAAACTTATTGCAAATTATCCATATTTGACCTACATTTGTCAAATCAACCAAAAGAACACAAGCGTTTCTAACATCTATATATGTCTGGTCTGCCCTGTAATGAAAGGATGGATTGTACCCAATGCCCTAAAGCAGTGGAGAACAGCATCCATTACACACATAACAAAAAAGGTTTCCACTTACCCCCACATAAGTGTGAAACCAATATTTTATTTTTCTTACTCAAAGGTCAAATATTAATCAATAGTGAAGAATATGCCGGAACCATCATTAATTCCGGAGAATTTGTGCTGCAAGCTATCGCATCAAAAGTGGAAATACTGGCCATGACAGACTCGGAAGGTATTCTGTACACATTTGATGACCCTAAAGCCTTCTGCTATGACCGCTATACCTATATATTGAAAAACGTGCCTCCGCCACTCATCTCCGAGCCACTGAAAATAAAGCCCGAAATAAAGCTTTTCCTTGAAGGGGTTGCTTCCTATCTGAATGCAGACAAAATTTGTAAAGAGCTGCTCGAATTCAAGCGTAAAGAACTTTATTATCTGTTGGCGCACTATTACACAGACTATGAGCTATCTCCTGTTGTACACAGCCTATCCCAATACACCAGCAGTTTTGAATATTTCATATTAAAGCACCACAAACAAATAAAGTCCGTAGAGGAGTTCGCACAACTGGGCGGCTACAGCGTCACCACCTTCCGCCGCATTTTCAAAGCCATCTTCAACGAACCGGCCTATGAATGGATGATGAAACAGCGCAAAGAAAGTATCCTTTACCAATTGCGCTATACAGATGCTTCCATCTCCGAAATCTGCTTTGGACATGGATTTGAATCTCTCTCACATTTTTCCAACTTCTGTAAGAAGTCCTTTGGCGACTCTCCCAGAAACATCCGTAAAAAAGAAAAGGAAGAAACTTCACCCAATACATAATTATAAAAAAAATGCCCCGCCAAAAGGCAGGGCACTCTCAAATATCAAGTAAAACTAACCGTAATTAGTCTTTCAGCTTCGCAGCAATAAATTCACGGTTCAAACGAGCAATGTTGCTGATAGAAACCAGCTTCGGACATTCTGCCTCACAAGCACGAGTGTTTGTACAGTTACCAAAGCCCAGTTCATCCATTTTGCTCAACATAGCTTTCGCACGGCGTGCAGCTTCCACTTTACCTTGAGGTAACAGTGCCAACTGGCTGACCTTTGCAGAAACAAACAACATAGCAGAACCATTCTTACATGCAGCAACACAAGCACCACAACCGATACATGCAGCAGCATCCATAGCCTCATCGGCAATAGGTTTTGCAATAGGAATTGCGTTAGCGTCAGGAATACCACCGGTATTGATTGACACGTAACCACCCGCCTGCATAATCTTGTCGTATGCGCTGCGGTCTACCATCAAGTCGCGGATTACCGGAAAACCGGCAGAACGCCAAGGCTCAACAGTAATGGTGTCACCGTCTTTGAAACGACGCATATAAATCTGGCAGGTAGTAGCACCTGTAGCAGGTCCGTGAGGATGTCCGTTGATATACATAGAGCACATACCGCAGATACCTTCACGACAGTCGTGGTCGAATACGATAGGTTCTTTACCTTCATTGATAAGCTGCTCGTTCAAGATATCCATCATTTCCAGGAATGAGGTATCACCCGGAATATCTTTCATTTGGAAGGTATCAAAATGTCCTTTATCCTTAGGACCTTTCTGACGCCAAACTTTCAGTGTGAAACTTATATTTTTATCCATGATTTCTATACAATTAATAATTAAGACTTATAGTTACGAGTTTGAACCTTAACGAACTGATAGTTCAAATCTTCCTTGATCAATTCGGGTTCTTTTCCTTCACCTGTGTATTTCCAGCAAGCTACATACGAGAACTTGTCATCGTGACGAAGCGCTTCACCCTCCGGAGTCTGGTGTTCTTCACGGAAGTGACCACCACAAGATTCCTCACGGTTCAATGCATCGTAAGCCATCAGCTCACCGATTTCGATGAAATCAGCCAGGCGGATTGCCTTTTCAAGTTCCACATTCAATTCATTAGCTTCACCCGGAATGCGAAGGTCGCTCCAGAAGGTCTTTCTTACTTCTTTCAGTTTAGCCAGAGCAGTAGTCAAAGATTCCTTGGTACGTCCCATACCTACGAAGTCCCACATGATGTGACCCAGTTCCTTGTGAATAGAGTCTACTGAACGATGACCCTTGATATTCATCAGTTTCTGGATCTTATCGTTTACAGCCTTTTCGGCAGCCACAAATTCAGGAAGGTCTGTCGAGAAACGGGGAACCTGAATCTGGTCTGACAAATAGTTCTGGATAGTATAAGGCAATACGAAGTAACCGTCAGCCAATCCCTGCATCAATGCAGATGCACCCAAACGGTTTGCACCGTGGTCAGAGAAGTTAGCTTCACCGATAGCATACAAGCCCTTGATAGAAGTCATCAGTTCATAGTCAACCCAGATACCACCCATCGTATAGTGGATAGCCG
The DNA here is from genome assembly GCF_031119655.1 of Phocaeicola sp. GP0067. NCBI lineage: Bacteria > Pseudomonadati > Bacteroidota > Bacteroidia > Bacteroidales > Bacteroidaceae > Phocaeicola > Phocaeicola sp. GP0067. The sequence goes on from NZ_JAVHZY010000001.1 coordinate 53,400, forward strand.
GGAATATCATCATCGGAGTCTTGTACGGATTTTCGTCAGTGATTTCTTCGTACATATCGAACAAGTTACCGTAACGGGCACGAACTACATCTTCACCCAGACGGTCGATAGCGTATTTAAAGTCAAGGAATACGGCCAGACCTGTGTTGTTCACACCGAAACCGGCGTCGCAACGTTCTTTCGCAGCACGTGAAGCAACGTCACGGGGAACCAGGTTACCGAATGCCGGATAACGGCGTTCCAAGTAGAAGTCACGGTCTGCATCAGGAATATCGGTCGGTTTCTTAGTTCCTGCCTGCAATGCCTTGGCATCTTCCAGCTTTTTCGGAACCCAGATACGTCCGTCATTACGCAATGACTCGGACATCAAAGTCAGTTTAGACTGCTTGTCACCGTGTACAGGGATACAAGTCGGGTGGATCTGTGCAAAGCAAGGATTGGCAAAGTAAGCACCTTTGCGGTAAACCTGCATAGCAGCCGAACCATTTGACGCCATAGCGTTGGTAGACAAGAAGTAAGTATTACCATAACCGCCGGTACCGATAACTACCGCATGAGCTGCAAAACGTTCAATCTTACCTGTAACCAAATTACGGGCGATGATACCACGGGCGCGTTCCACACCTTCGTTATCCTTAATCAGCACAACGTCCAACATCTCATAACGAGTGTACAACTTCACGTTACCACGCTGAACTTCACGGCTCAATGCAGAATAAGCACCCAGCAACAACTGCTGTCCGGTTTGACCGCGGGCATAGAATGTACGTGATACCTGAGCACCACCGAATGAACGGTTATCCAGCAAACCACCGTATTCGCGAGCGAAAGGAACACCTTGAGCTACGCACTGGTCGATGATAGCATTTGACACTTCGGCCAGACGATAAACGTTAGCTTCGCGTGCACGGTAGTCACCACCTTTGATTGTATCGTAGAAAAGACGGTAAACAGAGTCACCATCATTTTGATAATTCTTAGCAGCATTGATACCTCCCTGTGCAGCGATAGAGTGTGCACGACGGGGAGAGTCCTGGATACAGAAGTTTAATACCTTGAAACCCAGAGCACCCAGTGAAGCAGCAGCCGAAGCACCTGCCAAACCGGTACCTACCACAATAATGTCAAGACGACGTTTGTTGGCAGGGTTTACCAATTTTTGATGAGCTTTATAATTGGTCCATTTCTCGGCTAAAGCGCCTTCAGGAATTTTAGAATCTATAGTAGCCATATTCATTTACAATTTTATCATTTACAATTTACGATTAGCAAGCACCACAAGCGAGTGATTTCACGAAGTAGATAACGACTACTGCTGCAAAACCAAGAACTACCAAAGTAGAGTAGATGTTACCAATAGTCTTCCAACGCTCGAACCAGATTTTATTGCTCCAGCCCAAAGTCTGCAAAGCACTCCAGAATCCGTGAGTCAGGTGGAACCACAAAGCTGCTAACCAAATGAGGTAAAGCACTGTAAATACAGGGCATCCGAATGTTTCACGAATGTAAGCGGCACCGTCTGTAGGACCGAATGCGCCCAAATCATGAACACCGATAATTTCGGCAAACTGCATTTTGTACCAGAAATTGGCAAAATGAAGAGCCAATCCGGCAATGACAACAATACCCAGGACAAGCATGTTCTGAGATGCCCATTCCACAGTTTTAGGTTTAACGTTCACTGCATAACGTTCGCTACCGCGAGCTGCACGGTTCTGCATGGTCAACCAGAAAGCGTAGATGATGTGAATTACAAACAGAGCAGCCAGCCCGGCAGTTGCAACCAACGCGTACCAGTTAGCTCCCAAGAATTCACAAATCATGTTGTAAGCATCTTCCGAGAAGAGCGCAACAAGGTTCATCGCCATGTGAAACGTCAGAAACAGGACAAGGGCGATACCTGTGACACTCATCACCACTTTCCTTCCAATAGATGAATTACTTAACCACATAAATGATTGAATTTAAATTATTTAATTGTTAGAACTAAAAATTCTGTTAAAAGCTGTGTATTCACGATGCAAAAGTAAAGGAATTCTAGCGATAATACAAGGAATTATGGAAATTATTCTTTAATTCGGGGAAGGGTAAATGCGAATTACATTATTTTCCTATCTTTGCACTGAACAAATGCCAAACTAAATGAAACGCCAAAGGATTATTTTTCTCATACTGACAGCCTGTTTTACATTCAGCCTCAGCGCACAAAATATAGACATCAATACGTTGAAAACCATCAACCGATGGGATGTACACGGACTGAGCCGCGGATTGTCCGCTAGCGGAGTGATTCTACCCGTAGGAATACCTACAGCCATGGGACTCTATGCATTGATAAAAAAAGACCAGCCGATGCTGAAAGATGCCATTTACATAGGAACCAGTGTGATTGAAGCAGTGGGGATTACATACGCCGCCAAACATATAATAGGTCGTGACCGGCCTTTTGTAAAGTATCCGGATAAGATTCATGCATACGGAGCACCGGATGCCGATAGTCCGTCATTCCCTTCAGGACACACTGCGGCAGCTTTTTCTTTAGCCACCTCACTCTCCATCACTTATCCTAAGTGGTATGTTATCGCCCCTTCAGCCGTATGGGCTTGCGGAGTAGGGTTTGCCCGGATGAACCAAGGGGTGCACTATCCCAGTGATGTAGTGGCAGGAGCCGCTATCGGAGTAGGATGTGCTTTCGTGAACGTGTATGTGAACCGATGGCTGAATAAGGTGCTGTTCGGGAGACAGATAAAGTGATGGTTGGAAAATTATTCCACACCTAAAAGAAGACACAGCAGAAGTTTTTCAGACAACTGCAGGAGTGCAACTATGCGCCCCTGCAGTTAATATAAAGTCTTGACTATCGCTTTTTCAACAGCAGCCCCTCAAAGTCCGGTTGCTCCAACAGTTCCAGCGCTTTCCTGATACTTTCATTCGCGTCATTAATGACGTGATAATATTCATTCATATCCCATAAATCACGGGCTATCAATGCTTTCATCTGCAACCTCAGCAGAGGCAGGGCCTTTTGATACTCTTCTTCATTATATTCCACTCCCATCTCCTTGCCGGTAGCAACCAGTTGTGCCAACATATCCGGAGTCACTTCAAAACGTTTGTAGAACTCATTGAAAGTCTTGTATTTGCCCAGCCACTCTTTACGATGGGCATCAATAAAATGGAAATGAGCTTTCATCAATGCTCCTTTATCACGCAACTGACGATGGTATTTAGTATAGAGAGTCGTATCAATCGGCACAAAATAATCGGGCATGATCCCTCCGCCACCATATACCGTACGGGCCAACCTATGAGTCTTGAACTTCAGTGAATCCGGAAAGTGGATGCTGTCTTCACTCATCATTTCTCCTTTATTATAACGGTCTATCAGGTCTTCATTATACTTTTCAATGCTCTCGTAAGGTTTCTGGATACAACGTCCGGCAGGCGTATAATAGCGGGCCACCGTCAGACGGATCATCGAACCGTCCGGCAAATCAATGGGACGCTGCACCAAGCCTTTACCAAAACTGCGCCGGCCCACAACAACTCCTCTGTCCCAATCCTGAACAGCTCCGGTCACAATCTCACTGGCAGAAGCCGAAAATTCATCAACCAATACCATCAGACGACCGTTCTGAAACTCGCCCGTACCTTTGGCAAAAAACTCGCTACGAGGATTACGACGGCCCTCCGTATAGACAATCAGTTCCTTTTTACCCAAAAATTCATTGGCAATATCGATAGCAGCATTCAAATACCCCCCGCCATTGCCCTGCAAATCAAGAATCAAGTCTTTCATTCCTTTCTTCTGCAACCCGGTCAGCGCTTTCTTGAACTCCTCATGGGTAGTGGCGGCAAAACGGTTGATACGAATATAACCGATCTTATCTTTAATCATATAGGAAGCATCCAGGCTGTAAACAGGTATTTTATCCCTTTTCACCGTAAAGGGGAGCAGTTCCTTCACCCCTCGGCGAAGTATTTTCAGATTCACTTTTGAATCTTTAGGACCACGGAGACGACGCATAATATCCTCGGTACTCATCTTTACACCGGCTATCAGCGTATCTTCCACCATGACGATACGATCACCGGCCAGAATACCGACTTTTTCGGACGGTCCGCCCGATACAGGCTGTATCACCAGCAAAGTGTCCTCCGCCATATTAAACTGTATACCGATACCTTCGAAGTTTCCCTGCAACGGCTCGTTCATTCTCTTCACTTCCTCCGGATCAGAATAGGTAGAATGAGGATCAAGCTGCTCCAGCATTTTTACGATAGCTTCTTCCACCAGCTTTCCCTCATTGACTTCGTCTACATAAAGATTGGCAATGGCAAATTCCGCCAGTTGCAACTTACGTGCCGGAGAATTCAGAAATTTACTCTCCTGAGCCTGTGCGGCTACGATAGAAAAAAAGCAGGCAATCAAGCCTGCAAAATACATAGTATATTTCATGGTCAGTCTATTTTCATTCCTTCAGGCAAGAATGGCGTCACATCTTTGCCAAACTGCAACAATTCTCTTACAATCGTAGAGCTGATAGAGGTTAGTTCCGGCTCCGTAAACAACAGAATCGTTTCTATTCCGGCCAGTTTCCGGTTGATATCGGCTATAGTTTCCTCATATTCAAAATCGTGTACGGTACGGATACCACGAACAATGAACTGCGCCTCCTTAGCTCGGGCAAAGTCAATGGTCAGACAATCATAAGCATCGACCTTTACCCGGGGATCATCCGCAAAAAGTTTCTCGATCATCTCCACTCGTTTCTCTGTAGGAAACCAAGTTTTCTTATTCTCATTGATACCGATGCCGATCACCACTTCGTCCATAAAAGTCAACGCTCTCTTCACGACCGAATAATGACCGATGGTAAAAGGATCAAAGGTTCCCGGAAATATCGCTCTTCTCATATTTTTTAGTGATTCACTCACGCAATATCTTCTTCTACAACAAGGTTATCTATAATAAAATTCTGACGTTCCATCGTGTTCTTACCCATGTAGAACTCCAGTAATTCCTTTACCAGATCAGTCTTGCGGAGGGAAACTTGCTCCAAACGCATATCTTTGCCGATAAAGTGCTTGAATTCATCGGGTGAAATCTCTCCCAAACCTTTGAACCGTGTGATTTCGGGATTGGGGCTTAACCGTTCGATTGCGGCAACCCGTTCTTCTTCCGAATAACAATATACCGTTTCATAAACTCCTTTCTTGCGGTTACGGACACGGAACAAAGGAGTCTGAAGGATATATACATGACCTTTCTTTATCAAATCGGGGAAGAATTGCAGGAAGAAGGTAATCAGCAACAAACGGATGTGCATACCGTCCACATCGGCATCTGTTGCCACAATCACTTTGTTATATCGTAATCCTTCCATACCGTCCTCTATGTTCAGAGCAGCCTGAAGCAAGTTAAACTCTTCATTCTCATATACAATCTTCTTGGTCAGCCCGTAAGAATTCAACGGCTTACCACGCAAACTGAATACTGCCTGAGTATTTACATCACGGCTCTTGGTGATAGAACCGCTCGCCGAGTCACCCTCGGTAATGAAAATGCAGCTTTCCTCCTTCTTGTCTCCTTTGGCATCATTCAGGTGAAAACGGCAGTCACGCAACTTACGGTTATGAAGATTTGCCTTTTTGGCACGTTCACGTGCCAGTTTGGTCACTCCGGCTATAGCCTTACGCTCTTTCTCCGATTCTTGAATCTTCTGCAACATCACATCGGCCACATCCGTATGTTTGTGCAGATAGTTATCGACCTCAGTCTTTACAAAATCACCTACAAACTTATTAACGGTAGGACCACCGGGAGCCATATTGGTAGAGCCCAGCTTGATTTTAGTCTGACTTTCGAACAACGGTTCCTCCACATTAACGGCAATGGCAGCTACCAATCCGTTACGGATATCGGCATAGTCCATATTCTTGTTGAAATATTCCTTGATGGTACGGGCTATATGCTCTTTGAAAGCACTTTGGTGCGTACCTCCCTGTGTGGTGTGCTGTCCGTTGACAAAAGAGTAATATTCCTCACCATACTGACCGGTATGCGTAAAAGCGATCTCGATATCTTCTCCTTTCAAGTGGATGATGGGATATAATCCCACAGCCGTCATGTTGTCGTTAAGCAAGTCCACCAACCCGTTACGGGACAGGATACGCTGACCGTTATAGATAATGGCCAGTCCTGTATTCAGATAGGTATAGTTGCGGAGCATGGTTTCCACGAACTCCGGACGGAAACTGTAGTTCTCAAACAACAGGTTATCCGGTTCAAAGAAAATATAGGTACCGTTCTCCTCTGTTGTATCTTGTGTGGTATCCGTCAACAAGTCTCCCTTGGCAAAGGTAGCGATACGCACCTTTCCATCACGATAGCTGCGCACCTCGAAACGTGAACTCAATGCGTTGACGGCTTTCACACCGACCCCATTCAGTCCGACGCTCTTCTTGAACGCCTTGCTGTCATATTTACCTCCCGTATTCAACACACTAACAGCTTCAATGAGTTTTCCCTGCGGAATACCCCGGCCATAATCACGCACGCTGACACGGAGATTTTCTTCAATAATAATCTCAATCTTTTTACCCGCCTGCATTTTAAATTCATCGATACTGTTATCGATAATTTCTTTCAAAAGAACGTAGATACCGTCCTCGGCATGTGATCCGTCACCCAACTTTCCAATATACATACCGGGACGGGTACGCACATGCTCCATGTCACTGAGGTGGCGGATATTATCGTCGGTATATTCTACGGCGGGATTGTTTATCAGTTCGTTGTTTTCTTCCATATTGACTTATCACATTTTTATATATCGTTGTTACAGAATACTCTTTTTATAAGCACGACGGCGTTTATGCTGCTCGGTCTTGAAATATTCCCACTGGGCCTGCACCTTTCCGTTCAGTTCCAGTTCCGGATTACTTTCGGCATACTCGAATCCCAGCTGCTGATATACGGGGATCAAGTCCGAGAATAACAAAGCATTGACACCTTTGTTCTGATACTCAGGTTTTACAGCAACCAGCAACAAATCCAACATAGGAGGATACTTATGCAGGAACAACACTTTCAACAGGTGATACCATCCCATAGGCAGCAAACGTCCCTTCGCTTTTTGTAACGCTTCGGACAGAGAAGGCATTGAAATCCCCACTGCCACCAGTTTATCTTCGGCATCGGTCACCAAGGTTACCATACGCAAATCTACAATAGGCAAATACATCTTTATATACTGGTTGATCTGTCCTTGCGACAAAGCCGAGAAACCATAAAGCGGAGCATAAGCCTCATTCATCAACTCGAATATAGCCTGTCCATATTCGGCCGCAATTTTCTTACCCGATGTATATTTCTTCACCTTCAGGTTAAACTTACGTTGAATCAAGTCACTGATACGCTTATGCTTATCAGGAATTGCATCCGGAATATAAATTTTATATTCCACCCAATCGGCATCCTTCTCGAATCCCAACTTCTCCATATGCTGTGGGTAATAAGGATAATTATAGATAGTCGCCATGGTGCTCAATTGGTCGAATCCTTCTACCAGCATACCCTCCGCATCAAAGTCGGTAAAGCCTAAAGGCCCCTGAATGGTATCCATACCTTTTGATTTACCCCATTGGGCTACTGCATCCAACAAGGCACGTGATATTTCGATATCATCCAGAAAATCGATCCATCCGAAACGGACTTCTTTTTTATTCCAAGTCTCGTTTGCGCGTTTATTTATAATCCCTGCAATACGTCCTACCACCTTGTTATCCTTATATGCCAGAAAATACTCCGCCTCACAAAACTCGAAAGCGGCATTCTTCTTCGGGCTGAACGTATTCAGCATATCATCGTACAAATCGGGTACGGAATAGGGATTCTCTTTGTATAACTCGTAGTTGAACCGTATAAACGTCTTTAGTTCTTTCTTTGAACTGACTTTTTTAATGGTAATAGCCATGCTGTATTTTTATAAAATTCGGGGTGTAAAGATAGAAGTTTTTTTGCAGAAAACTTATTCTTTTTATGGCTTTTTCACTGTTGGGCAATAAGATAGGCGGTATAAACGACATAACAGCCAACCATCAATGCGCCTTCAAGCCGGGTTATGGTACGTTTGCGGAAAAACCAGCCTACCAGCCACAACAACAGGGAGGAAGCAATCAGTACACTTAAATCGAGGTTATTTATATTCCCCATCGGAAGCGGTGACACCGTAGCGCTGCACCCCAGAACAAAGAATATATTGAACAGATTACTACCGATGACATTGCCGATAGCAATTCCCGGATTCTTCTTTAAAGCCGCCGTAACAGATGTGGCAAGCTCCGGCAAGGAAGTACCTCCGGCTACCAATGTCAGTCCGATTACCGATTCACTGACACCCCATGAACGGGCAAGCCCGCTTGCCCCGTCAACAAAAAGCTGTCCGCCGAATATGAGTCCGGCCAGCCCTCCTGCAATATACAACACCGATTTCCATACAGGCATTTCCTTTATCTTCTGCTCCTCTCCTGCCTCATCTGCCCCATTACGGGCGATGGCAAATGTATAACGCATAAATATAAGGAAGAAAGCCAGCAGAACAAACCCATCGGAACGGCTGATAACATTGACCGCTTCCCTGTCCAGCATCATGTCATTGGCACAGACAAAAAGTACCAACGAAGAAAGAATGACTAACGGAATCTCTTTACTCATCGTCCCCTCACCTACTTTTATGGGGAGTACCAAGGCAGTACAACCTATAATCATCAAAGCATTGAATATATTACTACCCACCACATTACCAATAGCCATTTCAGCACTGCCATTCAATGCAGAAAGCACACTGATAACCAATTCGGGAGCCGAAGTGCCGAAAGCTACAATGGTAAGCCCTATTACCAAATCAGAAATACGGAAACGTTTGGCAACCGCTGCAGAACCATCCGTCAAGCCATTCGCGCCAGCTAAAATGAGAGCCAGACCACCAATCAAAAGGAGTGTATTCAACATAACAAAAAGTACATTTACAGTTTTATACCGCAAATGTACTCTTTTTCCCTAAAATAACTATCCCTATTTGGTGCGTTTTACAGTATAGATTACTTTTCCTTTCTTATCAATCATGTGCATATCCAGTTCTTTCTTGTCTGCCGTAAAGATAGAAAAGCCCGGTTCGGGACTACAGAACAGAGTGCCTTCCACTGGTTTTACCTTACGGCTCAACGAACCAGCCGAATTTACCACATAGTCGATATCACTGCCCGGCACACGAAGGTGCTGGAAGTTATGAATGTGTCCGCATGCATAGATATCCACCTTATGTTTACGGAGGATAGGATCCAGACGCTTCTGCATATCGCTGCGTTCACTGTCGTCTTTCGACGTTTCAGCATAAATGGGATGATGTCCGATTACGACTACCCAATCTTCTTTGGCAACAGTCAGTACAGAATCTATCCATGCCAATTGCTGATCCATATCTTGTTTACAGGCATCCGGATAAGTTTCGCTCTCGTTACGGTATTTGTCAATCAGAGGAGCGGTATCTATCATCACAAAACGGATGGCAGTTCCTTTCTTCTCGAAGACTTTGGTATAATAACGACCAGGCATCGACCAGCGACGACTCACATTGGTATAATCCAACACAGCCTGCGTATTACCCCGGTATTCATGATTTCCCAAGATCGGAAACCAGTCTATCATCAACTCGGGATGACTGTAAATCAACTCGTAGTTGGTCATCCAGAGCGGATCGTTAACGCTGCGCACACCTTCAAAATGGTGCACGTCTCCGGCTGCAAATACACACTCGGGACCAATAACATCCGCCATTTCTCCCATCAGCTCGGCTATGGGCTTCTGGTCATAATAACCGTTACGTCCCAAATCGTTGGCCATATAAAAATTCAGTTGTTTCTCCAGTCCTTTCCAATCTTGCGGAGTCTGGGCACACACATTCAGGCAGATAGCCGTACCAATGACGGCAATCCATACCCATGTCAATACTTCTTTCATTCTTCTAATCATCATCAACGTTTTCATATACTTATTTTTAGAAACTTATTTTTAAACCTGCATTCATTCTCACGCCATAATATTCTGCCTGCATAGTACGATCCTTCGTCCCTTGGTAATAACGGAGCGGCTGGTTCAGCAGATTGTTCGCCTCAGCATAAAAGGTCATTTTCACCTTCTTGCCAAAGGTATAACTGGCGTTCACATCCATATAGTTCACAGCATCATAATATCTGTCATAAAATGTACTTGGGCCCATTTCATCGATAAAATCAGATGCAAAGTTATAGCTCAGGCGCACATTCAAGCCTCCTTTTTCAAAGTAAAGAGAGGCATTCGCCGTATGCTCGGGAGACCCCGGCAAACTCAACCCGCTCTCGTTCTCACGTCCTTCGAAGTTAAAGTCCTCCACGCGTGAGTGCGTATAAGTATAGGTTCCATAGAAACCCACATACTTCAAGGCTGGAGCAATGAAGCCGAAATCACGCTGATAAGAAAATTCCAATCCCCACAGATTAGCATTTCCTGCATTCTTGGGCTGAGTGAAACGGGTATATTCTGTTCCTTGGTATTCATAGTTGGTCAGTACCTGATCTACGATGAAATCGTCTATTTTCTTATAGAAGAAACCTGCGCTCACTAAACCTACACTCTTGAAATAATAATCGGCACTCAAATCAAAGTTATAAGAAATAGTCGGTTTCAAGTCAGAATTACCAATCTTTATTTCATTATCACCACGGTTGATATTCACACTGGGAACCAAAGCTGAATATTTGGGCCGGCTCAAGGTCTGCGTATAAGAACCGCGTATCTTGAAATCATCATTTACATCCCATTTCACCAAAATAGAAGGAAGGAAATTCACATAACTGTTGGTCATGCGGCCGGTCTTGGTGGTCTTATCTGTCTCATCATCATAGTTACGGCCGGTATAACGAAGGGAAGTATGTTCCATACGGAGTCCCGCCATCAGGTTTATATCGGAAGCGAATTTATGATCAAACCGCACATACCCGGAACTTACAGTTTCACGAGCCTCAAAGTTCTCAGCCAATTCGGCTTGTACCTGTTCTTTATCGAACTGGGAAGCATCATTTAAATTCAATCCACCCACATATTCTTTACTGGCAAATGTTCCTACCTGATATTTGTCGCTCGGCATAAACTTATCCGTACTCTGGTCTACCGTATTTTTCAGGCTGTTGGTCATGAAGGCATCCTCGTCTTTCGGAGTATATTCGTAGAAGTCTATTTCTTTCTCTTTTGTTTTACGTACTACCTTCGCACCGAACTTCAGTTTAGCTCCATTATTTAAACTGGCCTTGAAATTGGCCGAGAATTTCATATCTTCTTCTTTGATGTCCTCCTGTTGTTCCGTCAGTTCCTTCAAGCTGAACTTATCACTCAGTGTCAAAGTAGAACCTGTTCCAGGTGTTGCCAACGGCTGGCGTTCATCACTCAAGTCCATATCAAATTCCTGCTTTTTCAGTTGGAAGTCAAGATAACGTTCATTAGGGCGTTCTTCCGTAGCTTTTGCATAACTGGCATTCCAATCCATACCGATTGCCCCCCATAAGTGTTCTCCGCCCAAAGCGAAATCCATGGTACGCTGACGCTCCAGACGGGCATTGCGATTATCGGGAGTACCTGCTTTGGTCTGGATGCGGACTGTGCCTTTTCCGTTCTCATCCAAATCCTTGATATTGGTACGGTAACGGTTTTCCCAATCGTTACGGTTGTTGAAGATCCCTTTGAAAGTCAATTTATGGTTTTCATTGATATCAAAATCAAAAGCCGCCGAATAACTTTGACGTTCACGGGTGACAAAGTACTGGCGCATCTGATAATCGCTGACATATACTTTGCCATCTTCATTTTGTTCCCACATGAATTCAGTATCATAAGAACCGGAAGGAGCATTCTGATAAGAAGCGGAGAGCAGCATGCCCAGTCTGTCATTGAAGAAACGATCGCCGTAAGTGAAACCTAAGTTCAACTGGGCTTTCTCGCTAATCCAGTTGTAACCACTTCCCGCTGTAGCATTGATAGTGCGTTTATAAGGAGAATTTTTGGTTACCAGATTGATGGAACCACCGATAGCATCGCCGTCCATATCGGGTGTAACGACTTTGCTTACTTCGATGGTCTGAATCATATCGGCAGGAATCAAGTCCAACTGCACGTTACGGGTATCCCCTTCAGCAGACGGGACACGGTTGCCGTTAATGGTGACGGAGCTTAAATCGGCACTAGTGCCGCGGACCTGTCCGAAACGGGCCTCGCCTTGATCGTATTGCACATTGATGCCACTGATACGTTTCAATGCATCACCTATGTTTGAGTCGGGAAATTTCCCTACCTGGTCGGCAGATACAACATTAGTGATACCCAGATTATTCTTTTGTGTATTGATTGCTTTCTTCTGTCCTTGAAAAGCTCCCTTTACCTGCACTTCCTGCAGTTCCACCCCTTCATTCATCACTATATCTTTTTCTAAAGTCTTGCCTTCGGGGACGGTAACTTTCATTTCAATGGGGCTATAACCTACGTAGGTTACTTTAACTGTGTAAGTTCCGGGTTTCAGATTGGGTAGCGTATAAAAACCGTTCACATCACTGATTACTCCGGTTTTCAGATTTTCAACAAAGATGGAAGCACCCGGCAGAATTTGTTTTCCATTGTCTATCACACGTCCGCGGATAGCGCCTTGCCGGACAATGTTTTCATTTTCCTCGGCAAATGCATTTCCACAAACACCTGCCATCAGCAGCATAAGAGACACAGCTCTAACAACCTTTTTCATATACTTTTTTATGCGTTATAAATCTGCCGCAAAAGTAGATGGGTCAGGTTTCTTGAGAGTTACACTCTATTAAAGGTTTCGTGACAAAGGAGTTTCATTCCTGTTACAAGATATTCGGTGCAAGACGACGGATACAAAGTATGGACAAGGCTTACAAAACAGCAGAGTAAGATTTTTCTTGCGTTCTGCTACTACGTTCCGCTACAGCAGAACGTAGTAATAAAAGAATTAAGTAACTGTAAGAATTCCTTTAGCGACAAAGGTGACGAGCTATTCTGCCATCAATGATATGTATAGGCCGTTTCAGCTGGAAACTCTTCAATATTATTGTGCAGAAGAGTGAAATGTACGGTCCCCCTGTGCACTACTCCGGAAACAAAGTTTCCATTCTCCCAAATAGCGAACAGGTTTAAAATACCAAGTTGTAGCATTGGGCCGCATATCCTCTTTATCTGTTTTAGGGAATAAGACAACCTTACAACGCACTTCATTATCAAACGCCTCCTTAAAGATACAATCGCTTATAGTATAATCATATATCGGAAAGGCTTTCAGCCTTTGTAATACACTTTTTAATTGTTCGTTATCCAACAACTCCGGCTGAGCAAAAGGATCATCCGCTTTCATTTCGTGTAACATCATGGCTGCATCAGCATATCGTTGCTCCTTTACGGCAGTCATAAACTAGTTAGTGAGATCTAACACCTGTATCGTATCTTTCTGACTCAAAACCATAAGATGTTTTACGGTTGCCCGGGAATCCGTTTCTGTTTTTTTACCAGATTGATTGCACAAAACAATGAATGCTGCAATTAGACCTACTATCAACAAATTAATTTTTCTCATACGTTCTCAATATTATAAATAGAAAAAAGAGTGCCCGAAAGCACTCTTTTTCTTCAAGTTTATTATAAATAGAGTTACTCACTCAGTTTATTTTACGGTCTTTGCTACGTGGCATACAATGTCAAATTCTACTGTACCCCATGCGTATTTTACTGCTACAGGAAGTTTAATGTCAAATTCACCGACTTCTGCCTTGTTATTGATGTAAGTCAGCTTACCGAATTTACCTGCTGAGATATCTTCAACACCGCTATATTCAACTTTCATACCTGCTGGTATAGGCTCGTATTTACCATTAACAGTTGTCTGAGCTTTATCTGTGTCAATGGTGATTGACTTCACACCATAATATGTATAGTAGTTGATAGGAGTAGTAACAAATGCATAGTTTCTCCAATCAGTGAATGCTAATTTAACATCAATAACAGAGCCTTCAGCACCAACATCTACACCATCCTTAAAGTTATCCATCTTATCGGCTTTTACAGTGATAGGACGCAAGAACTTCACATCGAATTCATTGTTTGTCACTTCATTCAATGACTTACCACATCCATTCAATGTTTCTACAGACAGTCTAGCAGTCAAGTTATTAGCTAAATCATCACGACCTGCTACATTCAGCAAATCTTTAGCGACAGAATTATCTTCCAATTGGATTAGATCTTCTCCATCATTATTTGCTGCATCTTTAATAGTAGCAACTACTGTATTTGCGACAGCCTCACTACTAGCCAGCAGTTGGGTACGATCTGCATTTACACTCATTGTATAAACAGTTTTGGATACACCGGTCAGTTTTGCTCCCTTCGGATCAACAAACCTGAAAGTCTTAGTCAGTTTAGTATCTGCAAAGTCTGTATATACAGCCGGAATTTCAGAAATTGTAACATCGTGACCATTGAAGGTTTCCAAGATAAATTTGTTAAAGTTCATGATATTATGACCTGTTGCAGCAGGAACCTCAGTATTTACATGGATTTCATTATATCCAGAACCTCCTTCGTTAGAGTTACCAGCAAACCAGTATTGCTTAGTCTTATCAGCATCGGCAAGTGTACCAGTCGGGTTTACATTACGAGGATTAGGGGCCCAAGTCAATGTTACATATACATAATCATTAGAAATGACAACACCTTGAATATCCTTATTTTGTTTAGTGTAACGAACGACAGCCTTCATGGAAGCATTTGCGCTGAAATATTCATAAGCATAGTTTGCAGGAATAGTCCATTGCAAAACTTCAGTCATTGTACCTTCAACATCAACTTTAGTTTGTTCAACCTTAGTAGACAGTTTAGTCAGAGGCATAGCATCCAAAGTTGCTTCACTATATTGAATCATCGGTCCGTCATAGATATAACTTCTTTCGAAATCTTCCTTAGAGATATTCAACTGAGCCAAAATTTGTTCTTCAATCTGGAACCAAGTTACCTCCTGAACCCAATCCTCTGTTCTACAGCTCAATGTAAATCCTTCATTGAATGTATATTCTGTTGTCGCAGTAATACGGTCTTCAGCAGGAGCACCTGTAATTTCTACCTTCAAGTAACCTACAGCTACTTTCTTCTTAGAATTATTATCATTCAAGAATACACGAACCAACGGCATACGCCCTACAGTAGCTTGATTTTGTTCTGTAGCTCCCCATTCAGCAGCTTTACCATCTTTCGGTAATTGAGGTCTCAAAACAGAGCCTTTCAATGCGGCATGTGCACTTTGAGAAGTTTTGTTACTACCATCAATATAACCTACCAATTCATAAGAATAGCTGAATCCGGCTTTTTCTACTGTACCAGATGCTGCATTTTCATCCCATTTAGTATGAGCATCACCTGCACCATAATGAGTCTGAACATATTCTGCCAAATCAACTGTTTCATTCCAAGCGACTTTTACTTCAGGAGCATTTTGGATAGCATCGGCAGCTTTAACTGCTAAATGACTTTCACCGGCAACTTTTGCATTATTCAAAACTAAATCTGTAATCTTAACAGCCTTAACTGCAGCGTAATCAGAAGTAATAACCGAGCGTTTGTTATCACCATTCAAATAATTGGCCTGTAAAGCCAAAACAGTTACTTTGTCGTCATTTTCAATATCTTTAATAGTTCCTTCAGTCAACTTAGCCCAAACGGTCAACTCGCCATTTTTAGGTTCAACCTTAGAAATCTCAGGAACTACCACTCCATCGGCTGCACGAGCATATTCTTTATCGTAAGCCAAGAATTTCAAATCTTCTTTAACCAAATTACGAACATCAGCTGTAGATGGGTTCATGTGATATGTAGCAGATAATTCAGGAGTGACCTCAGTTGTTGCAGTTTCTTGTACAGGAGCATCATCCTTATTATCAGCATCTGCATTTACATCTTTAGCTGTCAAAGCCTTGTAAACAAATGATTTTACAGCAATTGCTTCAATACCTTGATAGTACAGTTCCGGTTCAAATACCAAAGCTTTCAAATCAGTTACGACAGAGAATGTAGCAGATTTTCCATCTAGTTCAATGACATAGCCAATCACCTCACCAGTTTCTTCATCTTTCACTTCTGTAATAGAACCAACGCTTTGAGGTTTCTCTACACCTGAGATTTTTACATCTCCATAATACAGATAGCCATTGTTCCACTTCAACAAAGTAGGATCAAATGCCGCAGGAGCATCAGTTGTAGGCAGGGGTGCTTCAGAAACGACCTTGTCACCATCTAACAACTGTATCTTACCATCTACAACTTTCAAAGAGTAAGTGGGAAGTTCAGCAGGCATCGGAAGTTGGAAAGTTTCACCGTTACCGCCGGTAACAGTCAACTTACCTGTTGCCGCATCATACTTGACAGCTGTGACATATTTTCCAGCTGCGGCCTGTAATTCAGACAAATCTTTAGTCAGCTTGTCCACTTTCTCGTTCAAGCTGTCGATGTCATCATCATAGTCCTTACAAGATACAAATGTTCCTGTCGAGGTAACCATCAAGGCACCAAACAGGATTGCACTTAAAAACTTTTTGTTCATAATAGAAAAACTTTAAATTTATAAATTTAAAAAACTAAAATTGATTATACATAAATCATTGATTCTAAGAGCGAATTATTCTGTTCTCGAGCTAGAAAGCGCAAAGGAGACATTCCGACTATTTTACTAAAAGAGGCATAAAAAGCACTTCTAGAGGCAAAGCCACATCGTTGTGGGAGTTCTTCTAATGAACATTTCCCAGCATGGAGTAACTCTTTGGCATATTCCACACGGTAAGTATTCAGCAACTCCTTCAAATTGCAGTTGAAATACTTGTTTACCACATTCGACAGGTAAGTTTGGTTGGTGTCTATCATAACGCTAAACTTTTTCAAAGAAAGCTCCGAATCCAAAAAAACTTGCTTTATTTCAAGGTTATACAATATACATTTATATAGGGCACAATCCACCTTTCTCCCTTCAGTTCCCTTATTGGCGAACTGTAGTTCCCACTGGCGTTCAGCAGCCTTAAGAAGCAGGCTTTTCTGCCTATTCGAAGTAGCAGTCCGTCTGTGTCGTCTCAAGAATAGATAGTCCATATTTTTATTTACTTTTAATCTTCGCTTTAACATCTTCACAACCATACATTATTATATGGCGTGTCATCAGTTATACGATAGATCTCTTATTAAGAGATATACAATAGACCTATAACACATTATAAATCAACAAAATACATTCATACAAGAATACTTTGAAAGACTAAATCATGTATTCAGAAAACGTTTTTTTTGAATCAATTATTAAATTTCCTTGCTAAATTGTTCTAATTCTCAAAACTTTGCTTAAATTTGCGACAAAATATATATCTCTTAATAAGAGATATATAATATTCCAACTTAGCATTTTTTCTATAAAGTTCTTGTAATAAGAGGATTATCTCCAAAATCAAAGAATAAAATCCAAGTAAACTTTGCCTTTTCTTTTATTCAAGTTTGTCTACTAAAAAATAGTTGTATCAGCTATAATTCACATAAAAAACAAACCTATGACAATTGTCATATTACGGAAAAATATTGAATATTTGGAAGCTGATATTTTTTCATAACAAATAGGTGGACAAAAACAGCATAATGGTTTATGGCAATTGTTTCAGAATCTATCTGTAATCCGATTCTCCTTCACTATAAGGTATCTTCTGACAAAAGATAACAATAAAGAGATCATAGGCTGTGCAGACCTTGCAACAAACATATTCAACTCAGCCACATCAGAAAGTGCTATCATCTTTAGAGAGAACAAACACACATTTATAAAAAAATACTAGACACACTGATCCCATCAAATGGAGGATACCTTGTGATATGATATCCTCTTTTTGACAAGAAACAATATCTTTACCCTATTATCACAAGAATTCCCTCAGCACCACCATATTCGCTTTGTCTATCACGGTGGTATCCAATGCTGCCAGATAAATCAAAGTCGTTTTTTCCGAATCATGTCCCATCCCTTCACTTATCACAGAAAGAGGAATATGTTTGCCTCTGGCAACACTGGCCCATGAATGGCGCGCCACATACATAGTCAAAGGATGAACAAGCCCCAACTTTTTCCCTATTTCTTTTAGCCTTCTGTTCACCAAGCAAATTGAATTTTTATATTGCAATCTTTCATCTTTCCTGATATGAATTATAATAGGAAGAAGATAAGTCGAATAGTTTCCGGGATATTTATCCACTATATCCTGCATGCATTTCTCCCATCTGATGGAAAGCAACTGACCGGTTTTCTTTCTTCTATAAGTCAGCATACCATTATTTAAATCTGTTTTTTTAAGAAAAGCCATGTCCACAAATGACATTCCCCGGGTATAAAAGCTGAACATAAACATATCACGCGCAAACTCCATTGACTGAGAGTGACTTAAATCCATCTCCTTCAGTTGTCTGATTACTTTAAAAGAAATGGCCCGCTTCACCGTTTTTTCCACTCCCGTATAGACGTGCTTAAAAGGAAAACGCTGTCTGATCACCCCTTTATCTACTGCACGATTATACGTTGCACGCAAAATACGCATATAAAAAGAAACGGTGTTCATACTTGCTCCCTGCGCCTTTAAATAAGTTTCATACCCCATCATCAACTCGGCATCCATATTGCTCAACAGAACATCCTTGCCATCCATAAATTTCATAAAACTGTTCAGTGTAGCTCTATACGTCTCACTGGTACGCAATTTTCCCGATTGTCTCAGACTGGCAATATTCACTTGCATAAAGGAAGACAGTGTCTTCTTACCTGAAAAGGATAATCTTTTACTTCTTACTCTAGTTGATTCCACCATAATACTTGTTTTTAAGTTGATTCTTTTTTTCTGTAAAAACCTCAAGCCAAGATAAACGATTATTCCCAGCGGTCCTTTATAAGGTATGCAATAGGGGAGATTGTTCAAAGAAACAGGAATTTTTCACTGCATTTAAAAACAAAAACGCATGTTTATTCCTTTTAAAGAATTATATTTGTAGAAGAAAGCCACAAACCTGTGTCTATGATGAAAAGAATAGAATTCATATATTTATTGACCGGTTTCTGTACAATCTGCTCGTGTACCTCGAAAGCAAATAGCGAAATTAAGGAAGTGATAACAGAGGTACACAATACTGTGACAGAAGCCATCACCGAGATTGTAGAAAAAGATATCAAACCCGAAGACATCAGGCTTGACAAGGAACTGCTGTATGATAAACATACTTTGAAGGATACCTATCCTTATAAAGACACCACCCGCCATTTCCAATGGGAGAAAATAAAGGAGCGGCTAGCATTGTTGGAGAATATTCGAAAAAAGCCAGCACAATGGTGCATCTTACAGAATTATAAAAACCGGAACGGAGAAGCGCCTTTAGTGAAAAGTTTTAAAAGGGATGCATACAAACGGATAGCCGACACATTGGGAGTGGAACGCTATCAGGGAATTCCTCTTTTCCTAACAGATGACACCCTTACTGCCGAACGCTACGGACTGGATGGACTTCTTACCCGTCACCTAGGTGAGGAAGGAAAGTTCACCAAAGTAGAACCTGTCTTTATAGGTGGCGAATGGTATGCTCCGACAAAATATATAAAACTGATTCCCGACAGCGTAGTGTTCAACAAAGCTATTTTTATAGACCGCCATAATCAGAATATAACTACTTTGGAACGGAAAGAAAGGGGCTACTGGCTGATACGTAGCATGAATCCTGCTACAACAGGACAACATCGTCCTCCATACGCCCAAGAAACTCCATTGGGTATGTTCGTTCTGCAAGAGAAAAAGACCAAGATGATTTTTCTAAAAGACGGTTCTGCCGCCACCGGTGGTTTTGCACCTTACGCCAGCCGTTTCAATAATGGTGGTTATATTCACGGAGTACCCACCAATGCACCGGCAACAGGGATCATAGAATACAGTTATACGTTGGGTACCATCCCCCGCTCACATATGTGTGTAAGAAATGCCACCTCTCATGCCAAGTTTATTTTCGAATGGGCACCTGTTAATGAGACGATTATATTTGTTTTGGAATAGAAATGTGCGTAACTTTGCACCCGTTATCCAGTTTTTCCATACGTATGCAGAAAGCTTTTTTACTCCTGTTCCTATTCCTCTTTCCGTCGAGCAATGTATCGACCCGGACGGCTACACCCGAAAAGAAAGTTGCTACATCTGTCCCTGCACCTCAAAAAATGGACGGCGAACAATTATTCGAAGATATGCAATTGGGAGGGGTGGTCAATTTCCTGGCATTCCGACAGGCTGTGGCAGGATACAACTTGATTAAACAAAAAAGCAAATCCATACTGACATTGATTGATTTCACCAAATCCTCTACCGAAAAACGTTTGTTTGTCTTTGACATGGAACAGAAAAAGATGCTATACTCATCAGTGGTCTCTCATGGGAAAAACAGCGGCGAGAACTATGCTACCTCTTTCTCCAACGAAGTCGGCTCTTATAAAAGTTCCCTCGGCTTCTATCTTACCGGAAACACTTATCAAGGCAGAAACGGATACTCCCTTTTATTGGACGGGCTGGAAAAAGGAATCAATGACCGGGCCCGTGAACGTGCCATCGTAGTTCATGGCGCCGCATACGCCAACCCTTCCGTCTGCAAATCAGGCAGACTGGGACGAAGCTTCGGTTGTCCGGCTTTGCCACAGGCACTGACCAAACCTATTATCAATACGATAAAAGGGGGAAGCGTACTCTTTATCTATGCCAATAATAAAGAGTATATGGCTAAAAGCTCTATTTTGCCTAACCAGACATCACAAGAATTATTTACTGAAGCATGTGAAAGTGAGCAAACCGTTTCAGCTCATTTATAGTTTCTCCTCAAGCGGTTCCTTCATTATTTCTTAGTTATTTTCTTTTCTTCTGATTTCAAACGGCGTTCCACTTTCTTTAAATCTTCGCCTGCAGGCAATTGTTCCGGATAGATTCCTCGGCTTACCATCATAGTAGTTTTGAGCAAAAGCTATAGCCGGTTTACGCGCATCACCGTTTTGAGCAGTCAAATAACAGGCATAACGGGTAAAATAGATATCATCTATCTCTCTTTCTGCACCAGACCCCACAGAAACCATTTTGCTGACATCAGCAAAATGGTAGGCCACATATTCCCCCCTCTTATTACTTGTTATTACGTCAATGCCTTCCTTCTACTACAGAATTCACACTGCATATTTGCACAAATATAACCTTTTATTATCAGATCCGACCAACAAAACTCTTTTTCCTAACTATTTCGATTCTTATATTATCCGTTTCTTCTAGAACAGACTTATTCCAAGAGTTATTTTACATTTCATTAGTATCCATTTCAAAGCATATTTAAATCCATAAAAAACATTTTTCTTTATATACCCGACAAATAGCAAACTACCAAACGTCTTTTTCACTCTTTTTGATATTCTTTAAACTCACGAGAATCGCTTAAACGCTTCCTTCTCGTCCCGTTCATCGAAATAATCAAATGAGAGAGTAGTTTGCCCTTAAAATCATTTCATACTATTTTGCTATCGTGTTCAAACAAAGATTGGAAATAAAAATAAGAGAATTGAATCTTTTCTAATTCAAAAACGAATAAATTGACTACTTTTGTCCGAGTTATTACTAATAAAACTAGCGATATGGTTCTGAACTACATTTGGATAGCCTTTTTTCTGATAGCCTTCGTAGTAGCGTTGATGCGACTCGTTTTCCTTGGCGACACACAAGTGTTTCCCGAAATTATCAACTCTACTTTCAATTCCTCCAAAACCGCTTTTGAGATTTCATTGGGACTGACCGGTGTCCTTTCTCTTTGGCTGGGTATCATGAGAATAGGTGAACAGGGCGGAGTCATCACTCTGTTTTCCCGATTGCTGGGACCTCTGTTCAGCAAACTTTTTCCCGATATTCCCAAAGGACATCCAGTAACAGGCAGTATCTTTATGAACCTGGCGGCCAATATGCTGGGGCTGGATAATGCCGCCACTCCCTTAGGACTGAAAGCAATGGAGGGCCTGCAAGAATTGAACCCCAAGAAAGATACTGCCAGCAATCCCATGATCATGTTTCTGGTACTGAATACATCAGGGCTTACACTGATTCCTATCAGCATCATGGTATATCGTGCACAGCTGGGAGCAACCCAACCTACAGATATATTTGTACCCATCCTGCTGGCAACCTTCTTCTCCACTTTGGCAGGCATTGTAGCAGTAAGTATTTATCAGAAAATCAATCTGTTTAACCGCACTATCCTCCTCTTTTTAGGAGGAATGAGTTTGCTGGTAGCAGGAATTATTTATTTCTTCAATACCTTGTCACGAGATCAGATAGATATTTACTCCACTACCTTTGCCAATGTCTTTCTATTTCTTATCATCATCGGCTTTATTGTGGCAGGGTTCAGAAAAAGAATCAATGTCTACGACTCCTTTGTCGAAGGGGCCAAAGAAGGATTCAGCACCGCCGTGCGCATCATTCCTTATCTGGTAGCCATACTGGTAGGTATCGGAGTCTTCCGTGCATCGGGTGCGATGGACTATTTGATTGACGGTATCGGCAACGCCGTAAAGCTATGCGGTATCGACAGTGATTTCGTAGGAGCGCTCCCTACGGCGCTGATGAAACCTTTGAGCGGAAGCGGGGCACGAGGGTTGATGGTAGATGCCATGACCACATACGGTCCCGATTCCTTTGTAGGCAGACTGTCCTGTATCTTCCAAGGCTCCACAGACACCACCTTTTATATTCTGGCGGTATATTTCGGCAGCGTAGGAATAGTGAGGACACGCCACGCCGTTCCTTGCGGACTGCTAGCCGATGCGGCAGGGGTCATTGCAGCTATTCTTATCTGTTATCTTTTCTTCGGCTGAAATACTTTCCTTATCTTTGTACATTATAAAAAAATAATCAGCCTATGATAAGTTATCAAACCGAAGGGGTAAAAATGCCCGATATCAAAAAGAAAGAAACCACCGGATGGATTAAAGAAGTAGCCGCCTGCTATGGAAAAAGAGTGGGAGAAATCGCTTACATCTTCTGTTCGGACGATAAAATTCTGGAAGTGAACCGACAGTATCTGCAACATGATTATTACACGGATATCATCACTTTCGACTATTGTGAAGGCGACCGTATTTCCGGCGACTTATTCATCAGCTTGGATACTGTCCGCAGCAATGCAGAACAATTTGAGCAACCCTACGACCGCGAGCTTCACCGGGTGATTATTCATGGTATCCTGCACTTGTGCGGCATCAACGACAAAGGCCCCGGTGAACGGGAGATTATGGAAGCCGCCGAAAACAAAGCGCTGGCATTGATTTCCCTATAACAGGACATACAAGGCAGAACAACCTATAAAAGCTACGGGCATAGTTCGCAAGAATGATTGCCCGTAACCTTTTAAAGACATGCCCATAATTAGGAAAACTTTCCACCGAACGGATAAAAAACATCGAAAGCTGTACATGCACAGCTACATTTCTTCCCTTATCTTCTTGCTTTTTCGGATTAATTGCTTTATTTTGTGAATTGAAAAACAGATAAACACAAAATATATGGAAGCTAACGTATATTTTTTCGCTGCATTAGTAAGTACGGGAATCTTTCTTCTGCAATTCATCTTATCCATCTTTTTCGGCAGTATGGACACCGACATAGACGTTAATGCCGATGGCAACGCCGATATAGACATGAGCAGCGTACTCTCCTTCAAAGGACTGATTCATTTCTGCATGGGTTTCGGTTGGTTCATGTATTTATGCCAGCCTCCCTACATTGTCCTACATTACCTGGGCGCCGTGATAAGCGGCAGCTTTTTTGTCTTCGTCCTGGCTTGGATTTATAAACTCTGCTATAAGCTGAAACAAGAAAACAAGCCCGAACAGGGAGAAGAATTAATAGGCAGGAAATGCGAAATATATACCCGCTGCCAAGAACAAGAACAGGCAGGAACAGACTATGTGGTCTATATCGCCATCAATGGCGCACAAAGAGAACTTACCGTGCGGAGCATACAGGGTAAAAGCTACCGGGAAGGCGATATCCTCACACTGAAGGATTACAAGGAAGGAATCTATTATATTGATTAAATAAACCCTAAAAACGCAATCATTTATGGATGAGCAGATTCTCATTTATGCAGCTATTCTGGTAGCTGTCATCGTCCTGACCATCGTCGGGATTTTAAGTCGTTACCGCAAGTGCAAGAGCGACGAGGTATTGGTAGTATATGGTAAGACCGGCGACAAGAAATCGGCTAAACTGTATCACGGAGGAGCCGCTTTTGTATGGCCCATTATCCAGGGATACTCTTTCCTGAACATGAAACCCATGCAGATTGACTGCAAACTGACTGGTGCCATTTCCAAACAAAACATCCGCGTAGATGTGCCCACTACCATCACTGTGGCCGTAAGCACAGAGCCCGAAGTTATGCAGAATGCAGCCGAACGCTTACTGGGACTGAATATCGAAGCACAACAGGAACTGATTAAAGACGTTGTTTACGGACAAATGCGTCTGGTCATTGCCGACATGACCATCGAACAACTGAACAGTGATCGTGATACATTCCTTGAGAACTGCCGCAAGAACATCGACTCCGAATTGAAGAAATTCGGTCTTTACCTGATGAACATCAACATCAGCGATATCCGCGATGAAGCCGATTATATCGTCAATCTGGGAAAAGAAGCCGAAGCGAAAGCCAAGAACGAAGCCTTGGCTAACATTGAAGAACAACAGAAACTGGGTGCCATCAAGATTGCGGAACAACAAAAAGAACGTGCCACCAAAGTAGCGGAAACCAACCGCGACAAGAACACTCAACTGGCCGATACGCAACGTGACGAGGAAATTAAAGTAGCCATAGCCGACAAGGAACGTGAATCGAAAGTAGCAGAAGAAAATGCCGAAAAAGAATCACGTATCGCCAAAGCCAGTGCCTCTATGGAGGTGAACAAGGAACAGGCGCGTACCGAACAGGAAAGCCGTACGGCAGAGCTCCAATCCGATATGGAAATAAAGCAGGCGGAAGCACAAAAGAAATCGGCCATCGGGCAAAATAACGCTGCCAAAGAGGTTGCCGAAAGTAATGCGGAACTGGAAGTTACCAAGGCGGAAGCCTCTAGAAAGGCCGGTGAAGCACAAGCCCGGACACAAGCTGCCGTCCTCACCGCACAGGAAAACGCACAGCGTGAAATAGAAGAAGCGAAAGCCCGCAAAGTGGAACAGGCCTTGAAAGCGGATAAGATTGTTCCTGCCGAAATAGCCAAACAGCAGGCCATCTTGGATGCGGACGCATTGGCCGAGCAAATAAAACGTAAGGCAAATGCAGAAGCGGAAGCTATCCTGGCCAAAGCACAGGCGGAAGCCAAGGCCATCCAGATGAAACTGGAAGCAGAAGCGGAAGGCAAGAAGAAGTCCTTGCTGGCCGAAGCGGAAGGTTTCGAGGCCATGGTGAAGGCTGCCGAGCGCAATCCCGAAATCGCCATCCAATACAAGATGGTTGACCAATGGAAGGAAATCGCTTCGGAACAGGTTAAGGCATTTGAACATATCCAACTGGGAAATGTTACTGTATTTGACGGTGGCAACGGCACAACGTCCAATTTCTTGCAGAATGTGGTCAGCAAAGTGGCTCCCGCACTGGGTATTCTAGACAAGCTTCCCATTCATGATACCTATCAGAACATTGTCAATCCTTCCTCGAAAGGAAATGCACAGAATAAACCGGAGAAAGAGGATTTTGAACCGGTAGACAAGGACGGAAAGAAACGCCCGACCGACACCCCTCCTGCTCCGGACAAGAAATAACAGGAAATAGTTTACTTTAAGAATAGCGTTTGTATGATGTGGCGGCAGAAACAGATTTCTGCCGCCACACATTCTTTTTAACCGTATTATCACCGCTTTACAGAGTAAAATTCGTAATTTTGCAATCGGTAAAAAGAAATAAATCAATGGATTTTAAGTACGACGTTATTGTAATAGGCGCCGGACACGCAGGCTGTGAAGCAGCCGCGGCCGCAGCCAACATGGGTTCGAAGACCTGCCTGATTACCATGGATATGAACAAAATCGGGCAAATGAGTTGTAACCCTGCCGTAGGTGGCATCGCCAAGGGACAAATCGTAAGAGAGATAGACGCATTAGGTGGCTACATGGGACTGGTTACAGACCGTACAGCCATACAGTTCCGTATGCTCAACCGCTCCAAAGGTCCCGCTATGTGGAGCCCCCGCGCCCAATGTGACCGCGGCAAGTTTATCTGGGCATGGCGCGAGATTCTGGAGAATACTCCCAATCTGCACATTTGGCAAGATACCGTAGAAGAACTAATCGTGGAAAACGGCGAAGCGACTGGAGTCATGACTTGCTGGGGAGTGACTTTCCATGCTAAATGTATCGTGCTCACCGCAGGAACCTTCCTGAACGGACTGATGCACATCGGGCATAAACAACTGGCAGGAGGACGCATGGCCGAACCTGCCTCCTACCATCTGACCGAATCAATCACCCGCCACGGAATCACCGCCGGACGCATGAAGACCGGTACGCCTGTCCGCATAGACGGGCGCAGCGTACACTACGACCTGATGGAAACACAGGACGGAGAAAACGACTTCCATCGCTTTTCGTTCATGAGCGAACCGCGCAAACTGAAACAACTGCAATGCTGGACCTGCTTTACCAACGAAGAGGTACACGAGATACTACGGAAAGGTCTGCCCGACTCTCCCCTTTTCAACGGACAAATCCAAAGCATCGGACCGCGTTATTGTCCCAGTATAGAAACCAAAATCGTAACCTTCCCCGACAAGCCGCAACATCAGCTTTTCCTGGAACCCGAAGGAGAAACCACACAGGAACTTTACCTGAACGGGTTCTCTTCTTCACTGCCCATGGACATACAGTTGGCGGCATTAAAGAAAGTACCCGCATTTAAGGACTTGGTAGTCTATCGTCCGGGATACGCCATCGAATATGATTACTTCGACCCCACCCAACTGAAACATACATTGGAATCGAAAATAATCAAGAACCTGTTCCTTGCCGGACAAGTAAACGGAACTACCGGTTACGAAGAAGCAGGCGGACAGGGAATCATTGCCGGCATCAACGCACACATCAATTGCCACGGTGGCGAACCGTTCACACTGGGACGGGACGAGGCCTACATCGGTGTCTTGATTGACGATCTGGTTACAAAAGGTGTGGACGAACCTTATCGTATGTTCACCTCCCGTGCCGAATACCGCATCCTGCTCCGACAAGACGATGCAGATATGCGCCTTACCGAACGCGCCTACAAGCTGGGACTGGTAAAACAAGACCGTTACGAACATCTTTGCAGCAAACGGGAAGCCGTGAACCAAATCATCGACTTTGCCAAAACCTTCTCCATCAAAGCCGCATTAATCAATGATGCTTTGGAAAGTTTGGGTACTGCCCGTCTGACACACGGCTGCAAACTAATCGACCTGCTGAACCGTCCGCAGATTACCATCGAAAATATAGCCGGCCACATTCCGGCTTTCAAAGCCATGCTGGACCAAGTTACCGACCGTAAAGAAGAAGTGATTGAAGCTGCCGAAGTGCTGATCAAATACCAAGGATACATTGACCGCGAACGAATGATCGCCGACAAGATACATCGTCTGGAAGCCATCCGCATCAAAGGCAAGTTCGATTACAACTCATTGAATTCGCTCTCTACCGAAGCCCGGCAGAAACTGATGAAGATAGATCCCGAAACTTTGGCCCAAGCCAGCCGCATACCGGGTATCTCTCCTAGCGACATCAATGTCTTACTAGTCCTGCTGGGACGGTGAAACAAGGTATGTTTCACGTGAAACAAGTAATTTAATAGACTAACAATAAAATACTGGTTATGAGCAAAGAAACGCTTAAAGCAAACTTAAGAGAAATTCCAGATTTCCCCATTCCGGGAATTCTGTTTTACGATGTGACAACCCTGTTCAAAAACCCCGAATGCTTGCAGGAAATACTAGATACTCTATACGAGATGTACAAGGACAAAGGCATCACCAAAGTAGTAGGTATTGAATCGCGTGGCTTCATTATGGGTGGTGCGCTGGCGGCACGGTTAGGTGCCGGATTCGTGATGGCACGCAAGCCGGGCAAACTTCCCGCAGAAGTAGTAGAGGAAACATATGCAAAAGAGTATGGAACCGACACCATTCAGATACATAAAGACGCCATCGATGAGAACGACGTGGTTCTGCTGCACGATGATTTATTGGCTACCGGCGGAACCATGGCGGCCACTCATCGCTTGGTACAAAGATGTGGCGCCAAAAAGATTTTCATCAATTTCATTATCGAACTGGGAGGTCTGAACGGCAGAAAGGCATTCCCCGAAGATATCACGGTGGATACACTGCTTACTTTATAGTGTCACACAACATGTCCGTCAAAACGGGCCCCATCATCGTTCACAATAAAAAGAGATCTATGGAATGAGATGGACGATGAAACCGAAAGATATATATCTTCAGGCTGTAAGATATATAATGTTACAGCTTGAAGATATATAATGTTACAACCGAAAGATATAGGATGTTGCGGTTGCAACATCAACTCAAGAAACAGTTCTGCCAACCGGCAATATTCAATAAGCATGTATGGAAAAAGAAGAGATTACAACCAATGATTATCTGAAAGGAATTGTACTAAACCTGCCCGACAGCCCCGGCATTTACCAATACTTGAACTCCGAAGGAACCATTATCTACGTTGGAAAGGCAAAAAACCTGAAGCGCAGAGTCTCTTCTTATTTTAATAGAGAACACCCCAACGGCAAGACACGATTGCTGGTCAGCAAAATTGCAGATATCCGTTATATCGTGGTAAAAACAGAAGAAGACGCTCTTTTACTCGAAAACAACCTGATAAAGAAATACAAGCCACGTTACAATGTATTGCTGAAAGATGACAAGACTTACCCCTCTATTTGTGTAAGCAACGAATATTTCCCACGTATCTTCAAAACCCGGCAAGTCATCCGCAACGGGTCCTCTTATTATGGTCCGTACAGTCACATGCCCTCCATGCTTGCCGTGATGGACTTGATCAAAAAGCTCTACCCCATCCGTACCTGCAAACTCAATCTAAGTCCCGAAAACATTCGCGCCGGCAAGTTCAACGTATGTCTGGAATATCACATAAAGAACTGCAAAGGGCCCTGCATCGGGCAGCAGTCACACGAAGAATACATGAAGAATATCGGTGAAATCAAAAATATTCTGAAAGGAGATACCCAGATTGTAAGTGACCTGCTGATGGAAGAGATGCAAGCGCTTGCTGCCGAAATGAAATTTGAGGAAGCACAGAAAATAAAAGAGAAATATGACTTGATAGAAAACTATCGTTCCAAGAGCGAAGTCGTTAATTCCATCATTCATAATGTGGATGTGTTCTCCATTGAAATGGAAGAAAATTCAGCCTATATCAACTATCTGCATATCACAAACGGATGCATCAACCAAGCCTTCACCTTCGAATACAAGAAACGTCTGAACGAAACGAAAGAAGAACTTCTACAATTGGGCATTATTGAGATGCGTGAACGATATAAGAGCACTTCCCGCGAAATCATCGTACCTTTTGAACTGGATATGGAGATGAACAATGTATCCTTTACCGTTCCCCAACGAGGAGAAAAGAAGCATTTGCTGGATCTTTCCGTAATGAACGTGAAACAGTATAAAGTGGACCGCTTGAAACAGGCGGAAAAGTTGAATCCTGAACAAAGAAGCGTCCGTCTGATGAAAGAAATCCAAGAGCAGCTGCACATGAAAAAACTACCGAACCACATCGAATGTTTCGATAATTCCAATATTCAAGGCTCGGACGCGGTGGCCGCCTGCGTCGTTTTCAAAAAGGCGAAACCAAGCAAGAAGGAGTACCGGAAATACATCATCAAGACTGTGACCGGACCCGACGATTACGCCTCGATGAAAGAGGTGGTACGCCGCCGGTATAGCCGTGCCATAGAGGAAGGTTCCCCCTTGCCCGACCTCATCATTACCGACGGTGGAAAGGGGCAAATGGAAGTGGTGAGAGAAGTGATAGAGGACGAACTTCATCTGGATATCCCCATAGCCGGACTGGCCAAAGACCGCAAGCACCGTACCTCGGAATTGTTATACGGATTCCCTCCGCTGACCATCGGTGTGAAGCAAAGCACTCCCTTGTTCCATCTGTTGGAAAACATACAGAACGAGGTACACCGCTTCGCCATCACCTTCCACCGGGACAAACGAAGCAAGAGTCAGGTGGCGTCCGCTTTGGACAATATCAAGGGAATAGGCGAAAAAAGAAAGACCGCCCTGCTGAAAACATTCAAAAGCGTCAGCCGCATCAGGCAAGCCTCACTGGAAGAGATTGCAGCCGTGGTAGGTGAAGCAGCCGCTAAAAATATCAAAGAAAATCTCACAGAATAAAAGGGATTTCCTACCTTTGCATACATCTACTACAGGGACATGCTCTGCCTCGTATCGGTCCAGGCAAGAAGCCGGCAACATATTGTCCATTGTAGAAGCGGAAACATTACCGATAAACAACTAGAATTTTTCTAACAAGAAATTAAAGAATATAAATATGAGAGTAGTTATTCAACGAGTAAGCCACGCCTCTGTTACCATAGAAGGCGTATGCAAATCGGCGATAAAAGAAGGATTCATGATATTGGTTGGCATTGAAGAAGCTGATACACAAGAAGATGCCGACTGGTTATGCAAAAAAATAATAGGATTGAGAGTCTTCGACGATGAAAATGGAGTCATGAATAAATCTATCCTAGAGGTAGGAGGCAACATATTGGTGATCAGCCAATTCACACTACACGCATCTACAAAAAAAGGCAACCGTCCCTCCTATATCCGTGCTGCAAAGCACGATGTAGCCATCCCCCTCTACAATTATTTCTGCCAAGAACTGAGCATCGGTCTGGGCAAAGAAGTAGGAACCGGAGAATTCGGAGCAGACATGAAAGTTGAACTTCTGAACAACGGTCCTGTTACTATATGTATGGACACCAAAAACAAGGAATAATGACACTGGAAGAAGCACAAAAAGAAGTGGACCGCTGGATTAAAACGTATGGTGTACGTTACTTCAGCGAACTGACCAATATGGTCGTTCTGACCGAGGAAGTAGGCGAACTGGCACGTGTGATGGCACGCAAATACGGAGATCAGTCTTTCAAGCAAGGAGAGAAAGACAACCTTGCCGATGAAATGGCAGATGTACTGTGGGTCCTTATCTGTCTGGCCAACCAGACCGGAGTAAACCTGACCGAAGCCTTCCGTCAAAACTTGGAGAAGAAAACAAATAGAGATAAAGACAGACATAAAAACAATCCCAAATTATAAAGAATTATGGAACATAATCACGAATTCGAAGGTGGACATGAACATCGTCATGACCACGATCATGGACCTGAGCACAGCAAGTACGAAGAAGCACTTGCCAAGTATAACATCCGTTTGCACGATGAGGATGTAAAAGCGAAAACTGCCCTACTCATCGAAAAACATGTAGCAGAAAACAATACACCGGACGTAAAGAAATTCCTGTTCCATTGCATTGACCTAACCACTTTAAAGTGTACTGATTCAGATGAAAGTGTAATGAAATTCACCGGAAAAGTAAATGAATTTGTTGACAAGTACCCCGATCTGGACAATGTAGCCGCAATCTGTGTATATCCTAATATGGCAGAAGTAGTCAACGACACCTTGGAAGCAGATCATGTAAACATAGCCTGTGTATCGGGCGGTTTTCCCTCCTCGCAAACCTTTACCGAAGTAAAGGTAGCCGAAACAGCTATGGCTCTCCATACCGGAGCCGATGAGATAGATATCGTTATCCCGGTAGGCAAGTTCCTGAGTGGGGATTACGAAGGAATGTGTGATGAAATAGAAGAATTAAAAGCTGTATGTGGTGAGCATCACCTGAAAGTGATCTTGGAAACCGGAGCACTGGGAAGCGCATCCAACATCAAAAAAGCGTCCATTCTATCGATGTATTCCGGAGCCGATTTCATCAAAACCTCTACCGGAAAGGAAAACCCCGCCGCTACTCCTGAAGCTGCCTTGGTGATGTGCGAGGCTATCAAAGAATACTATATGACAACAGGCCGCAAAGTAGGATTCAAACCCGCCGGAGGAATTAATACCGTACACGATGCTTTGGTTTACTATACCATTGTAAAAGAAGTGTTAGGTGAAGAATGGCTGACAAACGAGTTATTCCGCTTAGGAACAAGCCGCCTGGCCAATCTGCTTCTCTCAGAAATTGTAGGCCAAGAAACCAAGTTCTTCTAAACAAAGAACTGTTTCACTATTTAAATAACAACCACATTTAAAGTGACCGGAATGAGCCTTATCTATTCCGGTTATTTTAAACTACCAAAGAAAGGCGTACCTCAAAAAGTTCGGGCGTGGTCCTTATTGTATAAAGGACCACGCCCGAACTTTTTGAGGTACATATCTTCAACAATCGTACTATTTATCTCTTTCAATCACATAATCAATATAAGCAGTCAAAGCATCTTTTACAGCTTGACCGGCTGATTGTGGAAGTAAAGCCAACGCTTTATTACGATAATCCACCATTGCCTGCCTGGCATACTCTATCCCTCCCTTCACCTTAGTATATTCGATGAAACGGGCAATATCTTCATCCGAAGCGTCTAATGCCCGGATGCGTAGCGCCAGTTTCCGCATCTCCTCATCATCAAACATATTCAACACATACAAAGCCGGCAATGTCAGCTTCCCTTCACGCATATCGTTCCCGGTAGGTTTACCTATCTCATCAGAAGAATAATAGTCGAAAATATCATCCTTTATCTGGAAAGCAATACCAATCATTTCGCCAAACAGACGAGCATTTTTCACCATTTCATCGGATGCATGCACCGAAATAGCCCCCGCTTCCGCACTGGCAGTAAACAATGCAGCCGTCTTTTTACGAATGACATCATAATACACTTCTTCCGAGAACTCAGAAGCATTAATATTCGCCAATTGAATAATCTCGCCTTCAGATAAGTTCTGTCCCAAACAAGCCACCAAATCTACAATTGTAATCTCGCGGGTCATGGCAGAATGCTTCAGGCTAGTTGCCAGCATATAGTCGCCTACCAGAACCGACACCTTATTATTATAGATAGCATTTACCGAAGACTGCCCACGGCGCTTGTCACTCTCATCCACCACATCATCGTGCACCAGGCTGGCCGTATGGAGCAACTCCAATGAAAGAGCCGCATGAAGCGTAGAATCATTGATTTCACCGAATAATTTAGCAATCAACAACGCCAATATGGGACGCATCATCTTGCCATTTCTCTGCTTAATATAGGATAACACCTCACTAAGTAAAGAATTGGAACTTTGGAGCGAAGAGTCAAACAACCTTCTAAATTCCTCAAACTCCTTGTCAATAGGCAATTTGATTTGCTGTAATTTGTCCATGCAGGTTAATTTGTGCACAAAAGTAGTAATAAAAGACGGAATACGGTATTTTTTTGTACTTTTACAATGAAAAAACTAAAGATTTTTAAGAATGGACAAACTTTTTCTATTAGATGCTTATGCATTAATATACCGTGCGTATTACGCTTTCATCAAAAGCCCGCGTATTAACTCCAAGGGTTTCAACACTTCAGCCGTACTGGGATTTGTCAATACACTGGAAGAGGTCTTGAAGAAAGAAAATCCTACGCACATCGGTGTGGCATTTGATCCCGCCGGTCCCACCTTCCGGCACGAAGCCTATGAACAGTATAAGGCACAACGTGAAGAAACACCCGAAGTAATCCGTTTGTCCGTACCCATTATAAAGGATATTATACGGGCCTACCGTATTCCTATTCTGGAAGTACCGGGATACGAGGCCGACGACGTGATCGGTACACTGGCCACCGAAGCCGGCAAACGGGGGATCACTACTTATATGATGACACCGGACAAAGACTATGGCCAACTGGTGAGCGGAAATGTCTTCATGTACCGTCCCAAGCATACAGGCGGTTTTGAAGTGATGGGAATAGAAGAGGTAAAGGCAAAGTTCGATATCCAGTCACCCGCACAAGTCATTGATATGCTGGGACTGATGGGCGATAGTTCCGACAACATTCCCGGTTGTCCGGGCGTGGGCGAGAAAACAGCACAAAAGTTAATCGCGCAATATGGCAGCATCGAGAATCTCCTCTCCCACTCTGCCGAACTGAAAGGAGCCTTGAAGACCAAAGTGGAAACTAACCGGAAAATGATTGAGTTCTCCAAGTTTCTGGCAACTATCAAGATTGATGTCCCCATCGCTTTGAACATGGACGAACTGAAAAGAGAAGAACCGAATGAAGAGGAACTACGGAAGATTTTTGAAGAGATGGAGTTCCGTACCCTCATCGACCGCGTTTTCAACCGAGACAAGAAATCCGCCTTCGCCGGAACATACCCCGATGCGACCGGAAACGACCCGCAAGGACGAAACCGTACACCGGGAGGAAGCGCCCGGCAGGGAAATACGCCGAACGGTTCGGGACAACTCTCCCTTTTCGGCGAACCAGCTTCGAACGGTGAATCACCCGCTTCCCCGTCTTCTCCTCAAGGCAATCTCTTTGCAGAATTTACCGACGGAGGGACGGAAAGTGAGAAATATTCGAATCTAGCATGTTTAGATAATTTAAAATACGACTATCAACTCGTTGATACAGAAGAGAAAAGAACTGAATTATTACAAAACTTACTTACAAAAGAAATTTTCAGTCTAGACACAGAAACAACAGGAACCGATCCCATCACCGCAGAACTCGTGGGAATGAGCTTCAGCTATGCCGAAAATCAAGCATTTTATGTTCCTGTACCTGCCGATCGGGCTGAAGCGCAAAAAATAGTTAATGAGTTCCGGCCGGCTTTCGAAAAAGAAGGAGTATTGAAAGTAGGGCAAAATATAAAATACGATATGCTGGTACTGGGCAACTACGGAATCGAAGTGCGCGGTCCCCTGTTCGATACCATGGTGGCACATTATGTACTACAACCGGAATTGCGTCACAACATGGACTACCTTGCCGAAATCTACCTGCATTATCAGACTATCCACATCGAAGAACTGATTGGTCCTAAAGGCAAAGGTCAAAAGAATATGCGCGACCTCTCCCCCGAAGCTATCTATAAGTACGCATGCGAGGATGCTGATGTCACACTGAAATTGAAAAACATCTTGGAACAAGAATTGAAAACCAACGATGCGGAAAAACTCTTCTACGAAATAGAAATGCCCCTGGTACCCGTACTTGCTTATATGGAACGCAACGGTGTACGTGTAGACACTGAAGCCTTAAAACAGACCTCGGAACATTTCACCGCCCGCATGAACCAAATAGAAGAAGAAGTGCACCAACTGGCAGGTACGGATTTCAACATAGCTTCACCCAAACAGGTAGGTGAAGTGCTTTTTGACAAACTGCGCATCGTGGAGAAGGCCAAGAAAACCAAAACCGGACAATATGTCACCAGTGAAGAAGTATTGGAAAGTCTGCGAGGAAAACACGAAATAGTAGGCAAGATATTGGAACACCGCGGTCTGAAGAAGCTTCTCGGTACTTATATTGATGCTCTGCCCCTATTGATTAATAAAGAAACAGGTAAAATTCATACTTCGTTCAATCAAACGGTCACTGCGACCGGCCGGCTCAGTTCCAGCAACCCGAACCTTCAGAACATCCCTATCCGCAACGAAGACGGCAAGGAAATCCGTAAGGCTTTCATCCCCGATGATGGCTGCGAATTTTTCTCCGCCGACTATTCACAGATTGAGCTACGCATTATGGCACACCTTAGCGGAGATACCAATATGATAGAGGCTTTCAAGGAAGGAGATGACATTCATGCCGCCACCGCAGCAAAAGTATATAAGATAGGTATAGATAAAGTTACCCGCGAACAACGCAGTAAAGCAAAAACAGCTAATTTCGGTATCATCTACGGCATCAGCGTATTCGGACTGGCAGAACGTATGAATGTAGACCGCAAAGAGGCAAAAGAACTAATAGACGGCTACTTCGAAACTTATCCCCAAATAAAGGAATATATGGACAAAAGCATTGACCTTGCCCGCGGACAAGGATATATTGAAACCATATTCGGCCGTAAACGATATCTTCCGGATATCAATTCCAGAAATTCGGTTGTGCGCGGATATGCCGAACGGAATGCCATCAATGCTCCTATCCAAGGAAGTGCAGCCGATATTATCAAGGTAGCTATGGTACGCATATACCAGCGCTTTCAATCTGAAAGTATAAAGTCCAAAATGATACTTCAGGTACATGATGAGTTAAATTTCAGCATTCTACCCGAAGAAAAGGAAAAAGTACAGAAGATTGTGATTGAAGAGATGGAAAATGCCTACCGTATGCAAGTACCTTTACGTGCAGACTGCGGTTGGGGAAGCAACTGGCTTGAAGCACATTAAAGCATACATAAACCAACTATTAGCAAGATAGATAGTACTATATGTAAAGTATTTATATCATAAAAGCTCAATGGTATTTTCCAATCCATTGAGCTTTTCATTTGCCATCCCAGACATAAGTGGAAAACACAAAGACAAGACAATTATAACAAATAGCCATTATACAATTCTTAATATTTGTTTAATCAGTGACATTTTGCAAAAATATCATCATTTTCTAGCAGAAATGTTAGGAGATTCAATTTTCTTTCGTACATTTGCACCGCTTTTAAAAACAATATGAAAGTAACAATCTAATATATCAATATCATGAAAAAGATCAATTTTTTGAAAGGAATGCTCGTTGTAGCAATTTTATTTATTGCTAACCTTACAGTTTTTGCAGGAAATCCGGGTGACAACCTGATTTACAATGCAGAAGAAGTAAATGGAGTAGTTGTTTCGGAAACGATTTTTAAAATGGAAGGCACCATGCTTACTAATTATATGAAGCACAATTACAAGTATGACGCCAACAACCAACGTACTGAGGACGAGGCGCAAAAATGGAACAGTAACAAAAACCGCTGGGAAAATAACCTCTGCATTCGTTATACTTATGGCAATAAAAGTATGACTACTGAATATTACAAATGGAACTCTAAAAAGAAAGAATATATATTAGTACCCGAAATGACCGTAACTATGGACAAATAAATCTATTCTAACAATCTAACACTTTTCATAAAAACTCGACGAAAGGGCAGCCGTGACGGTTGCCCTTTCTGTTTCGTAACAAGCCTCCCCCTTTTCGCATATAAAAAAGCCAAATCTGACTTCAATATGAAGTCTGATACAAAAAGAATGGTTATCTTTGCAAACAAATAGATAGATAATAATCAAAAAAACAAATAGATAATGGCTTTACAATGTGGTATTGTCGGTCTTCCAAACGTAGGAAAGTCGACACTTTTTAATTGTTTATCGAATGCAAAGGCTCAAGCAGCCAACTTTCCTTTCTGTACCATCGAACCGAATGTAGGTGTCATCACCGTTCCTGATGAACGCCTGACCAAACTTGCCGAACTGGTTCATCCGGGACGTATCGTTCCCACTACTGTAGAAATTGTTGACATTGCAGGACTTGTAAAAGGGGCTAGCAAAGGTGAAGGGCTGGGAAACAAGTTTCTGGCAAATATCCGTGAAACAGATGCTATCCTGCACGTACTCCGTTGTTTTGACGATGAAAATGTAACTCATGTAGACGGTAGTGTAGATCCGGTACGTGACAAAGAAATCATTGACACCGAACTCCAGCTGAAAGATTTGGAAACCATTGAAAGCCGTATTCAAAAAGTACAAAAACAGGCACAGACGGGCGGTGACAAACAAGCAAAACAAATGTACGACATCCTTGTTAAATATAAAGACGCATTGGAACAAGGCAAATCTGCGCGTACCGTACAATTTGACAGCAAAGACGAACAAAAAATCGCAAAAGAACTGTTCTTGCTGACCAGCAAACCAGTGATGTACGTATGCAACGTGGACGAAGCAAGTGCTGCTACCGGCAATAAATATGTAGAACAAGTACGCGAAGCCGTAAAAGAAGAAAATGCAGAAATTCTGGTCGTAGCCGCCAAAACCGAAGCCGATATCGCAGAACTTGAAACCTATGAAGACCGCCAGATGTTCCTTCAGGAAGTCGGTCTGAAAGAATCAGGTGTAAACCGTCTGATCAAATCGGCTTATCACCTGCTGGAACTGGAAACCTTCATCACCGCCGGAGAAATGGAAGTAAAAGCCTGGACCTATCGTAAAGGATGGAAAGCCCCCCAATGTGCAGGAGTCATCCACACCGATTTCGAGAAAGGATTTATCCGTGCCGAGGTAATCAAGTACGAAGACTACATTAAATATGGTTCGGAAGCCGCCGTGAAAGAGGCTGGAAAAATGGGCGTGGAAGGTAAAGAATACGTAGTACAGGACGGTGACATCATGCACTTCCGTTTCAATGTATAAGGTAAATCAAAACGCAAAAGACTTGTCATGCAATGCATGAAAAAACATCAGGAAACCAGCAAAACTGATGGCAGACCGATAAGTCAGTGTTTTGTTTCCTAAAACAAAATACAACTAACATGGAAAAATATTTAATCGTGGGAACCGGCGGCGTTGGAGGAAGCATCGCCGGTTTCCTTGCTTTAGCAGGAAAAGACGTAACATGCATTGCCCGTGGCAAGCATCTGGAAGCCATTCGTGAAAAAGGGCTTCACCTTAGATCAGACTTAAAAGGTAATCACTTTCTACCTATACAAGCCTGCACAGCCGAGGAATACAACGAGAAGGCCAACGTAATTTTTGTATGCGTGAAGGGCTATTCCCTGGATTCCATCAAAGATCTGTTGGAAAAAGCCTCGGATAAAGATACCTTGATTATCCCCATCCTGAATGTTTACGGTACAGGTCCCCGCATCGGGCAACTTGTTCCACATGTAACAGTACTGGATGGATGCATCTACATCGTAGGTTTCGTTTCCGGACCGGGTGAAATCACACAAATGGGCAAAATATTCCGGCTGGTTTTCGGTGCACGTCCCCAACAGGGTGTGGCTCCGGAACGTCTGGAAACCATTGCCGATGTACTAAGAAAAGCAGGGATCAAAGCCGATATTTCGGATGATATCAATCGCGACACCTTCATCAAATGGTCATTCATCTCGGCTATGGCCTGCACAGGTGCCTACCATGATGTCCCGATGGGTCCTCTGCAACATCCCGGAGCAGAACGCGACACTTTCATCGGTCTGTCCAAGGAAAGTTCTGAAATAGGCCGCAAAATGGGAATTACCTATGCGGAAGACCCGATAGGATACAACTTAAAAGTGATTGACAAATTAGACCCGGACAGTACCGCATCCATGCAAAAAGATATAGCCAAAGGACACGAGTCCGAAATACAAGGACTATTGTTTGATATGATCGCACTGGGCGAAAAGATGGATGTGGATATGCCCACTTACCGCAAAGTTGCACAAAAATTCAAGATATGAATACACTGTCAGCCATTCTTTGGAATCCCGATATAGAAATCTTTTCCATTTTCGGCATTTCCATCCGTTATTACTCCGTATTGTTCGTTACAGGGCTTTCATTGGCCTACTGGGTGATATACAAACTCTACCAAGACCAAAAAATTCCTTACGAAAAATTTGATTCCCTGTTCGTTTACTGCCTGCTGGGTATTGTTATCGGTGCTCGCTTGGGACATTGTCTGTTCTATGAGCCAGGCTATTGGCTCTCTCACCCTGTAGAAATGCTGTTGCCCGTCAAGATTACCGATTCTGGGATAAAATGGACCGGTTATCAAGGTCTTGCCAGCCATGGAGGAACCATCGGACTAATGCTCGCCTTATGGATCTATTCACGCCGTGTAAAATTGAAGTTCCTGACTGTACTAGACAATATAGCCATCGCCACCCCGCTGGCAGGTTGTTTTATCCGTTTAGGTAACCTGATGAATGGTGAAATAGTAGGTACGGTAACTCATGTTCCTTGGGCGTTCATTTTTCCGCACGAAGATATGCAACCCCGCCACCCGGCACAACTCTACGAAGCCATCGCCTATCTTCTGATTTTTATCATAGGCTTGCGGTTGTATAAAAAGTACAAAACCACGCTATACCCCGGTTTCTATTTCGGCTACTGCCTCACTACCATATTCACCTTCCGCTTCCTTGTAGAGTTTATAAAAGCCAGCCAGGAAGCCTTTGAAGACAGTATGATGCTGAACATGGGGCAATGGCTCAGCATTCCGTTCATACTGCTGGGAGCGCACTTCATGTACCATTCTTTTAAACCCGTAAAATAAATGAAACATATAATAGATATTGAAACCTGGGAACGCCGGGACAATTATAATTTTTTCCGCAACTTCCATAATTCATGGATATCCATTACCAGTGAAGTGGATTGCACTGAAGCATTTCCAGCTGCAAAAGCCGCCAAGCGCTCTTTTTTCCTGTATTACCTGTATGCTGTGCTACGTGCTGCCAATGAAGTGAAAGAATTCCGTTTCCGTACAGATAAAAACGGACAGGTGGTTTATCACGATCAGGTGGACATCATATCACCTATCGCTGTACCCGGCAAGACTTTCTACACAGTCCGCATCCCTTACCATGCAGATTTTGAACGGTTTTATGCCGAAGCATATCACATCGTCCATAACATCCCCGAAGAGGGTGACCCGTATGGAGCCGAAAAAGTCATTAAAGAACAGGGAGATTTTGATATTATCCAACTGAGTGCCACGCCTCAGCTTTATTTCACTTCACTCACCTATACACAAATGGCTCCCGACCATCCATTAGACTATCCGCTGATGAATGCCGGCAAAGTAGTGCCACGCGAAGGAAGACTGGTAATGCCCATCGCTTTCACTGTAAACCATGCTTTTGTGGACGGAGCGCACATAGGACAACTCTTTCAGAAAATAGAGGAGATATTGAAAGAGGTGGCTCAATAAATAGAGGGGTCTCAAAAGGCATAAAAATCCCTGTCGGACACGTATGTATGCATTTCCCTACATATACGTTCACATATATCCATAAAAGAATAAATAACCAGAAAAAGAAGACAATCTGTCAAAATGCCGATGCACGAGAATACGATGAAAATACACAAACTGTATCCTTTGAAACAGGACACCCTCATACACCGGCATTATCATTTTGACAGATTGCCAGTTTAATTAAATCAGTTTAGAAACGATAGCCTACGGAGAACTGGAAAGTTGAATTCCGCAAACCATTTTGTGCCTGTATCTTTTTTATTCCGACCCTATAATCAAAACTTATCGTATAATGATCGGCAATAACAGCCTTCATTCCAACAATGCCCCCATAATCCCAACGGCGGAAAGCCTGAAGATTACCACTATTATTGGGCTCCCCGGCTTTATAGGAAAAACCATCCAAGGGCTTCCATTTTGCAGGCTCGGTAGTTATATTATCCCCCTCTTGGTGAATAACATCCAAAGAACAGTTTCCAGCACCAAATCCGTAAGAAGCATAAACTCCAACCGACGGAATGAGGCTGAGTTTATCCGAAACCCGAATATTATATCCCATTTTTAACGGCAAAATCAGATTATTCATCTTTATCTCTGTCTTAGGAAAATAAGTAACCATGTGATCCATCATTTTCATGGTACTTCTATTCTGCAACCAAGACAAACCGGACATTAACATCCAATGCTTTCCTATCTCGTAGTCCACAGTCACCCCCAATTGAAAGCCGGGCTTCATTCCACCTACCTGCTCGGCTTTATATCCGTCAGAACCGGAAACCAGATAATGAGACAGGTTCATTCCACCTTCCACACCAACTTTTACCTGTGCAGACAAAGGCAATACACACATGGCAGCCAACACCACCACTACAATCATTTTAGTCTTCATACTTATTTTTTTATTTGATGTTGCAAAATTAGAAAGAAGATATAAGCATAAAGCTCTATCCATATAACATCACTCACCTATACAACACTAAAAATCAACCATATAACATATTTTATCATAACATGAGCAATAAAATAAGATTCAGATATGAACTTCACATTATCAATAACCTTAGATTATCAACTAAAATATTATCATACAGCCTTAATTGGAATTACTTAAAAACTTAAATTTATCTGAGTCGAGTTAGCACTTCCTTTATCACACTTAGGAAGTACAGCTGTTTTTTCAAATGCGTTATTCATAACTACACCTTTTCATTACCATCCTTATCTAGCATAGTAATGTCAGCATCATCTAATGAAAATTGAAATGTGAGATACAAGCAGTCATTTATATCCTCGGCTTGTACTGAAAAAATAAAAGGAATTCTAGTAGCCACCTTTTCATAAACTTTGCAAACTGCATGAGGCTTCTTTTGGTGATGCTCCGAAGCAAAAACTCCCAAACTTAACGAAACTAAAAATAACATCAATAATAACTTTGCTTTCATACTTCTTTTTGTTTAAAAATGATGCCGCAAAGTTAGAGGGAAAGGAAAGAACGCACAACTATTTGCTGTGACATAACATTTCTATAAAACACTGATAAGCAATATATTTCAGTTTATCACTCTGACATTTTCTTTTTTAGACGCGATTTCCTTTGATTGAGGGCTACCGTATCCGTATGTCCGAAACATAAAGAAATGGCCAACGGAGAAATACCCGCTTCTTGCAGGCAAAGGACCAACAAGTCATCCTCCGTCAGTTGGGAGTATTGTGCTTGCAA
Organism: Phocaeicola sp. GP0067; assembly: GCF_031119655.1. Classification (NCBI taxonomy): domain Bacteria; kingdom Pseudomonadati; phylum Bacteroidota; class Bacteroidia; order Bacteroidales; family Bacteroidaceae; genus Phocaeicola; species Phocaeicola sp. GP0067. Next base: position 96,359 of record NZ_JAVHZY010000001.1, read on the forward strand.
AGGAGAAATATAATCAGCATAGATTTCAAAGGTCGTTTTCTTCAGTTTGTCCAATTCAGCAGCTGCCATCACCTTACGGATTTTCTTATTCACCTGCTGCTGGTCAGACAATGACATCACCTTTTTGTATATAGAAGTCTGCTGAAATAACCATGTACGAAGTGCCAACTTTTCTTTCTTCAATTGAGTTATCAATTGCTCTTTTTGGGCAATTTCATCAAGATTTTGGTTTTCCCTATCCTGTAACAGTGCAAGAGCGGATTCATTTTCTTCTATGCGCTGCTGCATCACATTCTGTTTCTCATCAGCATATTGTAATGCTTGCCGATAGAGTGCCTGCTGGTTATTTTTCTTATTTATCCAACGTTGGTAAATCAAAGCAACGACAAAGCAAATAATAACGGATACAAAGACAATCCATCTTATAATCCTTTTGGATTTTATCTGTTCATCCTTTACTCTTAATTCCGTCTGATGTTTATAGACTAAATGTTGCACTTCCGTCAATTGCTCACTGTTATCTAATGAGTCCTGAACCATAACAAACGTATCCAGATAGTGATAGGCAGACTTAAAATTTCCTAGTTCAGCCTCCATTACGGCAAGTGACCAGTAGGGTATAGAGCGGGATGGAGAAAGAAACAAACTCTTTTCTAAATAATGGCGTGCTGAATCATATTGTTCCAAATCAACATATAAATCCCCCATATTATAATAAGCATCTGCTTTTCCATTCCCATAAGATAAATGCTGTAAAACCTTATGCGCATAAACAACAGCCGAATCGACATTTTCAAAGTGTCTATAACAAATGCTCAAATTATGCCAAGAAGTAAGTATCATGCTTCTATCTTTAGAACGCATGGCATACTTCACAGCTTTGCGCTGATAAGTTATGGCAGAATCCTGCATATTTCTCATGCCATAAATATATCCTATATTAATATAAGCAATGGCAGTATCTTTAGCATCAAAAGAATAATGAAGAGATTGGTGCAACACCTCCAATGCCTTGTCATTCAATCCACAATTCCCATACCACAATCCCAGCGCACTATAAATTAATCTTCTATATTTTGTATCTACCGGATAATCCTGCAATATTTCCAATGCCTTCAAATTCATCTCTATCGCTGCCTTTTCATCATCCATCTCTGCCAGCAGCCTTCCCTTATACATCAATGCCACAGCCTTCTCCCTATCATCATCTCCATAATAATCCAAGGCGAAATTCAATAAGGAATCGCAAGGCAATAAGGGTAGTTTGTTCTTGTCCGTAGCCTCAGCCAGCAACAAAGCATAGTATGCCTTGTCTACTTCCGGCAAATCCTCTAAAACAGATATATTTTTTAAAATAGTCAATGCACTGTCCGGCTTCATTTCCAACAATGAATCTACTTGCTGTAACATCGGATTGGAAGAATGGTGGTTACAGGCAAACAAACAGACAGCCAGCAAACTGACGAAATTTAAATATATAATAAATGAACGCATAGTGATTTTATCTTTTAGCTTTCTATGCACAAAGATAGCAAAACGCTTTCATAACCCGGTACACGGACATCGATTAATAAGCAACACAGTACAAATATCCTTGTTGCTTGTTGGCCGTCTGCCCCAAAAGACTATTTTTGTAGAAAACAAAAAGGAGGAATCATACCCAATGTATTTGATGTACTTAACATGCCTTACCGTAGCGTATCCCTTAAGGAATGATGAATTTTGTGGCTGTCCGCGAAGACAATTGTTATTATGTGAACAAGACGCATTACATCTCTTTGATTGAAAGGGCCAACAAGTTCTTTTTCCTCATCCGTTTCCGTCGCTTTGGCAAAAGCCTAACACTCTCTCCATGTTACGGCACTATTATGACTGAACGAGGCAGACAAGTTTGAATTATGAGAAAGACAAGCTGGCTTCCCGCCTGGTTTACCAGGGGATGGAGATGGTGGTTTGCGAAGAAAAATGTCAAGAGAAATGCCCCTACACTCTCGTGCAAGAGCATCTCTCTTCTTAAAAAATAAAGTCTAGTATTCGGTTTTCTCTAAAGTGATGAAAATTTAAAAACGGTAACCAACTGAAAGTTGGAATGTAGAGTTTCGTAATCCGTATGTACTTTGTGCTTTGTTCAGACCGATATTATAATCAAATGAAATCGTGTAATGCTTACCTATCACTGCCTTGATACCAGCTGTCGCTCCGACATCCCAATGGTTGAACCCCCGAATAGCCTGATCGGAAGTATTCCCATAGCCATCCAGCGGCTTCCAGCCGGCATGAATCAATTTACCGTCACCCACCATCTGCAAATCGCTTTCACCGGCATTGAAACCATACGCCGCATAGAGTCCGACATTGGGAATAAGACTTATTTTATCATTTATATGAAAGTTATAGCCCAGTTTCACAGGTATTTGCAGATAGTTCATCTTTACTTCCACATCGGGATAACGGTAATAAGCATTTATACCATCCTTTCCGTAGTAATTCTCACCCAGTTTCAAATTTCCACCCTTTCGGACAAAAAAAAGTCCAGACATCAGCATCAGGTGATTCTGAAACTCATAGTCGACTGTCAGGCCTGCTTGAAAACCTACTTTCATGTTTTTGCTGTCCGAAGGGTTTGAATGACTGTCGGTGATATAGTTGGAAAGATTGGCACCAGCCTCAATTCCCAGTTTTACTTGTGCGGCGACGGGTAATGAACATAGAGTAATCAGGCACGCCAGAATTAGTTTGTTAGTTTCCATATCGTTTCTATTTTTATGGTTTTATTCCGCAAAGATAGAAAGTACAGACATTCGAAACGATTAAGCCCAATAACAGTTACTAAGCATAAATTACTGACAATCAACAATGTAACACTATTAAAGATAACATAGGATTATTCCATCTTACTTTTCATACGATATTTGCGTTGCGCTACAATCTGTGCATCATTATTACCAAAGCATAAAGCGATGGCAAAAGGAGATAAATCCGCCAATTGCAGACATAGCAAAAGGACATCATCTTCGTTCAACTTGGGATACCGGGTATGCAGTTGCTCTATGTAATCAGCATAAATCTGTCCTATAATCACTCTGAGTTGGCGTTGCTCAGCATTGGTGAGCACTGCAATACGCTCTTTGTGATGCTTTTGCTGGTTGGCCAGTTTGTCTATTTTCGTATAGAGGGCACTTTGCCGGAACAACCAGTTGCGCAATTTCTCCTTCTCCATCTTCATGGCCTCTATAGCCCGTTCCTTCTCTTCTATTTCCTCGACACGGCTTTCTTGTTTCTGTTTCAATTCGGCTATCACCTCTTCATGTTGAGCAATATTCTGCTGCATATCCATCAGGTTCTGTTTCAGCTTCTGCAACAGATATTTATAATTGGATTGCTGTATCTTCTTGTTCTTCAGTATCTGTTGATAAATAATCACAATGACCAGCAGCAACACCACAGCTATCATCGCAATGGTGTATATCCTCCGTTTAGCCTTGAACTGTTCTTTCCTTACTTGCGCGTCGGCATTCCAACGATAGGTCTTCTTCTCCAGTTCCGTAGCCACATTGGTGGAATAGATAGAATCTTCCAACTGGGTGCTGATTTCCAGATATTCCAAAGCTTTCTCCACATTTCCCTGCTGCTTGGCTATGGCATACAAGTCAAAGAAAGAGAGATACCGGATATGAATATCGACAGCTTCCTTGCTTCGGTTCAAATAATAAAGAGCCGAATCAAGCTGCCCGTTATTATAATAAAATTCCCCTAGATTCCAAAGACACTGCAAGCTGTCTTCTCTAAGACGACAGGCATCGTATGCCCTTTTCAGACAAATAATAGCTATACTGTTCCGTCCTGTACGTCCGCATAAATCCCCTATATTTCCATAAAGAGAATGCAAAAGGAAACTATCAGTAGAAAGAGAAAGCTGCAAAGCGCGTTGCTGACAGATAAAAGCGGAGTCTATATTTCCATACCCGATGTAAGCTACCCCCAGGTTGCTGAGTGAACTGATGAAATGACGGTTATGCCGTGCCAGCGAATCATTATAACAAGCCTTGACATACATATCTTTGGCCTGTGCGTACAAGTTCTGTTTGCCATACAGCCCACCCAACATATTATATACAAACCCTTTCCAATAGAATTCGCATGGATAGGCGGAAAGAATTTCAAGCGCCATACGGTAACTTTTCAGGGCATCGGCATAGTTTTCCATTTCCTGTTGCACTTTACCCTTATACAGAAGAGCTATGGCATGTTCTTTGGCTTCTTCATGATATACATGGAGAGCAAAATTCAATAATGAGTCACAAGGAAGCAGTGAATAACCATTTTTATCCGCAGCCTCAGCCAGCAGCAAAGCGTAACCGGCCTTGTCTTCCGGGCTCATACCGGTTAGGGAAGAGATGGATTTCAATAATGAAAACGCACTGTCGGAATGTTCTTCCATCAAGTATCCGGCTTGCCGCAAAGCAGGATGTTCCGTGCGCTGCAAAGTACAGGAAAGACCAAGCCAACATAGAAGGCAAACAATACCCAACTGTTTTATATAAACATACATGCAACTCTATTTTTATTCTCCGGTGACAAAGATACAGAAAACTCAGAACTTATATCCTACACCGGCCGATAAACTGACACTCCGCCCGAAAGGTCTCTTACGAAGAGAACACTTACCATCGATAGTGTAAATGAAATGCTCGGATTCCAATGAAACCCCGGCCCTTCCGCCGTAAGTAAAATGATCTGGAAAATCCTGATGCCACCAGCCCAAACTAGAATGCATTCCGTTGCCATAGGCGTAATCAATGGATTTATCCCTGCCAAACATAGCATAGGACAGATACGGTCCCGCATTGATGCGCAAATTCCATTTGTTATTCAAAGCAACATTATAAGAAGCAAGGATAGGAAGCTCCAAATTGAATTTACTAAAAAAAGAATCGGTACCAAGTCTTGTCTTGGATCTGAATTCTTCATAAGTAAATAATAATTGTGGTTGTACATACCATGAGTTTTTAACATGAACGTCATACATTCCTCCGGCATAACCGCCCAGGCTGAAGCGTGCATCCCTGGACAGAGATTTAGAAAAAAGTCCGCCTCCTACAATACCCCAGCTATTCTGTGCGGAAGCAGGAAGAATAAAGCAGGCTAAAAGCATGCAAAGTAGAATTTGTTTTATTTTCATCGGGTTTGTTGCTTAAGTTTAATAATGCAAAGTAAGGTATAAAGCCCTTTTCATGAAAATAAAACAGATAACATTTACCGCATATAAAACTTTGATAATAAACAATATAACACTATTAAAGATAACATTCGGAGAAATTTCACTCCTATTGGGCATAGGGACAGGTCTAAAACCTGCCCCTACACAGCAAGAGAAAGAAATATCTTTTATTGCGTGCAATTTATATTCCGCAACTTCCCTCTGAACCCATTCTGCACATCCCCAATCTGCCGCATGGGAAACACCAAAGTTTCCTGCATATACATCTTGTCCTTGCGTTTATGAGTATAGTTGTAAAACTGCTTGACACGTCCTTCCAAACGTTCCGCTTTCTCACCGTTTATGTAAAGAGTAGTACCTTTGTGGTCTCCCTCTATGCGTACCTTCGTCCATGCTCCGGCAGGCAGTGTGGCAGCGTGGAATACAAACGTATAGCCGTCACGGCTGAAAGCCAATTTTCCCTTATTTTCCCAATTGGCATATACGGTGGAATGAGGACCTTTAAACAAAATACCGTTGATATTTTGGTCTTTGTCCGGATTTATTTCAAATTCTACCACGTATGGATAGCCTACCTCCGGCAACATAGTGGCAATGCTGTCCGTACCGTTCAAAGACAGTTCTTCATTCTGCCCCGGAAGGACTACCTCACCCTGCACACGCCCCAGCAGGTTGACACCGGGAGCTTCAGGCATCTGTTTGCACAATTCCTCAAATTCCTCGTAAGAAACCATTTCATTCTTCCCTCTCCACATCTTCTCGGCCAGTACCTGAGCGGCCGGGAATGTACGGAAATGCACATCCTGTTGTGACACACCGTTACCACAATGGTCATTCCATACGGCAAACATACCTCCCAACAGTCCCGGAGTTCCTTCAGGCAACTCTTCCTTAGGATTCACTTTACCCACACGCCATTGCTCATACAGCCATTTCGTGTCCAGGAAATCACGATAATATCCGGCAGCCGGAACAATATAAAGATAAGCATCACACGTATTGATAATCTTATATCCGTCTTTCAAAGAAGCATTAGGATCAATCCAATCGTATGACCAGGCATTAATAGTTACATTATCCGCTTTCACCGGAGTGTTTCCTTTCAACCAGCGCAGTGCTCCCCACATACGGACATTCTTCCCGTATTTCTCTACATACTTCAGATACCGGTCTGTAAAATAGCGGAATTTCTCAGCTTCCTTGGCATTGTACTCGTCTGTACCGATATGTACGTCGGGACCTATGAAAACCGGTTTCTCACCAGAAAGATACTCATCCAGCAAAGAATCTACAAAACGATAGGTTTCCTCCTTGTACAAATCCAAATGATCCATTCCATATTTATCACTGCCTATCTCGGGTTTATAATGTGTAAAGGCCAATGAATGAGCCGGAATATCAATCTCCGGAATCACATTCACACCATATTCCATGCCCAGACGTTGCAGATCGGTGAATTCTTTCTTGGTATAAGAACCATCCTTGGCGGTCAGCCCCGGAAAACGCTCACTCTCCAGGCGGAAAGCAGCATAGGTCTTGTTCCAGTCGTTATCAAAGAACTGTACAAAACCATTGTCATTGAGATGAATCTGGAATTCATTCAGTTTATAGAACGATAGTATTTTGACATATTGCCGCAGGAAATCCATTGTGAAGAACTTACGGCCCACATCCAGCATGAAGCCACGACTGGGATATTGCGGCCAGTCACGGGCAACTCCTTTGGGCAACTGTCCTTTTTCATTATAAAGAATCTGCAACAAACTCCGGGTTCCCCAAAAGACTCCCTGACGAGCCGGTGCTTCAATACCGGCATAGCGTCCGGCAGTCAGCACATACCCTTCCTTTCCCAATTGTTTGTCGGGTTTCATCAATGAAAGATAAATATCATTCTTTCCCGGTTTCCCGGTCCTAATGGTGTAGTTCCAATCCAACAGATCTTTCAAGTCCTGTGCCAGCACAGTCGCCACACTTTTCAGTGCCGCCTCATCGGCAGGAGCTACAACAATACTGCCTTCAGCAGGCAATACGAGTTTTCCACTTCCCCCCTTCCACTCTTGCAGGGCGGGAATTACTTTCGGACATGTTTCCTTGGCCGAAACACACAGACACAAGGCCAACATCCATAAGGTTAGTAAGTGTTTCATGATAATGATTAATGGTTAGTTATTAACGGTTAATGAAAAATGAAGGCATTTATTTGCCTTTTACTATCTTCTTGATATCATTCAGTTTATTCAATGCTTCAAGAGGGGTCAGATTATTGACATCCAAATTCAGAATCTCATCCCGTATCTGACTCAATACCGGATCATCCAACTGGAAGAAGCTGAGCTGCATTCCGCTCCGGCCGGACGCTATCTCAGCCGTAGGCTTGGCAATGCCCTGCTGGCGGTTGTCCGTTTCCAGTTGATGCAGAATATCATTGGCACGCTTCACGATGCTTTTCGGCATACCTGCCATCTTTGCCACATGAATACCGAAAGAATGTTCGCTGCCGCCACGTTCCAGTTTGCGCAGAAAAATCACTTTATTATCTATCTCCTTCACAGATACATTGTAATTCTTGATGCGCTTGAAAGATTTCTCCATCTCGTTCAACTCATGATAATGAGTGGCAAACAACGTACGTGCCTTGGCTTTAGGATGCTCGTGAATATGCTCCACAATAGCCCAAGCAATGGAAATACCATCATAAGTGGAGGTTCCCCGTCCCAACTCATCAAACAGCACCAAACTGCGGCTAGAGAGGTTGTTCAAAATATTTGCCGCCTCATTCATTTCAACCATAAAGGTAGATTCGCCCACAGAGATGTTATCGCTGGCTCCCACACGGGTGAATATTTTATCCACCATACCGATCCGCGCACTTTCGGCAGGAACAAAACTACCCATCTGCGCCAACAAGGTAATCAGCGCAGTCTGGCGTAGCAAAGCCGACTTACCCGCCATATTGGGACCGGTAATGATAATGATTTGCTGGGTTTCCGAGTCCAGAAAGACATCATTGGCAATATACTTCTCCCCTACCGGAAGCTGCTTCTCGATGACAGGATGACGGCCTTGCCTGATGTCAATCACCTCACTGTCCTCCACAACAGGACGGATATAATTGTTCTCTTTCGCCACATTGGCAAAAGCCAGCAGACAATCCAATCGGGCAATCTGACTGGCATTAATCTGAATGGCTGGAATAAACTCTGCCAAAGCGACCACCAATTCGTTATAGAGCTTTGTTTCAAGCACTAAAATCTTATCTTCGGCCCCCAAGATCTTTTCTTCGTATTCTTTCAGTTCCTGAGTAATATAGCGTTCCGCATTCACCAGCGTCTGTTTACGGATCCAGTCGGCAGGTACCTTATCCTTATGCGTGTTACGCACCTCAATATAGTAACCGAACACATTGTTATAAGCAATTTTCAAGCTGGGAATGCCGGTCAGCTCACTTTCACGTTGCTGTACTTTGAGCAGATAATCCTTGCCGGAAAAAGCTATCTGCCGCAGTTCGTCCAGTTCCGCATTCACCCCGTCTGCTATCACACCGCCTTTATTCACCAGCAAAGGAGGATCATTCTTAACCTCTTTCGCTATTTTTTCACGGATAGACAGACATAAATTCAGTTGTTCCCCAATACGGCGGAGACTCCCGTTATCCGCATTCAAACAGGCATTCTTAATCGGCTCGATGGCTTGCAAAGCTACTTTAAGTTGCACCACCTCGCGTGGAGAGATTCGTCCTACGGCAGCTTTCGAAACAATACGTTCCAAATCTCCTATCAGATGTAGTTTCTCTTCTATGAACTCTTTGAAGTCCGGCTCGCGGAAGAAGTATTCCACTACATCCAGACGCTCATTGACAGGCTTCTCATCTTTCAACGGAAAGACTACCCAGCGTTTTAGCAGACGGGCTCCCATAGGGCTGATAGTGCGGTCGATCACATCCAGCAGACTGGTTCCGCCCTCATTCATGCTACCTATGAGTTCCAGGCTCCGTACCGTGAATTTATCCAGCCGCACATAACGGTCTTCCTCTATACGGGAAAGAGAAGTTATATGGCCGATCTGATAATGCTGCGTCATATTGAGGTATTGCAAAATAGCTCCCGAAGCTACAATACCATTCTTAAGGTGCTCCACCCCGAAACCTTTTAAGTTCTTGGTCTCAAAGTGCTTCAACAGCTTCTCGCGTGAGGAACTTTCATTAAACACCCAGTCATCCAACTCAAAAGTAAAGAACTTGCTTCCGAAATTTCCTTCAAACATTCCCCGTTTACCACGTTCGAAAAGCACCTCTTTGGGGGCGAAATTATTTAACAACTTGTCTATATAGTCAAAAGGCCCCTCTGCGGTAAGGAACTCACCGGTAGAGATATCAAGGAAGGCCACACCACAACTGGCTTTCCCAAAATGAACGGCAGCCAGAAAATTATTTTCTTTGTACGAAAGAACATTGTCATTGATGGCTACACCCGGAGTCACCAATTCGGTGATACCGCGCTTTACCAGTTTCTTGGTCATCTTGGGATCTTCCAATTGGTCACAAATGGCCACCCGCTTGCCGGCACGTACCAGCTTGGGCAAATACGTGTCCAATGCATGGAAAGGAAAGCCGGCCATTTCTACGCTCTTTGCCTGTCCATTGGCCCGCTTGGTCAGCGTAATACCCAAAATCTCTGAGGCAACAATAGCGTCTTCTGAATAAGTTTCATAAAAATCCCCGCACCTGAATAGCATAATCGCATCGGGATGCTTTGCCTTCAACTCAAAAAACTGCTTCATCATCGGGGTTAAAACTACATCATTTGCCACTGTATCGTCCTTTCTTTTTTTAATTAATATTTCTCGCAAAGATAATAATTAGCAAATTTAATCTGAAACAGTAAAAGAAAAAAATTATATCTTTGTACTAGCTAAAAATACGGAAACAATGAAAGAAATAAAAGTAAACGAACTGACTGACAATCTGTTTGAGACAATCAGCAAGGAATGGATGTTGGTAACCGCCGGTACCAAAGACAAATTCAACACCATGACGGCAAACTGGGGAGGTGCAGGATTTCTATGGAACCGTCCGGTAGCCTTTATCTTTATCCGCCCCGAGCGTTATACATTCGACTTTATAGAGCAGAATGACTATCTCACTCTCTCTTTTCTAGGTGAAGAGCATAAAGAAATACATAAGATATGCGGTTCCAAATCGGGACGTGACATGGATAAAGTAAAAGCGACAGGACTATCGCCCTTGTTCACCGAGAACGGAAGCATCACTTTTGAGCAGGCGCGGTTGACTTTTGAATGCAAGAAACTGTATGCCGATCTGATCAAGCCCGGAAACTTTATCGACAAGAGCATTACGGACCGATGGTATGGGGAATCACACGGTGGTTTTCACAAGATGTATGTGGTGGAAATTGTAAATGTGCTAAGCCGCTAATTAACGGCATCGATTGTTTTTTACTGCTGCTCCTTGTATTGACTATATTAAAGGATATGATCCGATACGAAAAAAGCCCGTCAAACTGTATGTTTAACGGGCTTTTGTTTCATTTCGGATTGAAAACTGTTGGACTACCAAGATTCGAACTTGGACAAACAGAACCAAAACCTGTTGTGCTACCATTACACCATAGTCCAATCATTATGTGCTTTCCTTAGAAAGCGGTGCAAAGATACGTTTTTCCTGCAATATATTCCAAATATTTTCGCACTTTTTTTTGCAATAAAGTGCAAATGCTTAACTTTGCGTACAAACTAAAAGAAATAAATACATGAAAAAACTTCTAACTTGCCTTGCTTTAAGCTTTGTTGCAGCAAGCAGTTATGCAGCTACACCTTTATGGCTGCGTGACGTGCAAATTTCCCCCGACGGCACGGAAATTGCATTCTGTTATAAAGGAGACATCTATAAAGTACCCGCCAACGGAGGAACTGCCACCCAACTCACTACACAAGCCTCATACGAGTGCAGCCCCATCTGGTCACCGGATAGTAAACAGATTGCCTTCGCCAGTGACCGCAATGGCAATTTCGACCTGTTCGTCATGTCGGCCGATGGCGGAGCAGCCCGGCGTCTTACCACCCATTCGGCTTCCGAAATACCGTCAACCTTCACCACCGACGGCAACTATATCCTGTTCTCGGCCTCTATCCAAGACCCTGCCAACAGTGCCTTGTTCCCTACCTCGGCCATGACAGAACTATACAAAGTCCCGGTAACCGGCGGACGTACCGAACAGGTGCTGGGTACTCCCGCAGAAATGGTCTGCTTTGACAAATCAGGAAAAACATTTCTCTACCAAGACCGCAAAGGTTTTGAAGACGAATGGCGCAAACACCACACCTCGTCCATCACCCGTGACGTATGGTTATATGATTCGGAAAACGGCAAGCATACCAACCTGACCGCCCATGCAGGCGAAGACCGTAACCCTGTATTTGCGCCCGACGGGCAAACCGTTTATTTCCTGAGCGAACGAGACGGAGGTACATTCAACGTATATTCCTTTCCGATAAGTAGTCCTCAATCATTGAAAACGGTCACCCATTTCAAGACCCATCCGGTCCGCTTCCTGTCAATGGGCAGCAACGGCACTCTCTGTTATACGTATGATGGAGAAATATACACTCAAAAACAAGGAGATAAACCGCAGAAAGTCAAAATCGATATCATCCGTGATGACCAAAATACAATAGCAGATCTGAATTTCAGTAACGGAGCAACCTCAGCTACCGTATCACCGGACGGCAAACAAGTTGCTTTCATTGTACGAGGTGAAGTATTCGTCACTTCCGCCGATTATAATACCACCAAGCAAATCACACATACCCCTGCCCGTGAAGCAGGACTTACTTTCTCACCGGACAACCGTACTTTGGCGTACGCCAGTGAACGCAACGGAAACTGGGAACTTTACATGGCCAAGATTGCACGTAAGGAAGAAGCCAACTTCCCCAATGCGACTGCCATTGAAGAAGAAGTACTCCTGCCTTCGGACAAGACAGAACGTACCTATCCGCAATTCTCACCGGACGGGAAGGAACTTGCCTTTATAGAAGACCGTAACCGGTTGATGGTGATTAATCTGGAAACCAAAAAGGTACGTCAGGTCACTGACGGTTCCACCTGGTTCAGTACCGGCGGTGGCTTTGACTATTCATGGTCGCCGGACGGCAAATGGTTCACATTGGAATTTATCGGAAACCGGCATGATCCATATTCCGATATAGGTATGGTAAGTGCACAAGGAGGAAAAATTATCAATCTGACCAATAGCGGCTATACCAGTGGCTCCCCCCGCTGGGTACTGGATGGTAATGCCATTTTATTCATTACCGAGCGTTATGGTATGCGTGCCCATGCCTCATGGGGATCACTGAACGATGTGATGCTGGTATTTATGAACCAGGATGCATACGACAAATTCCGCCTGAGCAAAGAAGATTACGAATTGCAGAAAGAACTGGAAAAAGAACAAAAGAACACAACCGAAACCAAGAAAAACGATAAAAAGAAAGGTGATAACAAAGAAAAATCCGAAGAGAAGAAAGAGGAAAAAGTAAAGGACATTGTGGTGGAACTGAACAACATAGAGGACCGCATCGTACGCCTTACTCCCAACTCTTCCGATTTGGGGAGCGCCATTATCACCAAAGACGGCGAGACCTTATATTACCTCTCTGCCTTTGAAGGCGGCTATGACCTGTGGAAAATGAATCTGCGCAAGAAAGATACCAAGTTGCTCCATAAAATGGATGCCGGATGGGCCAACATGGAAATGGACAAGGATGGAAAGAACTTGTTCTTGCTAGGCAGTAACACGATGCAGAAAATGGGTACTGATTCTGAAAGTTTGAAGCCCATCAGCTATCAAGCCCACGTGAAAATGGATCTCGCAGCCGAACGTGACTATATGTTCAACCATGTATACAAACAAGAACAGAAACGCTTCTACAACCTGAACATGCACGGAATAGACTGGGATGCCATGACCAAAGCCTATCGCAAGTTCCTGCCGCATATCGATAATAATTATGACTTTGCGGAATTACTGAGCGAATATCTGGGTGAACTGAACGTTTCACATACCGGAGGACGTTTCCGTCCGCAACTGAAAGGAGATGCCACCGCTACCTTAGGATTACTGTATGACTGGAATCATAACGGCAAAGGTCTGTTGATTTCTGAAGTAGTGGAAAAAGGCCCCTTCGACCACGCCCGTTCCAAAGTGAAGGCCGGAAATATCATTGAAAAGATCGACGGTCAGGAAATCACTCCCGAAAGCGATTACTCTGTTCTGCTGAACGGTAAAGCCAGAAAGAAAACACTGGTTACGCTCTATAACCCGCAGACCAAAGAACGTTGGGAAGAAGTAGTTGTTCCTGTCAGCAATGGTGTAATGAGCGATCTGCTCTATGCACGCTGGGTAAAACAACGGGCAGCCGATGTAGACAAATGGTCGAACGGCCGTTTGGGATATGTGCACATTGAATCCATGGGAGATGACAGCTTCCGTTCCGTTTATTCGGATATTCTGGGCAAGTACAATAACCGTGAAGGTATCGTCATCGATACCCGTTTCAATGGCGGAGGACGTTTGCACGAGGATATTGAGATCCTGTTCAGCGGAAAGAAATACTTTACACAGGTAGTTCGCGGACGTGAAGCTTGCGATATGCCCAGCCGCCGTTGGAACAAGCCGAGTATCATGGTGCAGTGTGAAGCCAACTACAGTAACGCACACGGCACTCCGTGGGTATACAGCCATCAAAAAATAGGCAAGCTGGTAGGTATGCCTGTACCGGGAACCATGACCAGCGTATCTTGGGAAACATTGCAGGATCCGACACTGGTATTCGGCATTCCTGTTATCGGCTATCGCTTGCCGGATGGAAGTTATCTGGAAAATTCACAATTAGAGCCGGATATCAAAGTGGCCAATTCACCGGAAACAGTAGTGAAAGGTGAAGACACACAATTGAAAGCTGCGGTAGACGAGCTGTTGAAAGAGATAGACGGAAAATAAGACGAAAGAAAAGATACAAACAAAACCGGAAGGAGAAACAACAGGTTTTCTTCTTCCGGTTTTTGTTTGTAGGGACATTTACTGAATATCCCCTTTTTTATTTATAAAAGAAGTTCTCTTTTTTCTTATTTGGCAATCACCAGATAATAGTTCTTCTTTCCGCGCTGAACCAGCAGGTATTTTTCATCCAGCAGGTCAGCAGTCGTAATCACCTGGTCAAAGGCACTTAATTTCTCCTTGTTCAATGAAACGCCACCGCCCTGTACAAGCTTACGCATCTCACCTTTAGAAGCGAAAACAGCGGCATTATCAACGAACAAGTCTACTGCCTTCACACCTTCGGCCAATGCATCTCGTGACACCTCAAACTGAGGAACACCTTCGAACACTGCCAGCAACGTGTCTTCATCCAGCTTTTTCAACGCTTCGGAAGTGGCGTTACCAAACAGGATGCCCGATGCCTCAACAGCAGCATTGTAATCTTCTTCCGAATGAACCATCACAGTTACTTCCTTAGCCAGACGCTTCTGCAATACACGCAAGTGCGGAGCTTCAGCATGTTCTGCTGTCAATGCTTCCACTTCTTCCTGACTCAGCGAAGTGAAAATCTTTATATAACGTGCGGCATCCTCGTCACTTACATTCAACCAGAACTGATAGAACTTGTAAGGAGAAGTATAACGGGGGTCCAACCAAATATTACCAGACTCAGTCTTACCGAACTTACCACCATCGGCCTTTGTAATCAACGGACAAGTCAATGCAAACACTTCACCGCCATTGGTACGGCGAATCAGCTCGGCCCCGGTAGTGATATTACCCCATTGATCCGAACCACCCATCTGAAGTTTGCAGCCCTTTGTTTCATAAAGATGCAAGAAATCGTATCCCTGCAACAACTGGTAAGTAAATTCTGTAAATGACAAACCGTCACGCGCCTCACCGTTCAAACGTTTCTGTACAGAATCCTTAGCCATCATATAATTCACTGTAATGTGCTTCCCTACCTCACGGGCAAAGTCCAGGAAAGTAAAATCCTTCATCCAGTCATAGTTATTCACCAATTCGGCTTTGTTAGGAGCATCGCTCTCAAAGTCAAGGAACTTAGCCAGCTGTTTCTTGATGCAAGCCACATTATGACGCAATGTTTCCTCGGTCAGCAAATTGCGCTCCTGCGATTTGCCGGAAGGGTCACCGATCATACCGGTCGCGCCGCCCACCAATGCCAACGGCTTATGACCGCAACGCTGGAAATGACGTAGCATCATCACACCACACAAGTGGCCGATATGCAGAGAATCAGCCGTAGGGTCAATACCCAGATAAGCTGTCACTTGTTCTTTAGCCAATAACTCTTCGGTGCCCGGCATCATTGTGTGCACCATTCCACGCCATGTTAATTCTTCTACAAAATTCATCGAATGATTATCTATTTAAATGTTTGATTTATACTTTAAATGCCACAAAAGTACGACTCTTTATCTGAAGAAACAACTCTTATTGCCGAAAAAAGATTTTCCGTGCATTTTCATCTATCCTATCGCACAGAAAGGAAACTTCCACATTCTTCGTTTCCGCCATCCGTCCTATCACCATACGGATATCCTGCGTGCTCTCATCCGTTTCGGCCAATAAACATTCTAAAGGCACGTGCCGCAACACATCAGGCTGATATCTTTCTCCCAACGAAAAATAAATGTTTTCCTGCATCAGCCGGCAGGCAATATGCAGATTATTACGGAAACCATGTACCACCCAAGGCATCTGCGGACGATACTTCTTTTTCAGTTCAATCAGTTCATTAAACGCCTTCACACAATGAATAACCAACGGTTTTCCTACTGACTCGCTCAATAAAATTTGTCGGACAAACACCTCTTTTTGCAACAGAATATCTGCCGGCCCCAAACGGTCCAAACCCGCCTCTCCTATCGCCAGAACAGAGGGATGACAGACCGCCTTTTCCAACGTTGTCCAATCTTCCGGACCAGCTTCCAAAACTTTCCACGGATGAATGCCTACAGAATAATAACACCCTTCCACAGGTTCAAACCATGCAGGCTCTACATTGAAAATGCATTCTCCCGGTACAGCAGCATTGCGATGCGTATGAATATCCAGCAACATAAGGACAACAGATTTTACGGAACCGGATCATAGCCCGACCCGCCCCACGGATGGCAACGCAATATCCGGCGGACAGCCAGATACAATCCCTTGAAAGGACCATGTTTTTTAATAGCCTCGATGGCATATTCCGAACAGGTAGGTACAAAACGGCATGAAGGAGGAGTCATTGGAGAAATGTACCCCCGATAGAAATAAACAGGCAACAGCAACAGATAGGAAAGTATCTTTTTCATTCCAGCCTTTCCACTATATGAAACAGCAGTTTCTTCACTTTCTCCTCCACTTCGGCAGAAGAATGAATATGGTTATCCAGCCATATAAAGGCGATAATCAGTCTTTTGTTCCGGGAAGCCAGCGCATCCAGCAACAAATGCTTGTTCTTCCGATAAGCCTCACGTACCTGACGTTTCACCAAATTACGCTTTACCGCACGTTTGAACCGCTTCTTGGGCACGCTGATCAGAATGGAAGCTGCCGCCATATCTTCCTCCACAGGCTCTACCGACATATACACCACACGTAGCGGAAAAGCCGGAAAAGACTTGCTTCCACCTGAAAAAAGACGCTCAATCAATGTCTTACTATTCAGACGCTCTTTTTTACCGAGTGTATATTCTACCATAATCTTCTTTCTTTTATTAAAATAAAGAAACCGAGGGTTTCGAATCACAAAGTTACAACTTTATTGATACAAAACCCCCGGTTTTGGGATATAAACTAAAAATTAATCCTTATTACGCTCGCGGATAAACATATCCAATGCCGCAGTCATGGACGGAGCCTCTACAGTAGGAGCTTCCAGATCCAACCGCAATCCGGCATCCTTTACCGCTTTAGCAGTAGCAGGACCAAAACATCCTATCGCAATTTCCTTTTGGTCGAACTCCGGAAAATTCTTCATCAAAGAATTGATTCCTGCAGGACTGAAAAACAACAGCATATCGTAATCGAACTCTTCTTCAGGAGTGAAATCATTACTTACCGTACGATACATCACTACCTCCGTATGCTGAATTTTATTTTTATCCAATAAAGTCTTGATCTCATCATTGTGTACATCAGACATCGGCACCAAATATTTTTCCGTGTTGTGCTTTACGATAGAAGGCACCAAATCTGCGAATTTACCGGTCGCGCCGAAGAACACTTTACGCTTACGATACTGAACATATTTCTGAATGTACAAAGCAATGGTTTCGGACGTACAGAAATATTTCATTGTTTCGGGCACAGTAACACGCAATTCTGTACACAGATTGAAGAAATGGTCGATAGCGTGCCGCGATGTAAAAATCACAGCGGTATGATCAAGAATAGAGACTTTTTGCTGTCTGAACTCTTTTGCCGACAAGCTCTCAACTTTGATGAACGGGCGGAAATCAATTTTCACACCGTACTTCTCAGCAATATCATAGTATGGCGACTTTTCAGAAGTCGGCTTCGGCTGAGATACGAGGACTTTTTTTATTTTCAATGTACTAAAAATTTAAAATCAAAATGTTGTTCGCTAAGATAATCCCTTTCCACAGAACAAAATCAGGGAGTATTTCAAGGGCACAAAAGTACAGAATTAAATGGAAAGCGCCATAAAATTTGTTGAAAAAGTTACTAAAGCACTTATAAAACAGCAGAATTTTAGCAATTATTATAACAAAACCGATAAAATAAGGAGCAATTTGCGGTGACAGATCGAAATACACAATCAAAAGTACAATTGGAAAAAGTAAAAATCCGGCCCCGATTACAACATTAAAGTAAGATTCCAGCCAAATAATATTGCGTGTTTTGTTAAAGAAAATCCAATTTACAAAGCTATAAAGAAGCCATTTGATGACAAAGAAAAAAACTACATAACCAATGTAAATACTTAGCAATAAACAATGAGAAACCGTACGAAAAAGGAGCAGGTCATGGTCCGAAAAATAATCGTACACACAAAAACCGGATAATATACAGGTCTGCAATATCAGCACCAATGTATAACGCACATCAGATGCGGTAGTATCATCAAACAAACTGGCACGCTCTTTAGACAAAGCAAAATTCTTAAATTGCTGTTCAAGATGTTTCTTGCCATGTGCCAGCACGTATGATACCAGGATAAAGCAAAGAAACAGCACGCAGGTCACCATCCAGTCCGAACGCAGCTGATAGGGCAACTCCATTCCTCTCATCCCGTCTTCCTTGGACATATGACACACGCTGTGTGTCAAAGCCGTATCAACACGGCTCTGCTCTTCCGTATAAAGTTGGAGAATATACGCTATTCCGGGATGACAGGTTTCACTCATATCGCTGCAAATTTACGTATTTCCTTGTTCCAAACAGGCGTTGTATAGAGCAAATTTATCGCTTCTTCGGCTGTTGAAGCCACCTTCCAGATCGCAACATGCTCTTTACGCATAAAATTACCCTCCACCGCCCTTTGCAGCATTTCAAGCAAAGGATTATAAAACCCGTTGATATTCAAGATGATTATCGGATTAAGATAAAGCCCCAGCTGCTTCCAGGTGATGATTTCAAGCAATTCCTCCAATGTGCCGCAACCTCCGGGCAATGCAATGACACCATCGGACAAATCGGCCATCATCCGTTTACGCTCGTGCATGGTTTCCGTCTCAATCAATCGGGTCAGCCCTGTATGGTGCCACCCCTGCTCCACCATAAAATGAGGGATTACCCCCGTCACCGTACCGCCTGCAGCCAATGCTGCATCGGAGGTAGCCGCCATCAGGCCGATACAGCCTGCCCCGTTAATCAGATTGATCTTCTTTTCAGCCAGAAGACGTCCTAATTCTTCCGCTACATCAAAATACACCTTCGCTATCTTTGTGCTGGACGCACTATATACACATACATTCTTTATATCATTCATATAAATCCTTATGTTTTCGGGCGGATCCAATCCTCCCCTGCCAGCCAATGACGCTCATTGCCGCAGGAACGAATTGAATTCGCCCGTATACATCACCATATTCGAATCCGTTTCTTACAAACCGAACGCTTCCTTTATCTTATCCACATAATCCAGCTTCTCCCAAGTGAACAGTTCCACTTCCAGCGTCTTTGCTTCATGATACATGGATTCGTATGTCTTGGTCACCACTTTCGGCTCACGTCCCATGTGACCGTAAGAAGCTGTTTCCTCATAAATAGGATTACGCAGTTTCAAACGCTCTTCAATGGCTTTCGGACGCAGATCGAACAGTTCGTCTATTTTCTTAGCAATCTCTCCGTCGCTCAGTTTCACATTGCTGCGACCGTACGTATTTACGTAGATATTGATAGGACGGGCCACGCCAATGGCGTATGACACCTGCACCAGCATTTCATCGGCAACACCGGCAGCAACCATATTCTTTGCGATATGGCGTGCTGCATAGGCAGCACTACGGTCTACCTTACTGGGGTCTTTTCCTGAGAACGCCCCGCCACCGTGAGCACCTTTTCCACCGTATGTATCCACAATAATCTTACGGCCGGTCAAACCGGTATCTCCATGAGGACCGCCGATCACAAACTTACCTGTAGGGTTCACATGATAAACTATCCGGTCATTGAACAAAGCCAATACTTCTTCATTATGAATTCCGGCAATGACACGTGGCATCAGGATTTCAATCACATCCTGACGAATCTTGGCCAACATCTCTTCGTCAGCCTTCAACTGAGCTTCTTTGGAAGAATCAGCCGGGGTTACAAACTCGTCATGCTGGGTAGAAACCACAATCGTATCAATGCGTACCGGCTTGCCGTTATCATCGTATTCAATAGTAACCTGGCTCTTGGCGTCGGGACGAAGATAAGTCATCACCTTCCCTTCACGACGGATTTCGGCCAGTACCATCAACAGTTTATGTGCCAGGTCCAGTGACAGCGGCATATAGTTTTCCGTTTCATTGGTAGCATAACCAAACATCATTCCCTGGTCGCCCGCACCCTGGTTCATAGGGTCCTCGCGTTCCACGCCACGGTTGATATCCGCACTTTGTTCGTGAATGGCAGAAAATACGCCACAGGAGTTTCCTTCGAACATATATTCGCTTTTGGTATAACCGATACGGTTAATCACTTCACGTGCAATGCGCTGCAAATCTACATACGCCTTGGTTTTCACTTCTCCAGCCAGCACTACCTGTCCGGTAGTCACCAGGGTTTCGCAAGCTACTTTCGAACTGGGGTCAAACGCCAACAGTTTATCAAGCACAGCGTCCGATATTTGATCGGCCACTTTGTCGGGGTGTCCTTCAGACACCGATTCGGATGTGAATAAATATCCCATTCTAAATTGAAAATTAAGAATTAAAAATTAAAAGTTAATTCGTTAACCACCTTGGGAAGTTATCAGAGTAGATAAATGTAAATAAGAAAGTCAATGTATTTTTTAGCATTTTTTTCTGTGGTTGCAAGCTACTCAAATCTCTCCACTGTTTTTAACGGCTGCAAAGATAAGCATTATTCCTTAACCATTCTATAAATTCCCGGTTCTTTAACATTGGAATAGCAATTATTTAGAAGAAATTAAACCTAATCTGACCGATTTCCGTTAATTTTGCATCATGAGCAAAGAAAAGACCGCATTTATACCTAAACAATATTTCGCAGTGGTAGCCGTACTGCTGGCTATCATGATGTCCGTACTGGACGGAACCATTATGAATATCGCATTACCCACGCTGGCACACGATTTCGATGTCACCCCTTCCAATGCCATCTGGATTGTCAATGCCTATCAACTGGTGATTACCATGACCTTGCTATCATTTGCCTCATTAGGTGATATTTACGGTTACAGACGGATATTTCTGACCGGCATCTCCATTTTTGCAGGCGCCTCTTTGGCCTGCGCCCTCTCGGACTCTTTCTGGATGCTGACTGTCTCCCGTATCATTCAAGGTTTCGGGGCGGCCTGTGTAATGAGTGTCAATACCGCCCTTATCCGTTTAATTTACCCGCCGCAGATACTAGGGCGCGGAATGGGCGTAAATGCCATGGTGGTAGCTGTTTCGGCCGCCGCAGGTCCATCCATTGCAGGCAGTATCTTAGCATTGGGAAGCTGGCACTGGCTTTTTGTAATCAACATTCCTTTGGGATTGGCTGCATTAGTGATCGGACATCGGTTCTTACCGCATAATCCGGCTTCAGACACAAAACACAAGTTTGATAAAATCAGTGCAATAGCCAACGCACTGACCTTCGGGTTGTTAATTTATACCTTGGAAGGTTTTGCACACGCCGAAAACAGAAAGTTCATTGCCATCCAGTTGGTTTTGTTAATCATAATCGGCACTTATTTCATCCGCCGCCAACTGAAGGAAACGACCCCTATCCTACCTGTGGACTTACTGAAGATTCCTATTTTCGCTCTTTCTATCGGTACTTCCATCACCTCATTCACCGCCCAGATGCTGGCTATGGTTTCCTTACCGTTTTTTATGCAGAATATATTGGGATACAGCGCCGTACAGATCGGTTTGCTACTTACCCCCTGGCCATTGGCTACCATCCTGACCGCACCACTTGCAGGCAGACTGGTAGAGAAAGTACATCCCGGATTGCTGGGAGGCATCGGCATGGCCATCTTCGCTACCGGCCTATTCACACTCTATTTGCTTCCCCCCCATCCGGCAGAATGGAATATCATCTGGCGAATGGCACTCTGTGGTATGGGCTTCGGGCTGTTCCAGACGCCCAATAATGTAACCATTGTTTCTTCCGCTCCCACTCACAGAAGCGGTGGAGCCAGCGGTATGCTAGGTACGGCGCGTCTGTTAGGTCAGACTTTGGGAACCACACTGGTTGCTTTGTTGTTCCGTATGTTCGCCGAAGGACATCGGGCGCAGGCTTGTTTGTTATTAGCCATATTCTTTGCCATTGCCGCAGGCGTGGTAAGCAGTATCCGTATGACACAGGCTTCTCCGGCAGGAAAGAAATAAAGCCCCGGCAAGTTGTTGAACAGAAACATTTCCTTTCTGATAAAAACTTTCTCTTGTTTTTTATCTTTGAGGGCAAAGAAAAAAAGAATGAATTTATCTATCTTTGGAGAGAATTTAAACAATCAAAACCTGATGAATATATGAAAAAGACATTGCTCTTACTTTTTACCCTTCTTTTAGCCCTGTCGGCACAATCACAAAATTCGTTACGGCTAATGACCTATAACATTAAAAATGCAAACGGAATGGATGATGTATGCGACTTCCAACGCATAGCCGATGTAATCAATCATATCCACCCCGAAGTGGTAGCCTTGCAGGAACTGGACAGCATGACCCACCGCAGCGGACAAAAATACGTACTGGGCGAAATAGCCGGACGTACGCAAATGCACGCTTACTTTGCCCCTGCCATTGATTACGACGGAGGAAAATATGGTATCGGACTTCTCACCAAAGAAATTCCCGTCAGCCTGAAAACCATGACACTTCCCGGACGGGAAGAAGCACGTGCGCTGATTATGGCAGAGTTCGACAACTACATTTATTGTTGCACCCATCTGTCTCTCACCGAAGAAGACCGCATGGCCTCACTGGAGCTTATAAAAGACTTTGCCGCCGCTCACAAAAAACCTTTTTTCCTGGCCGGCGACCTGAATGCCGAACCCGAATCCGCATTCATAAAATACTTGCAACAGGATTTTCAGATACTTTCTGACGTAAACCAGCATACATTTCCGGCTCCCGCCCCTACAGAAACCATTGATTATATTACAGCACTGAAACAGAACATGAAAGGCTTCACAGTAACCTCCGCACAGGTAGTAAATGAACCGGTAGCATCAGATCACCGTCCCTTAGTAGTGGTGCTTGAACAAAAATAAGCCCAACAGAGAATATGGAAATAAATAAAAGAGAGAACATCGGATGGATAGACTTGCTACGCGTCACCGCCTGTTTTTTAGTTGTATTCGCCCATTGCTGTGACCCTTTTGTGGCACGTTTTGACACAGACCGTCCTACTTTTCTGCAAGGGTGCGCATTGGGAAGTGCCGTACGCTGTTGCGTGCCCTTGTTTGTGATGATGACAGGAGTGCTGCTGTTTCCTGTACGAAACGGCATGAGTGAATTTTACAAAAAGCGGATCGGCCGCATTGTTGTCCCGCTTATCTTCTGGTCGGTCATGCTGCCTGTATTGTATTTCATTTATCTGAATTACATCACCACGACAGACAATCCTACCATAGACATGTCCGCCTTCACCCTGGAAATGACTATCACGAAGATTTGGACATTCATTTTCAATTTCAACTATGACACCACTCCTCTGTGGTATCTGTATATGCTGGTGGGGCTCTACTTCATCATCCCCATCTTCCATGCATGGCTGGAGCGTGCTACCCGGAAAGATATCAAGCTATTTCTTTCCATCTGGGGCATCTCCTTGTTCCTTCCCTACATAAAGATGGCCGCTCCCGCACTGGGATATATCGGCAACTGGGGCAATATGGATATCCTGGGAGTGTGCGACTGGAATGCATTCGGTTCATTTTATTATGTTTCCGGATTTATCGGCTATCTGATACTGGCCCATTATCTGGTAAAATACCCGCTGCAATGGAGTTGGAGAAAAACCCTGGCTATCGGTATCCCTATGTTTGTGACAGGGTACGCCATCACTTTTGGCGGCTACCTCATCATGCAGGAATATTTTCCGGGAAACTACGCCTATCTGGAAATAGTATGGCTTTTCGGCGGCATCAATGTATTTATGATGACATTTCCTGTTTTTGTCTGTATACAGAAGCTTAAAATACCTTCTTCGCCTGTTCTTTCAAAAGTGGCATCCATGACCTTCGGCATTTATCTGTGTCATTTCGTCTTCGTGCAAATGGGATATGACTTGTTCGCCTCGCTGTTGCCTCAGGGGATTCCTGCCATAATACACATTATTTGCATGGCCGTAACAGCCTTTCTCATCAGCTACCTGGTGGTCAGAGGGATGTATGCATGCAAATGGACCAGAAGATTTGTGGCGTAAAAACAACGGATTCAAAACACAAGGAGTTACAGTATCCTGTTGGCTGATTATTTCCTTCAAATTCTTCATTTACTTATTAAGTGTTGATAACCAATTATTTACCATGATTGATTTATTCATAAATTCTTCATCATTTTGTCATAGGATATTTCAATAGAAAGCACAACATTACAACCGTTATAAATGGCGCAAACAAAATGAATTCCGTTCCTGTAACTTGAGTGATTCCACCGGTATTTTCTCCCAATCTCTGCCTTTTCATTTAATCGTTTCACCTTAGTGATGAACTTTTATCACTAAGGTAATCAAGCTTCATCACTAAAGTGATACAGTTTCTTCACTTTAGTGATAAAACTTGATGAAAAGGCAGAAGAACAAAATACAACAGACAGATTTCACTGACAAGACAAAGAGCTTTCATGCTTTCCCACCTCACTTCCAAAGGAGAAGCCACGGAAAGCATAAAAAACTGACTTTTCCCTCTATCAGATACAAGTTGCCCGGATTTATGACTATATTTGCAAAATCTGAACACATTCTTATGAAAGCTTTACTTTTGACAGGACTACTATTCATTCTCATCCTCCCCGGATGCAGAAAAGAGACAAGCATACT
The DNA here is from genome assembly GCF_031119655.1 of Phocaeicola sp. GP0067. NCBI lineage: Bacteria > Pseudomonadati > Bacteroidota > Bacteroidia > Bacteroidales > Bacteroidaceae > Phocaeicola > Phocaeicola sp. GP0067. The sequence continues at coordinate 121,325 of NZ_JAVHZY010000001.1, forward strand.
TCCGCTATTACAATCTGTAGAGGAACTGATTCCCATGTATGCCGATAGTGCTTCCGTGCTACTGGACAGCATACAAGCCCCCGATGAACTGACTGATAAGGACTTTGCCCACTGGTGTATGCTATGCGGTAAAGTAACGGACGAAGCAGCCACCGGATTACTCCCTATCTACCAATGGCAACGGGCACAACAATGGTTCACCGAACACGGCACGGCAGAAGAACAGGCGCAAATAGACTTGTATCTGGGCCGTGCTTATGTAGAAGATGGGGAGTATGATAAAGCAATGCAAATATATGCCGATGCACTGCAACTGGCCAAAGAACATCAGGCCTATAATGTGGCAGGGTATATTTGTGCCTATATGGCAGATTTGTATGGTTTTAGAGATATAACCAGTGAACGTCTGGAGAAAAGAAAAGAGGCCAGTAACTTCTTCAAGAAAGCAAGGAACTACAAAAGCTATGCATACGCCTTAAAAGATTTAGCGTGTGAATGTACACTCACTGATTCTTTTAATTACACCATACCCTTACTTCAAAAGGCTGATTCCATCTCACAACTACTGCATAACAAAGATTTAACAGCTGATGTAGCCAATGCTTTTGGAGTGATATATGAGGCACAAGAAAAATACAAGAATGCCGAAAGATATTTCTTAAAAGCCATTGAAACGGGCAGCAAAGAAAGCTATAAGGATTCTATCTCCCTATTACACATATATATAAAAGACAACCAACTGGCAAAAGCACACGAATGGATTGAAACGATAACCAAACACAATGATATCGCTTATTACTTCAATCAAGCTTACTACCTGCTTTATAAGGCAGAAGGAAAATACAAGGAAGCACTCCATTACAAAGAAATCTGTTCCGACATGCTCGATTCACTGACATTAGTTCAAAATGAGACAAAAGTATTGGAAATAGAAAAAAAGTATAACAACGCCAAGATACGGGAAGAGAACGAACTATTAAAGATTACACAGCAAAGGAATACAATCATCATCATTATTGCCATCTCCTTATTCTTACTATCAGTTGCAGGATATATCATTTACCGGCAGAGAAGCAAAGCCAAAATCTATTACCAGCAAACAATTCTAGATAAGATGAAAATAGAGCTCCTTCACTTATCTGCAGAACTAGAAGAAAAAAAGCAGATTTTGCAAAAAGCATTGGCAGACAAAGAGAATAATGCCCACAAACTACAACAGGAAATAGAAGTAATATCCTATAAATACGACCGGCTGCAAAAGCAAAGTCTGGAAACATCCACAGTTGGCAAGAAGCTTATTTCTTTGACTAAAAAAAATAGGCTTGAGGACTCCCAACTCCCTACTGACAAAACATGGCATTCCATAATGACGGAAGTAGACAAGATATATCCCCAATTCTACTCCCTACTAAAAGAGGCATTTCCCAACCTGACAGAATCAGAATATCAATATTGCTATCTCCATATCTTTGGATTTGACGCAAATGATGAAGCCAAATTGCTCGGCATCAATCCGGCTTCTGTACGAATGAAACGAACGAGAATTTATCAAGAGGTCCAACTAAAGCACAATAAAGAAACGTTTTTACGAGATTACATCATCAAAAACCTCTTAAAATAAATAGTTCTCATACAGATCTTATTATCAGTGAATTATAAAACACTACATATACATCACTGTATATAACAATTTTTGTAACTCGCTGATAATCAACAAATCTTGTATATACTATAACTCCCTCTTTTTGTCATTCATAATCCTATAATACCTAAGTTTGCACAAAACTAAAACGTAAAACGATTATGAACAAATTAAAAATGAGTTTGGCTTTGATAGCCTTAATTATTCCTCTATTACTATGCGCTAAAAAACGAAATATAGAATTTATAAAACATGGCAACCATAGAATTCCAGTAGAGTCATTCATTCCGGTAAAAGCTTTCTTTGACGACTGCAATAAAGAATTAACCATCGAATTCGCACAGGACTGGGAAGCGGTAACCATCGAGATTAAATCAAAAGAAGGATATGTAGTATATAGAAACCTCTATATACCCCACTCCAATTCTTCTTTATCAACTTCTTTAGAGAATATTCCGGCAGGAATATATGAACTGACAATCACCGATGAAAAGGGAATATTGGCAGGAGAATTTATATACGAAAACTAATCTCATACATAATATTCTAATAACAAACTTATGAAAATCATTCCATTATCACTATTCTTTGCAGGAATTACATTATTCTCCTGCTCGAATGAAAGCACCAATAACCTTTCTACTAATTCCCAAAAGGTTAAGTTGAATAAAAACGAAGTCCTCAGTATCGCCTACGATGATGCAAAAGAGCTTACAGACAAAGATATTTTCAATATGGTAAGTTCTTTTGCCAATATGAATAATAATGGTGTAAGCAGAAGCACTAGTGCATCATTTAAGATTACAAAAAGAACATATATAAATAAAGAAGGAGAATTTCAAAATAAAGAAATAGCTTCCCGAACCGCCTTACCAGAAGATGATATCATATCTGAAATTTGTGAAGTTGAATTTCAAAACGATACTGTAAATGGGTTGGCTGTAGTAGCTACAAATGCAGAACTTCCTTCTATTATAGCATTTATTCCCAATAAAGGCAATGATGATGCAATGCAACTGAGCGGAGCAAACGAACTATTATATGCAGCAAAAGCCAGCTATCTTTATAAAGCCATTAAAACAAAAGAATTGGTAGATTCGCTAAAACAGCCAACGTTGGAGAAAATTAGTAAGAAATTAAACATTCCTATCAATGAAATTAACTACCAAAAAATTCAAGATAATATCATTTTAACAGATACCTATTCATCTAGATCAACTGCTGTACAAGGTCCTCCCGAGGGAATACAAAAACTACCATCATCAATATCTCCTCTAGTCAAGACCAATTGGGGACAAGACGATCCCTATAATTGGGCTTTCAGAGAAGAAAATAAAGTAGATTGGATAAGAACTGAAAATAATGGAAAGAAAATGGACGCACTTCCTGTAGGATGTGTCAATGTGGCACTTGCTCAAATAATGGGATATACTCATCAAAAATATACTCCCCCTCTTACCTTTACTTTACCCAACAGTACTATGACTTATATGCCTAACTTTATTAAAATGACCCAAAAAGCCTCTATCAATGATTTACAGGGGCAAGCTCAAATGCAAGTTCAATACCTTATGCTCAACTTCTATAATATGAATAAAACTACATCCAAAAAAGATTGGGATGGTGCTGTACTTGAAAGTGGTGTTTCTGAAGAGAATATGCTAAATACGATGAACAAATTTTTTAAATATAATCCAAAAGCCCCTTTTGATGGTGATCAAGTTTGGGCCTCATTAAGAAATAACAATCCGGTGCTTATGCTAACTACGAACCATGCTTTTATCATTTCCGGACTTCTAATCACCGAAAAAGCTAGTCAAACTCGCCAAATGGTTAAGACGAATGATTTATATTGGCACGCAAATTTGGGGTGGGCTGATAAAAACACAGGGTATTATCAACTAGACGGAAACGCAAGAACCTTTTTTGAAGCAGGAGGCGTAAAGGAATGGTGTTATAAAATGGATTGCATAAAAAATATCCGTGCTAAGTAAAAATATAGGTTTACAGAACTAACAATAAGAAACAAGATGAAAAAGAAAATCATTTTCTGTTTATTATCCCTTTCATTGATGATTGCCGGATGCCAATCAAATGAAATAGAGGATATAACACCCCCTAGTAAGGAAGTACAACTATCACCAGAAGAGCTATTAAGCATCAGATACAAAAGTTCTCCGGAACTTAGCCAAACTGAGGTATTCAATTTATTGACAACCTTCCAAAGCAGTGAACTAAAAAATAATGCCCATTCACGTATTACTTTTCAGCCTAACATCTTTCAGATAAAAGAGAAATACTATTTATCTAAAAACAAAGCAGATGCCAGGAATATTGAAAGTACAGAGGAACAAATACCTATCTATAAAATAGAATTCACATCAGAAACAGGCACAGGAATGGCTGTTGTTTCGGGAGATAGAAGAGCCCCACACATCCTTGCATATATAGACAACATCAAGGAAAACCAGGATTCTCTTTACACAAGTCCCAACGCTTTGCTTCAATGGAGCGAAATGTACATCCGCAATGAAGTTACCAAATTTGATGAGATTAAAGATTCATTGTATGAATCTGCTGTTTTGAAAATATCCAAAGAACTATACATAACATCCAAAGACATCGATTATGAAGCAATCAAGAATCAAATTATCATAAACAACAGCTCTATCAGCCGCTCTAAACCTATAACAGAAGTTCCTTCCAATCTAAAGGTCAAAGTTGCAGTATTTCCTATGTGTCCTGTGGCATGGGGACAATGGGAACCTTATAATTGTATGTTACCAAAAGCCAATTGTGATAGGTATGGTCCGGGATGGTCAGAATATACAAATTATCCTGTAGGCTATGGAGCAATTGTGGTAGCGCATATTCTAGCTAGTTTGGAGCCAACGATGAGACCAGCCAGCCTACAAATAAATTGGAGTTATTTGACTGAAAATAAAGAAATCAAAGCACCAGATTATTTTAACTCCGGTGATCCTTTAGCTAAAAGAGAAATGGTAGGCAGGCTATTCAAAAATATCTATGATTATACAAAATCTTCTGTAGTCAAAGACTCAAAAGGAATTGTTACGGGGACAACTTGTTTAATGTCTGATGTGGAGAATTATTTGGCAAGTTACTTCAATTATAGCAAAAAGACATCATGGAATATCAATACTGTCAAGAATTCCTTAAAAGCAACTAAACCTGTATTAATATACGGCAAACCTGACAATATAGCTACCGATGGAGTCACCCCATTCATTCTTGATGGAATAAAAGAATGCTATGGTAGGATAGACAATGTTCCTTCCGATGTGGACGTATGCTATTTACACGCTAATTTTGGCTTCGGAAACGGTTATCAGGATGGCTACTATTTAATGGATATAAAAACATCGACAATAACTTTTGAAACTGCCATTCCACTAATTTTCAAAGACAATGCTATGACCATAATGGCAGACTTCAGAAAAAAATAATTTTCATATATCAAAACTGACTAAAAGATATCAATAACGCAACCTTTTAGCCAGTTTTATCATTCAATCATTAACAAAAATGCCATGAAAAAGGTTATATTATCACAACTCATATTGATAACATCTATTCTTATATCGTGTACTGATAAATTAGAAAATACAGAAGTTAACAACAACCCAACCAACCAAGTGGTTTTGACATCGAATGAATACGCCAGCATAGCGTATGATAATCCCAAAGAACTATCGGAAGACGAGATTACAAATGTAATTTACGACTTTAAACGTATCAATTCAGAATTTAAAAAACAATTCATTACAACAAAAGAAGACAAGCCCAAGATTTCCATTATTAATAAATATTATCTTACAAACAGCAGGAATCACTCCCGTTCAGCAGACTCCATTCAAATAAATGTACCTATATTTGAAGTTGAACTAACTAATAATAGCGGAACAAAAGATATGACAATTGTTTGTGGTGATGAAAGAGCACCGAAAGTTCTGTTATTTACAGAGAACTATCAATTTTCCCAACCTATGAACATAGATATGAGATATTTGGTTGAAATAGCAAAACTAAATATCCTTTCAGATATTAAATATATAGAAAAACTTAAATCAGAGAAAAGAAGTTCCACTCTCGACAAAATCAGCCAATCCCTAAATATATCCAAGGAACAAATTACAGAAGACATCATAAAAAGAAATATTACTATTATTGATAACAGCAATTCAAGAGAATATAATCCTATCAATGGCATTGATATAAGCAAAATTCCTTCACGAATTGTATCTATGGTACCTCCCATATCAGATATTGTATGGCATCAAGAAGCACCTTACAACGATCAAATGCCCATAGGAAATATATGGGACGGGCATATGGGAACATATCAGGGGCATTATTTAGTGGGATGTGGAAATATAGCGGTTGCTACATTATTCAGTATACTGAAACCAGTCATGGTGGGAGAAACAGCAGCAGGTAGACAAATTTTAATAGATTGGGACTACCTGACCGCTCAAAAAACAATTACATACTACAGCTCACCTGATTTAATCGAAATGACTGCCAGTTTGTTAAGAGCTATATACAATAAAACTCGCTCATTTCCTAACTATGTAGATTTTAATACCTATGACGAGGACAATAACCCAATTATAAAAAGAGGTATCGCTTCAACCTCAACCCCAACGGAAGGCATGTTGGAATATCTTCAAACAATGACTACCTACTCAGGAAGCACAGGATTCAATCCGGAACTGGCTAAACAGTCATTACAAAATTATAATCCAATACTTCTTTATGGAAACGGACACTATGTTGACAACAATCGTCTCCCTATCACAAAAGATCCATACAAAGACAAACCGGGTCATGGTTGGATTATTGACGGATACTGTACTACCAAAAAATCGAGTTCACCAAATAGTGATTTATATTGGTCTGTCAACATGGGATGGGGAAAAGGTTCTTCGGCCGTCTATTTTAAAGCAAACAACGGTATAAACTGTGATGTAATCTTCCACACAGATACAGAAGACGTAAACATTGTATATTATACACAAGAACAACAAATGATCTATGACATTCAAAAGAAATAACCTCAGTCAGGACGTAATACACGCCCTGACACTAACGCTAGTATTATGTCTGACACTGTTATCGGGATGCTCAGACAAAGAAGAAATCCTCCCTCCGGAACCGGAAGAAGGAACAGATATTGTGAGTGAATACAAAGCTTACGTAGGCCATCCATTCAATGCCTCCTTGGGCGAACAAACAAATGGTTACACAATAAAGAACAACGATCCAGAAAAACTGAAAACGGAATATTTCGGAATCGAACATTTCGGTGTCGTATGTATCTTTCCACTTTGCGAAGGAGAATCATCTATACATGTGCTGGACAAGAATAACAAACTGGTAAAAATAATAAAAATACAAACCACCATGTGGGGAAGCAAGGATGTGGAAGTGGAAAACGGAGCTCATCCTTATGTCAAACCGGAAGTACGAGTAGAAGCACAAGACACACAAACCAAACAAAATATAGAAAAAGAACTGATGCAGGAACTGAAAAACAGAAACGGTACACGCTATACATTCGACAACCAGACCCGACTATTTACCATGACTTTTCCCGATGGGAGAAAAGGATATGAAGGGACCTACAAATGTAGAGTAGACTCACTCATCATGCAAACCCAAAGTATAATAAAAAAATATGGATACGAAGTGAGCTACAAAAACAAATTCCTAATTATACGAGAAGACAGAACAGAAGAATTTTGCCAACGTTACCCTGATTCCGGAGTGACGAGCGTCACCACACAAGAAATTTGGAGAGATTATTCCATACTGGACATATTTCCCTGAAACATTTATGAAGGATTCTATTACGAATCCTTCATAACAATACACTATCAATCAGCTATCTACACCACAATGACGGATTTGAAGAATTTTCCGTCCTCTTTTAATTAATATACTCTTACAGGTTTAAAGCTCCCCCAGCCTTTTTCCCAATACCGGATGCACCACATCCGATGCAATCTCCGCCAGCGGGTCCATGACAAACCTCCGTTCAGTCATCAGGGGATGAGGGATTTCCAATTCCGGCGTATGCAGTATTAAATCGCCGTACAACAAAATATCTATATCAATCAGGCGGTCACTATAATTACCTCCCGCCGACTTCTTCATCCGGCCTAATTCACGCTCTATCTCCTGTGTTTCCCGCAATATATCCAAGGGAGGAAGCACACTCTCCACGCAACAGGCAGCATTCAGAAAAGAATTTTCAGAAGAAAACCCCCAAGGGGCGGTAACATAAAAAGCGGAAAGGGCAGTAACCTCCCCTATCCGCTCATTTATCTTCCGGACAGCAACATGCAGATTTGATTCTTTATCACCCAGATTGGTTCCAAGTCCCAAATAAACCCTCATACGCTGCTCCAACCGGTATTACTTATCCAAAATCAACATAGCGTCGCCATAAGTACCGAAACGGTAATCTTCCTTCAACGCTGTGTGATAAGCCTCCATCACCAGATCATAACCACCGTAGGCAGCTACCAGCATCAGCAAAGTGGAGAGAGGCAGGTGGAAGTTAGTAACCATGCTGTTGGCTACCGAGAAATCATAAGGAGGGAAAATGAACTTATTGGTCCATCCGTCAAATTCTTTCAGATGACCATCCGTACCTACCGCAGTCTCTATCGTGCGCATCACTGTCGTTCCTACCGCACAAATATTCTTTCCTTCATCCTTGGCATTATTCACAATACGGCACGCATCCGCATTGACATACATCTGCTCCGAATCCATCTTATGCTTGGTAAGGTCCTCCACATCAATCTCGCGGAAATTACCCAGTCCGGCATGCATCGTCACAAAAGCAAAGTCTATACCTTTGATTTCCATACGCTTCATCAACTCGCGGCTGAAATGAAGTCCGGCAGTGGGAGCTGTCACAGCTCCTTCGTTCTTGGCAAAGATAGTCTGGAAACGTTCGGCATCTTCCTCTTCTACCGGACGACGGATGAAACTGGGCAGCGGAGCCTCTCCCAACGCATACAATGCTTTCTTGAACTCGTCGTGAGAGCCGTCATACAGGAAACGCAGGGTACGTCCGCGGGAAGTGGTGTTGTCAATCACTTCGGCCACCATGGAATCATCGTCACCAAAATAAAGCTTGTTACCGATACGGATTTTACGGGCAGGATCTACCAGCACATCCCACAAGCGAAGTTCCTCATTCAGCTCGCGCAACAAAAATACCTCGATACGGGCACCGGTCTTTTCCTTATTTCCATACAAACGCGCAGGGAAAACTTTCGTATCATTAAAGATAAACACATCTTTATCATCAAAATAGTCCAGGATATCCTTGAATACCTTGTGTTCAATCTTACCTGTTGATTTGTGAACAACCATCAGGCGCGACTCATCTCTATACTTAGCCGGATGCAAAGCTATTTTATCCTCCGGCAGTTTAAATTTAAATTGCGACAGTTTCATCTTATCTCTCCTTATTCGTTTATAACTTCTTCAATCTCTTGTTGGTCAAGCCATTCCGGAAAACTTTCCACCGACAAACAGTCTTCCAGTCTCACATCCCCCACCCGGATACGTATCAGCCCTGTCAAATGAGCACCGCTATTCAAAGCTTCGCCAATATCACGGGCCAATGCACGGATATAAGTGCCCTTGCTGCACACTACCCTGATTTTAATCTCAGGCAGATTACATTCCAGCAACTCTATCTCGTCTATAATCAACGTCTTGGCTTTCAACTCCACATCCTCACCTTTTCGAGCCAAATCGTAAGCGCGTTTACCATCTACCTTACAAGCCGAGAAAACAGGCGGAATCTGTTCTATCCTGCCGATAAAACGCTGCAAGGCTTCCTCTACCAACTCGCGGGTGATATGTTCCGTAGGATAGGTAGCATCTATCTCCTTCTCCAGGTCGAATGAAGGTGTGGTAGCCCCCAACTGCAAGGTGGCAATGTATTCTTTGGTATGATACTGGAACTCTTCGATGCGTTTCGTTGCCTTGCCTGTACAAATAATCATCACCCCGGTAGCCAGCGGGTCTAATGTCCCGGCATGTCCCACTTTTATTTTCTTCACGCCCAGTTTGCGGCAAATATGGTATCTTATCTTGTTCACCACTGCAAATGAGGTCCATTTCAGCGGTTTATCAAAGTATAATACTTCTCCTTCTTTAAAATTCATCCAATTACATCAATGTGCACGCTATCGTAACGGCACCGGCTATGGCACAATAGATAGCAAAATAAATCAACTTACCTTTCTTCACAATATTAATCATCCACTTACAAGCTACACAGCCCGATATGAAAGCTGCCAGAAAACCTACAATCAATGACAATACAGATATATCTGATGTGCCGGCTGCAGCTCCTTTTACAATCTTCATACCATCCAGCAACGCCTCACCCAATATAGGAGGAATCACCATCAGGAAAGAGAACTGAGCCAGTTTCGCCTTGTTGTCTCCCAACAACAAACCGGTAGCAATGGTAGTACCCGAACGGGATAATCCCGGCATCACGGCACAAGCCTGTGCCAGACCTATAATAAACGCATCCTTCATGCTGATGTTCTCTTTCAAACGAGGTTTTGCATAATAAGAGAAAGCAAGAAGCAAAGCTGTCAATAACAGCATACAACCTACAATGAGCAAGCCGGAACCGAAAATTTCTTCCACATAATCTTTAAAAAACACACCCACAATGCCGATAGGAATCATGGATACCAGGATATTGATCACATATTTTGTCTCCGCATTCATCTCAAACTTGAACAAGCCACGGAATATCCAGCCTATTTCTTTCCATAATATAACCAAAGTACTGAGTACCGTAGCCACATGCACTGCTATGGTAAAAGTCAGATTATCTTCCCCTTGTATGCCAAACAATGCCGAACCGATAGCCAGATGACCACTACTGCTGACCGGCAAATACTCTGTCAATCCTTGGAGCACACCAAGGATCAATGCCTCAAACCATTCCATTCTTTAAATAAAAATTGAGAATTAAAAATTAAAAAAATCAAGAGTTAACCACTTCTGTCTTGTCCTTTGGCTTGCGGACAATGCCATAAATCATAAATATAAAGCCAAAGAAACATACTGCGGGCGCCACTTTGATGCGACGTACACTAAAAATATCCGGCTCAAAATATCCTTCTGTCGAACTAGGTCCTGTCATCAGCAGAAAACCGACAATAATCACTGCCATACCTATGGCAAGCAATATAAAATTAGTTTTATCAAAGGCGAATTTTTGTCTATCCATATCCTTTTATTATTAAATGTAATACAACGCACTAGCTTTCATGCGCAAGTATTTGTTGATTGATATATATGCACACATAAAGGTAATAACCACACCAAACACAAAAACAGAACCCATTACCATAAGCATGGTCATAGGGGTAATAATCTCAATCAATTCGGGTTCATATCTTACCAACGCATAGGCCATTCCTATCAATGCCGCATCTGCCATGGCAGCGGCCAGTATCCCTATCCATATATTCCGCACCAAAAAAGGACGACGGATAAATCCCCAGCTTGCCCCTACCAGTTTCATGGTATGAATCAGAAAACGTTTGGAATAAATGGCCAGACGGATGGTGTTATTAATCAGCGCAAAAGAAATAAGGGTAAGCAGCGCAGCCAGTCCCAATAGCAAAAAACTGATTTTCCGTATATTGCTGTTCACTGCATCCAGTAAATCCTGGGGATAGTTGATTTCCATTACTTTCTTGTTCCGCATAATTTTCTGCTCTATCCAAGAAATGCTGTCCGAATTGGCATAATCGGCATTCAGTTTTATTTCAATAGAAGCTGTAAAAGGATTATATCCCAAGAATTCAGCCGGGTCTGTACCCATCGCTTCGCTCTGCTCTTTCAACGCCTGCTCCTTCGATATATAGGAAGTTTCTTTCACAAAAGGTTCCTCATTCAATTTTTTCTGGAATTTCAAAGCGTCCGCTTCTTTCATATCATCGCTGATGAGTACGGAGAAACTGATATTCTCGCGTACATACTTGGATAAGTTATTGGCAGACAGCACAAAGAATACCACCATCCCCAACAAGAGCAACACCAGCATTGTACTGATGCTGGAGGTAATGAACTGCATATCGAAAAAGGACCCTGATTTTTTTCCCATAATCACTTCTTTCTGAATACATAAATCATTGAACTACTGCGTTCTTTTTTCGCCAGTGAACTGAACCAGGCCAACAGGCCCGTCCACATTCCCTTCAAAAAGGACAAACGGCTGCCTTTATATCTTTCCGTCAACATGGATACATAAAAAGCATCAAAAGGCATCGGATGCTGTTCCGCTAATTTAAAACCATGCTTGACACCGAATTGTTGCATGACGGAAGGTGTAAAATGCCATAAATGACGGGGCACATCGTATGCCGCCCACCATTCCTTATACTTTTCCGCATCATACGAACTGGGATTAGGCACAGCCACTATCAATACTCCCCTCTCTTTCAACAGCTTGAATAATTTCTCCCACGTTTCATTCAGATGTTCCAGATGCTCCATCACATGCCATAAAGTTATGGCATCAAAAGAATGATCGGCATATCCCGCCAAAGCATCCTCCGTATCTACATCCAATTCAAAATGCTCTTTGGCAAACGAACGCGCCTGCGGACTTTTCTCTATCGCTTTCACCCGCCATCCGCGCTCCTTCATAGCATTGCTGAAATATCCGGTACCGGTACCTATGTCTAACAAAGTACCTTTACTCAAACCGGATGTCCGTTTTATCAGCTTGGCTTTGCGTGACAGCATATACTTGCGTACCTCATGGTATACACGGTTCATCAGCCCCTTGCGGGTATCAGTGTGTGAAATATAATCGGGGGTCTCATAATATCGCCCTATCTCGGCTTCCACGGGTGCACCTTGTGTAAAAATAAAGCCACAATCATCGCAGCGAACCAAATTGAATTGTTCACCCGAAGCATAGTGATCCGTACAAGTGATTGCATGTCCCAAATGTTTTCCGCCGCACAACGGACAAGTATTTATTTTGAGTATATCCACTTTTTGCCCTAATTTGCTGCAAAATAACAAATAAATTGAATGAGAAGGACTATCCTTTAAGTACTTTTAAGAGTATAAGTTAATAATTCGTTTTTACTTTTCCTACATTTGTGCAGATAACTTAAAAAGAGACGGAAATGGAAAACAAAAAACTGACCCGTTCCAACAACAGAATGCTAGCCGGAGTATGTGCGGGACTGGCCGATTATTTTGGCTGGGATGTTACGGTAGTGCGCATTATCTATTCATTTGCCACGGTTTTCACAGCCTTTTCGGGCATTATTGTCTATATAATCTTATGGATTGTTATGCCCGAAAAGAAATATCGTGACGGTTACGAAGACCGGATGAATGACAGACTGCATAACCGATAACCGGAGGCATTATGCAATGCCCAGCAGTTCCACCTCAAATATTAATGTAGAGAAAGCAGGAATCGGCCCGCTTGTACGGTTGCCATATCCCATAGTATAAGGAATATAAACCACCCACTTATCTCCTACATGCATACGTTGAAGCGCCAGCTGCCATCCCTCTATGACATCACACAGCCGGAAAGCTTCGGGACAGTTACGGTCATAGGAATTATCAAACTCTTTTCCGTTTATCAGACTTCCCCGATAATGAACGGTGACAATACTTCGGATTGTAGGTGAAACTGTACCCGTACCTGTCTGCAATACTTTATAAAACATATTACAAGGTAAAGGACAAATACCTTCCTGTGTAGAAAGAACTTGCAAATATTGCAAGTTCTTTTCCTTATATTCTTCTTTTCTCCCCATCAGAACACCTCTTCTCCTTTCAATGTAGCCGAACTGGCTTCAGTAATGCGTACATGGACAAAATCACCGATACGATGATTCCCACGATCAAAGACCACCACCTTGTTTTGCTGTGTACGGCCAAAAAGCTGCTCTCTGGAACGCTTGGAAACACCTTCTACCATCACTTCGAAGGTCTTGCCTACATCACGGGCATTACTTTCGGCAGAAAGACGGTTCTGCAATTCAATGATTTCATTCAGCCGGCGTATCTTAACCTCTTCGGGTACATCATCCGGCAGATGCTTGGAAGCATATGTTCCGGGACGTTCGGAATATTTAAACATAAAGGCGGAATCGTACGCACACTCACGCATCAAGGATAGAGATTCCTGATGGTCTTCTTCCGTTTCCGAATGATAGCCGGAGAAAATATCAGTACTCAGACCACAATCGGGAATGATACGGCGAATAGCCGCTACCCTTTCCAAATACCACTCACGGGTATATTTGCGGTTCATCAGCTTCAATATGCGCGAACTGCCGCTCTGTACCGGTAAATGAATATGCTTGCATACATTAGGCGTTTCCGCAATGACTTGCAAGGTTTCATCACTCATATCCTTGGGATGTGAAGTGGTAAAACGAACACGCATGTCCGGAACCGCCTCGGCCACTGTGCGGAGCAGCATCGGGAAAGTAATTATTTCACCCTCTTTCTCAAAACGATAAGAATTCACATTCTGTCCCAGCAACGTTACTTCTTTATAACCTTTGTCTGCCAAGTCACGCACCTCATTCAGAATACTTTCCACATCACGGCTGCGCTCACGCCCACGGGTATACGGCACAATACAATAATGACAGAAATTATTGCAACCACGCATAATGGATACAAACCCGGAGATATGATTGCCGCAAATACGGGACGGAATTACCTCACGATAGGTTTCTGTAGTAGAAAGCTCCACATTAATGGCTTTCTCCCCCGCTTCCACCGAAGCGACCAAATCGGGCAAAGTGAGATAGGCATCCGGTCCTACGACAAGATCTACATGATGGTTCTCGATCAAATCATCTTTTACACGTTCTGCCATGCAGCCCAACACACCGACAATCAGATTCCGGCGTTTGTTTTTCTTCATAGAATGGAAAAACTCCAGACGGTTCAGAATCTTTTGTTCTGCATTGTCGCGAATGGAACAGGTATTCATAAATACAGCATCCGCTTCATCCAATGTTTCGCATACATGGTAGCCTGCCATTTGCATAATAGAAGCAACCACTTCACTATCAGCAACATTCATCTGGCATCCGTAAGTTTCAATAAACAATTTCTTGTTTTCGGAATCAGTTGCAGATTTAAAGTCTGCTCCTGTTGTTTCTTTCATATTTTCTCTGTTTTATGGTTTCGTAGGCAAAGATACGGAGTTACCGACAAATTAAACGAATAAAAGAGCCAAAAATTGAATATTATAAGAGATTTATGCATTTAACTGTTAAATAATTATAACCAGTGAACAAAAAAGACCGTTAACGTTACCAACATATTATTATAATTCGCATATTTGCTTCCGAAAAACATTAGATTTTTTCATAGTTAAGGTTTAGGTTAAAAAAATAGGGGAAGACAACTGTGAAGTTCTCTTCCTTTTTTTATGCCCTTTTATAGAGTTAGTTATGAAATATTTTTCTAACTTTGAGCATTCATTATATAATAAGGAAAGTATGGATATCATTCAGGTTATCATATTTATAATAATCATTGTTGCAGCCATCGTGCAACAAATCTCAAAAACAGGCAAAGAGAAGAAAACACCTTCTCCAAAGAAAGTGCTTGCAGATATGTTTCCTGAAATAGAGCAGGAGAACATAGGAGAGGACCTTCCTGTTTCTTCCGTTCAAACAGTCCGCAAACCTCAGACTCCCCGCATGCAGCATCAGCCGATGGTCAAGAAGCCAACAGATCCACCCCGGAAAGAGAACAAAAGGGAAGACCGGACTCCTATAAGACTGAGTACTAAAGAAGAGGCACGACGTGCTTTTATTTATTCAGAGATTTTTAATCGCAAATATTAATAACAACTATACTAATAAGAATAACACATTGAATATCATGGGATTTAATATTATTTCCGCAGCCGAAGCAGCCAGCTATATCAAGCATGGCTACAACATTGGACTCAGCGGCTTTACTCCGGCAGGAACACCGAAAGCCGTAACACCCGAAGTCGCAAAAATAGCAGAAGAAGAACATGCCAAAGGTAACCCTTTTCAAATTAGTATCTTTACCGGTGCTTCTACAGGAGATGCTACAGACGGCATCTTATCCAGGGTCAAGGCAATCCGTTACCGTGCTCCTTACACAACCAACCCCGATTTCCGAAAAGCCGTAAATAACGGCGAAATAGCATACAACGATATCCATCTGTCACAAATGGCACAGGAGGTACGTTACGGGTTCATGGGTAAAGTAGATGTCGCTATTCTGGAAGCGTGTGAAATCACTCCCGACGGCAAAGTTTATCTGACAGCCGCCGGTGGAATTGCACCGACTATTGCACGTCTGGCAGATAAAGTGATCATCGAATTGAACGCTGCCCACAGTAAAAACGGTATGGGCCTGCACGATGTTTATGAACCGCTTGACCCGCCTTACCGTCGTGAAATTCCTATTTACAAACCCAGCGACCGTATCGGTCTGCCTTATGTACAGGTAGACCCGAAAAAAATCATCGGCGTAGTGGAAGTAAACACCCCTGACCAGGCCCGTTCATTTACCGCACCGGATCCTATCACCGACCAGATTGGACAAAATGTTGCCGACTTCCTGGCAGCTGACATGAAACGGGGTATTATTCCTGCAAGCTTCCTGCCATTACAGAGTGGAGTAGGTAACATTGCTAATGCCGTATTGGGTGCTTTGGGACGAGACAAAACAATTCCCGCCTTCGAAATGTATACGGAAGTATTACAAGACGCAGTGGTGGACCTGATTCGCCAGGGACGTGTAAAATTTGGAAGTACCTGTTCATTGACTGTCACCAACGAATGTCTGCAAGGTATTTATGATGATATCGACTTCTTCCGTGACAAACTGGTCATGCGTCCGTCTGAAATCTCAAACAACCCGGAAATTATCCGTCGTCTTGGTGTTATATCTATCAATACAGCCATCGAAGCAGATATTTACGGTAATGTAAATTCTACTCACATCAGCGGCACCAAAATGATGAATGGTATTGGTGGCTCAGGTGACTTTACCCGCAATGCCTATATTTCCATCTTTACTTGCCCGTCTGTGGCAAAAGAAGGAAAAATCAGTGCCATCGTTCCTATGGTTTCTCACGAAGATCACAGTGAACACGATGTCAATATCCTTATTACTGAACAAGGTGTTGCCGACTTACGCGGCAAGAGCCCGGTAGAACGCGCCAAGGCTATCATCGAAAATTGTGCACATCCGGATTATAAGAACATTCTTTGGGATTATGTAAAAATGTCTTCCAAAGGACAAACTCCTCATTGTATTCCGGCTGCATTGGCTATGCATGATACGCTGGCCAAGAAAGGGGATATGCGCCTGATAGATTGGGCAGAATATAAATAGTCATTATTTGCTGTATCTCATACGTTTCCGGTCGGTACGATGTATCCGGCCGGAAACTTTTTATATCTATCCCACCTTTTTGTATAAAAAACAATATCTTCCACCTTTTTAATCAAAAAATACACGGACTTTTTTCACAATTATTCTATTTTTGCCGTGTAACTAATCATTTTTACCATTTTACTATGAGAAACAAAATTCTATATTTATTTGCTTCCCTTGTGATGCTAAGCGGCTGTAACAATCAACCGGCTTATAAAGACAGCAGTTTATCTCCCGAAGAACGGGCAGAGGATTTATTGCAACAACTTACTCTAGAAGAAAAAGTTGCCTTAATGATGGACAACTCCAAACCTGTCGAAAGATTAGGCATTAAACCTTATAATTGGTGGAACGAAGCCTTGCACGGAGTGGCACGGAGCGGACTGGCCACCGTCTTTCCTCAGCCTATAGGCATGGCGGCCTCTTTTGAGCCCGATGCCATACATACCATCTATACTGCAGTTTCGGATGAAGCCCGGGCCAAAAATGCCGCATACTCGGCGGCGGGAAGCTACGAACGGTATCAAGGCCTGACCATGTGGACACCCACCGTCAATATTTATCGCGATCCCAGATGGGGGAGAGGTATTGAAACGTACGGGGAAGATCCTTATCTGACAAGTGTCATGGGGGTAAATGTGGTAAAAGGATTGCAATGCATGGATGCTAATCAAAAATACGATAAAATACACGCTTGTGCCAAACACTTTGCCGTCCATTCAGGGCCGGAATGGAATCGTCATGAGTTCAATGCGGAAAATATCAAACCGCGTGACTTGCATGAAACTTATCTTGTACCTTTCGAAGCATTAGTAAAAGAAGCAAAAGTAAAGGAGGTAATGTGTGCCTATAACCGTTTGGAAGGTGATCCGTGTTGCGGAAGTGACCGCCTGCTGATGCAAATTCTCCGTCAAGACTGGGGATATGACGGCATTGTACTTTCAGATTGTGGTGCTATTGACGATTTCTATCGGGAAAAAGGACACAAAACACATCCGGATGCTGAATCGGCCTCTGCCGCCGCAGTATTAAGCGGTACGGATCTGGAATGTGGTTCCAGTTATAAAGCATTGGTAGAAAGCGCTAAAAAAGGATTAATCAGTGAAAAGGACATTGATGTATCCGTAAAACGATTATTAAAAGCACGCTTTGAATTGGGGGAAATGGATGATCCTGACAAAGTGGAATGGACTAAAATTCCTTATTCAGTGGTTTGCTCGGCAGAACATGATTCCCTGTCACTAGATATAGCACGCAAATCAATGACGCTGTTACTGAACAAAAATAATATCCTGCCACTGAAACGCGGTGGACAAACCATCGCCGTCATGGGACCTAACGCAAATGATTCTGTGATGCAATGGGGTAATTATAACGGTACTCCCAAACATACGATCACCTTATTGGAAGGTATCCGCTCAGCCATGGGAGAGAACGACAAGCTGATCTATGAACAAGGTTGCAGCTGGGTGGAGCGCTCATTAATCAGAAGCGTTTTCAGCCAGTGTACTTCTAAAGAAGGTCCAGGATTCTCCGCCCGCTATTGGAACAACAAGGAATATGAAGGAAATGCGGTAGCCACCGCACAACTTACCACACCGTTCCGTCTTTGCACTTCCGGAGCCACCGTATTTGCTCCCGGTGTGAACCTGACCGATTTCTCGGCCGTCTATCAAAGTGTGTTCACCCCCCAGGAAACAGGAGAGGTTATTTTCAACTTCTATAGTTGTGGAGCTACACAATTATTGATAAATGGTGAAGAAGTAAAGAAATTCACCAACAAACATGGGGGCAGGGGACAAGCTTACGCCATGCATGCAGAAGCCGGCAAGCCATACGATATAGAAATCCGCTTCCAATACTTTAGTGGAGACGCACAGTTGAATTTCGATCTTGGATTTAAAGAAGAAGTCAACATTAAAAACACGGTAGCAAAAGTGAAAGATGCTGATGTAGTTATATTTGCAGGCGGTATATCTCCAAGTTTGGAAGGAGAGGAGATGGGTGTCAATTTACCGGGATTCCGCAAAGGAGACCGTACTGACATCGAACTTCCGGCTGTTCAGCGTGAATTGATAAAAGCACTCTGTGATGCCGGGAAAAAAGTTATTTTCGTTAATTTTTCCGGATCACCCATTGCCATGGAGCCCGAAACCAAATATTGTCAGGCCATTTTACAAGCATGGTATCCGGGACAATCCGGAGGTAAAGCTGCCGCCGAAGTTTTGTTTGGAGATTACAATCCTGCAGGACGACTGCCCGTTACTTTTTACCGGAACATAACGCAATTACCTGATTTTGAAGATTATAATATGACAGGACGTACTTACCGTTATTTTAAAGGTGATCCTCTTTTCCCATTCGGTTATGGTTTGAGTTATACCACTTTTAACTATGGTAACATCAAACTGGAGCAAACGATTAAAGTAGGAGAAACTGCCAAAATTATTGTTCCTGTAACCAATACCGGTAATCGTGACGGGGAAGAAGTAGTACAGGTATATCTGAAAAAACAAGAAGATGCGGAAGGACCGGTTAAAACACTGCGTGCTTTCAAACGTGTACAAATTCCTGCAGGAAAAACAGTCAATGTAGAATTAGAGTTAACACCCAAACAATTGGAATGGTGGGACGCGCAGACAAATACCATGCGCACCATAGCCGGAAACTTCGACATAATGGTAGGGGGTAATTCTAAAGATGCTGAATTACAAGTAAAGACGCTGACACTGCAATAATAACTCCGAATAAAATAAATCAAGTCTGCGGCATTTTTGTCAAATTCTATATTTAAAACAAAAATGCCGCACTTGACAAAATAAAAACATCAGAACAACTCAATCTGCTTATCTGCCTTTATTTGTTGCACAAAATAGTTGTCATGACTCACCACCAACAAAGTGCCTTGATAATCCTTCAAAGTTTCGGTCAATATCTCCATACTCAGAATATCAATATTATTAGTAGGTTCATCCACAATAAAAACATCGGGGGCCTGTGCACTCACCATAAGACAACAGAGAGAAAGTTTCATCTTCTCACCTCCACTCAGATAGCTACACTTCTTGTTCCATGTGGAAACAGGAAACAAAAAACGGTTGAGAATCGTTCTCAATTCATTATCATACAATTCACTATTGAATAAGGCAAGTTGTTCCAATACCGACAAATCATTACGAATTATAGAATATTCCTGATCAAGATAAACGTACGTCAGCCCTTCTGCCTGTATCAAAGAACCTTGAGTAGGAGCAAGACTTCCGGTTATCAACCTCAATAAAGTTGTTTTACCACTACCATTACTTCCTTTCAAATGAATACGGTCACCACTTTTGATGGTAAACTCAAGAGGAGAAGACCACAAAGGATTTTCTCCATACGAATAATTCACACTTGAAGCTACGATAAGTATCTTACCGATATGCAAAGAAGATGAATTGAAATTTACTTTCATCGCCTTCATATCAGGTAAAGCTTTATGCAGTTCTACTGTTTCTCCTGCCAAAAAACGGATCTTATCAGCATGAACATCTCCTAAACGGACAGTACTTTTCTCAGCCTGATCCCTGAATGTATGCATTGCCATCTTTCCGACTCCTTTCTTCACATTTTGTTTTTTACCTCGCACATCATGCTTTTGTTGACGCTCCATTACCTCACGTGCCTGCTTTCGGGCTTTTTGTAATTGCTTTTCATTCTCCTTCAACCGGGTTTGCAGAGCTTCTACAGCCAATTTCTTCTGTTCTTTATAGAAATCGTAATTTCCAGCATAATAAGTGACACCTTTTGCAGTAAGCTCATAGGTAGAAGAAAGTAAATTGAGTAATGTCCGGTCATGGCTGACAACCAGTATCCCTGCTGCAGCAGTAGTTATAAAACGGTACAGCCGGATACGGCTTTCGTCATCCAAATGATTGGTAGGCTCATCCATCAAAATAAAAGCAGGAGAGTATATAGTAATTCCTGCTAGAAAAACTTTTGTTTTCTCACCGCCACTCAACAAATGCATGGGATAGGAAAGAGGTACTCCTACCAACCCCCATTCATTCAAAGCAGCAACCGCTTTCTCTTCTATTTTCCAGTCATCCGCCAAAGCCGTAAAATGCTCTATCGAAGCATCTCCCTGTAAAATGGCATGAAGTGCATATAACTTTCTTTCTATTCCCAATGCCCCGGCTACTGTCAAATGATTAAACTGACCAAAATGCTGTGGAATAGAATAGGGGATATCCGGACATATAATTTGTCCTTCAGAAGGTAATAGCTCTTTAGTTATCAATCGCATCAAGGTAGATTTTCCCGAACCGTTGTTTCCGATGAGGGCTACTTTTTGCCCTTTACTGATAGTAAAACTGACATTACTGAAAAGCACATCTTTATCCGGATGCATGTAAGTAATGGACTGTACATGTATACACATACTCTTTCTAAGAATTTTAAATATGAATACTGAAAAGTTCGTAGTTGGAATAAGAAGACAACTATTGCGCAACAAACGAAATTATTTCGCCTGCTGTCCCAACGTAAAAACAAATAGTTGTATGGAAATGAATGTTTTAAATTCTCATCGGAATATTTTTAAATTTGCGAGACAAAGATAGCAGGTTTATGGAACATAAAAAAATATTCCTCAATCTAAATGAATAGATTGAGGAATATCAGAATAAAAAATCTATTTATTCAAATGAAGGCAAAGTCACAGAGAAATGAGGATTCGGAGTATGCTGTGTTCTGATAATCTCTTTCATTTGTTTCACAATATCCGGATGTCCGGCAGCGATATCATGGTCTTCATGAATATCTGTAGCAAGATTGTAAAGGAAAGGAGTCCCTTTTTTCACTACCATCTTCCAGTCTCCCATACGTACACCAATCTGATCGGTTTCATCAAATTCCCAATACAAGAAATCATGTTTCTTCTGTCCTTCCTGCCCTAACAAAGTCGGAGCAAAAGAAATACCATCAAAATAATCCACATCTTTTTTCTTGTTAGTGTACTTCTTTACATAATTCTTCACACCTGCCAAGTCACAAAATGTAGGCATCAAGTCATAGAAAGCCAACTGATGATCATTGACCGTTCCTTCGGGTACTTTGCCCGGCCAACGTACAATGAACGGAATACGGATACCTCCCTCATAACATTGACGTTTCAATCCACGAAGTTTGCCGTCACGACCAAAAAAGGTAGGATCAGCTCCTCCTTCTTCATGAGGGCCGTTATCACTGGTAAAAATCACAATGGTATTTTCGTCCAGTCCTTTCTCCTTTAATTTGTTCAAAACTTCTCCTACATAATAATCCAAGCGAGTAATCATGCCGGCAAACTGCGCATGGGTGTGTACCGACGGATTATATCTTGATCCTTCCTGTCCACCCCAAGTTTTATCTTCAAAAAACTTCTTTTGATAACCTGTCAGAATAGAATCTTCGGGCTGCGCCAGCTCTGCATGAGGAAGCGTATAAGTAAAAATACCAAAGAAAGGTTGCTTGCCATCCTGTTTATCCAACCATTTCATTGCTTCTTCATGGATCATATCCGCAGAATATTGCGGACGTTTGAAATAGTCCTTACCAAACATAGGATAGTTGATATTCTCATCCATCACTACACGAACCACTGCCGTATCACCAGCCGATTTACTATACCGGTTCAGGAAATTCGGATAATATAAATGAGCCTGAAACTGACAGATATAACCATAATATTCATCAATACCCCGTTTGTCCGGCGTAGACACAGATCCCTCATAGCCCCCTGCCCATTTACCAAACATACCGGTAGTATAACCGTTATCTTTCATTATTTCAGGTATAATCACATGACCGGGATCGTATGGATGTTGCCCCACCACGGCATATTCCTTATTATTTCCATACATCACAACAGGGGCATCGCGCCAGTACTCCTTGTTCCCACGTACTTCACAATGTCCGGAATGTTGCCCGGTCATAAATGACGCACGTGATGGAGCACTCACCGGACTACCGGCATACGCTTGTGTAAAACGCATACCTTCTTTAGCCATATTATCAATATTCGGTGTACTGATGTAGGGCTGACCGTAACACCCTAAATCACCATACCCCATATCATCACACATTATATAAATGATATTCGGTTTAGGGGTTTTCTGGGCATAAGCACCTAATAAAGGAAATGCCAGCCCACTGGTTAAAAGAAAGAGGTTTCGATTTTTCATTATACAGTTTATTGAATTAGTTTTTCTTTGAGCAAGATATGGAAAATATTCCAATTGATGAAATAATAAAGTCGCCTCAAATAAAAATTATATAAAGACGACTTTATATTAACATTTACCTATTTACCAACCTGGATTCTGTTCCAAAGCAGGATTCAACAATATTTCAGTTGTCGGAACCTGATATAAATAATATTTCTCCAACCATCCTTTGCCCTCTTTCAATGGGTCATTGAACAAATACAGATATCCCTCTTTCATTGTCCCTGTTGCTCCATCCGAATAGCCTGTCTCCGTGTTATACAAAGTATATCCCGCCGCTGCCGCCTTTTCTTTTGAAAGCCATAATCCTGTTGCAGTCTTATTCAAGAACCAAGGTGCCATTCTCCAACGTCTGATATCATAGAAACCAAAACCTTCTCCCATCAGCTCAATAATTCTTTCACGACGTATCTCCCATAATACAGGATCCACCAAAATGCCATTATCATTGCCTTTAGGGTAGTATTTGCCACGATTAGGATCAAAACTATCATTAATATCAGCAACAACCATTTGAGCAACTCCAGCACGGTCACGCAATTTATTAATAGTAATATCAGCAACCGGTTGATTGAACTGCCCTGCTTCAAACATGGCTTCGGCATAATTCAATAAAACCTCTTCTATCTTAAAAATAGGCTTGTCGGCTGTGTTTTGTGCACCGTTATTAAAACTCTTTTCCCACTGGCTCCAATTCTTCCAGACATAATAGCCCGATCGGCATGTAACAAACGCCCCTGTTCCCAATCGAGGAATTTCAGGAACCAACGAAGCACTCCAGTTCTGACCGGGCAAACGTTTCATGCCTGTACCCGGATTAGAACATGATTCATTAGGTTTCATAATATCAATATATTCACGATCGGCAGGATCATCTGTATATGACCAAGTAGGATAGTCTCCTTTACCCGCTTTTACTTTGTAAGGAGGGATTACGGTATGATACAAGCGGGGGTCTCTATCACGGAATGTGGCATACATATCCTTGTCACCATGATAACTGGAAGCATGATTCAAAATAGGTTTACCGTTTTTCATCAAATATAGATCAACGGTCTTTTGATTCATCTCCACATAATGCGAAGAGGTATGCTCCATATAACTATAGTTACAGTTATTGATATCATCGACATATTCCTTATATAGAATCACTCCCGGAATCCCCTTTAAACTTTCTGTTGTCCACATCTCGCCATAACCCGCAGCAGGCTGTCCGTCCGTGCCATAATATAAAGTAGGATAATCATCCATCAATAACTTGGACACACGAATACATTCCGTGAAATACTTATCATAATCTCCAAGTTCATGATATTTGCGCCACGTTCCCTCACGTAATGTAAAACGTGAAATAGCCGCACGAATACAGTCACGATTAATGGTGTTATCACCATCCCTGCTTTGGAAATCGCCTATATTTTCTTCCGCCCATTTCAAACGGTCCAGAACTTTATCCGCCACTTCTTTACGAGCCACCCGAGGACCATACGCCTCGGGAGATTCATCATTCAGAACGGTTTCTATCCAAGGAATATCACCAAAACGATTTATCAGTTCCATATACCAGTAAGAATGGAAAAAATAACCTACTGCCTTCCAATGGTTTTTCTCAACATCCGTCAGATTGGAACCATCAATGTGCGTCAGCATCATATTGATACGACGCAAGTATCCAAAGCTCCAGCCATTTCCCGTAGCTGTGCTTGTTATCTTCTGGTAAGCATAATTATTAGAGCTGGACTCATACTTAGAATCCATAAAACCTGCATTTATATCTCCTTGATAGTGAGAATTTTGCCCTATTCCATTTACAGAGGTAGCGATATCCGTGTTTGAAAACATCTCATAACAAGGCCACATAAATGCCAAAAAATTATCGTATGACTTAAAAACGGTTTCTTCCGTCGGATCAGTTACCGGAAGTTTATCCAAAAAACTATCGTTACATCCCGAGAGCGTAACGCCTGCCAAGATGGCAAAACTTATAAATATCTTTTTCATATTGCTTACTCGATTAAAAGGTGATTTATAATGTAAGGTTTATACCAAATGAAACTGTGCGCGATGCAGGATAGTTCCAATTCAAAGTCTCCGGATCAATTCCCTTCGGTAATGATGAAAACGTAGCCAAATTTTCAATGCTGACAAATGCTTTCAACTGCTTCAATGTCAGCTTCGACACCCATGCCTTAGGAACTGTATAGGACAGAGTTACATTTTTAATACGTAAATAAGAAGCATCTGACAGAAATTTGTCCGATTGACGATAGTTAGAGCCTTGGTTTCCATAATTTCCATAAACACGTGGAAATTCAGCATTCGGATTGCTGCAAGTATAATCACCTGCTGCTAAATCGGCCGGTTTCCAATAATTGCTCAAATCATCATACAAAGGTACAAATTTAAAATCCGCGTATAAAGGCATATTCAATGTATTGGCAATCCAAGCGTCACGTTTACCTGTTCCCTGCAAGAAGATATTCAAATCAAAACCTCCATAACTAGCCCCCAAATTGATACCATATAGATAACGAGGCATATTGTTCCCGATAACTTTACGGTCTCCCGGATTGTCCACTGTGTTATTACCGGAAGTAATGATATTTTCTTTCCCTTCTTCATCTCTCAAGTTTTTAAACTTCAAATCACCCGGCCGCGGTGAATATCCCTCCAAAGCGGTAATTCCATCCTTTAATATCCAAGACGAGGTGCTTTCAAAATCATCAACTGTATAAAATCCATTAGCTTCATAACCCCAGATTTCTCCAATTTCCTTTCCTTCATAATAATTCCAAAAAGTATTTCCGTTGCTCAATGTGCTCGTTAGTATTTTTGACTCATTGGAATTATATTTCATTATTTTAGATTTACTGTCTGACAAGTTGAAACCAACACGATAACTTACTTTACCAATCTGATCTCTCCAGTTCAAATTTAGTTCCCAGCCAGTAGTACGCATGTCGGCCGTATTCTGATATGGGGCGCTCGCACCCACCACTCCCGGTAACTGCATACCTGGAGCAAGCATACCTTTAGTATCCCGTTGATACCAATCAAATGTACCATTCAAACGATTGTTCAGCAAAGATATATCCAATCCGAAATCCAGTGTTCCCACTTTTTCCCATGTAAAGCTGTTGCTGACCAACGCTGGTAATGAACTAATGGCGGTTACAAAATCACTACCTGATAACCATCCGTTATACTTATTATTCAATTCCATAGTCGGAGTATAGGAATAAGAGGGAACATTCTGATTACCAATCTCACCAT
Organism: Phocaeicola sp. GP0067; assembly: GCF_031119655.1. Lineage (NCBI taxonomy): Bacteria > Pseudomonadati > Bacteroidota > Bacteroidia > Bacteroidales > Bacteroidaceae > Phocaeicola > Phocaeicola sp. GP0067. Next base: position 147,983 of record NZ_JAVHZY010000001.1, read on the forward strand.
AAGATGCACGTATTTTCAATCCTCCCAGCCAATCGCGTGTAGCTTCCATGAATTTTTCCTGTGCAATCTGCCAGCCCACAGAAACAGAAGGGAAGAAACCAAACCGGTTTTCTTTGGGAAATTTAGAAGAACCGTCATAACGTCCATTCACTTCTAAAAGATATTTGTCTCTATAATTATAATTCACACGAAAGAAACCACCACGCACGGCAAATTCATCATAAGAGTCATTGACCTTGATGGTAGAAGTTCCTGATCCCATAGCAGGAATATCTGTAATAGCCTGTCCATAAGAGTAGGCATCTAAAGTTTCTTTATATTTCGATTCCTGATTGAAACCAGCCATAACCTTAAAACGATGATCGCCTAAAGAAAAATCATACGTCCCATACAGGTTGAAAGCATTATAGTCTGTATATTGCTTGTACTTACGCAGATAATCATTGGTCGGAGTTACATCTTTACCTCCTTGTATAGTAGTATAGGGCACACTTCCGGTATACCAATGATAATCATATATATTTTTATCAAATGTATATTCAAATGCAATCTCCAACCCTTTCAGAGGCTTCAAAATAGATTTAAAAAAAATACGCGGATTGTCATTAATCGTTTTTGAAGGATTTGACCATTCTACCTGATTCCTCGGAGTAAAATAGGGTAGTCCTTCTCCACCCAAATCATCCGCTCCCTCCGGACACACTCCTTCGGGATAAAAAGATGCCAGACGAGTGGAATAAATACCACCCAAAGCTGATGCCGGCAAAGTCTTTTTACTATGTGCATAGCTTAGTGTAGCTTCTTGTGTGAACCAAGATGTAATATCTGCGGAAACAAAACTGCTTACATTCATTCTGTCATATTTATCTTTATTAGTCACTAGAATACCATCATTCGATAAATAACCAGCGGATAATCTATATCTCAATTTATCCGTACCGCCGGTAGCAGAAATATTATGAGTCATCTGAAAACTGGTTTCGAGCATATTCTTCACCAAGTCCTTTTCATTCATATAATAAAGTGACCCATCCGTATCCTTATAAATACCATCCCCCATAGTCTGCAATGAAGAAGGATCTTGTTGATATTGCTTCAACAACTCCATCCATCTACTTACACTAGGAGCCCCGGGAGTCCAAAACTGATCACCGGCAGCATCCGAGTAAGCTTGCAGATAATCCATTAGCGGAGCTTGTTTGGGAAGGTTTATAGCATTCGAAAAGGCAAAATTATTATTATAATTCAATTGAAAACTAGTACCACCTTTAGGACGTTTGGTAGTAATCAGAATAACACCACCTGCTGCACGCGCACCATAAATAGCTGCCGAAGCAGCATCTTTCAAAACAGTTACCGTCTCAATATCTTCAGGATTAATCATATCAATATCACCTTCCACATTATCAATCAGTACCAACGGTTCAATGGTATTACCATACGAACCATCATCGTTCTTTATACCGACAGAATAAGCTCCGCGAACCTGAAATTTCTTCCCTTGTCCTGGATCATTACCATTACTTGAAACAAGTAATCCCGGCACGGTTCCTTGCAACGCCTCAGCGGCATTAACCAGCGGACGGTCACCAATCACTTCATCCATTTTGACCGAGGCAACGGCTCCTGTCAGGTTTGCCTTTTTCTGTGAGCCGTAGCCCACTACCACCACTTCGTCTAAAGTTTCAGTGTCCTCACGCAATACCACCTGAATGGTTTTTGTATCATGCACGGCTATTTCTTGAGACTTATAACCAATATAACTTATTTGTAACTTCACAGGAAATTCAGGAACTTCTAAAGAAAATTTTCCATCAAAATCCGTGATACACCCGTTAGTAGTCCCCATTACCACAACAGAAGCACCGATAATCGGTTCCTTTGCCACATCCATTACTAATCCGGTAATTGTATTCTGTCTTGCTTGCTGAGGCTTATAAACAGAAATATGTTCCCCTTCCACTTTATAGCAGATATTTCTCCCTGCAAACAACATCTCAAGCACTTCTTCCACACTTTTATTTCTGACATCAATAGACACTTTCTCATTCATATTGATATCATTATTGCGAACAAGGAAAGAGTAACCGGTCTGCTTTTCAATCTCATGAAAAACCCGGCTCAAAGCTACTGAATGCTGTTGCATAGAAAACCTTGCCTCCTGAATAGGCAATGCGGCCATAGCGACGTTCCCCCATAGTAAAAATGAAACGACCCATACAAGAGAGAACCAATGTTCCCTACGAACTTTACAAAAGTTTTTTTTCATACTTAGAATTTTTAGTTAACAATTATTTAGGCATGTACTTCTTATTTATCCGTCAACGGTCTGTAACGACTATTGTTTTTCCTTTCTTTCTCCACATAAACTTATTATCCACATCCAGATAAGAAAGGATTTCATCCAAGGTCAGATTCGCATCTATACTTCCTGAAAAATATTCAGTATAGACTTTCCGGGACTGCACAAGTATCTGTACGTCATATTTTTTTTCGATTGATTTCAAAATATCAAATAACTTTTCATTGACAAATACCAATCTTCCTGTAGTCCAAGCTGCTTGAGAAGAAGCATCTATCTTCCTCATAAACAAAGCCTTATCATCCTTATTAAAAACAGCCTGTTCATCAGGGGAAAGCAGTATATTCTTTTTAGCATCTGAAGTAGTATAAACATTCACACTACCCTCTACAAGACTCACTTTTATTTCTGCATCATCAGGATAAGAAGCTACATTAAATGTCGTACCCAGCACTTGTATATTCAGTTCCCCCGTATGGACGATAAAAGGTTTGCGCACATTCCTGGCAACTTTGAAATAAGCCTCGCCCGAAAGAAAAACTTCCCGGTCAGCCTGATGCCGCAACAAAGCATCATATTTTAAAACCGTTCCCCCATTCAGAAAAACAATGGTACTATCGGGTAATAGTAATTTTGAACTGGCTCCCTGGGGAATTTCAATCTGACAATAGGAGGGAGCAAGAACCTCTTGACCAGACGAATGATATAAATAAAAGCACGTTATGCTGCAACCAATCAGCAAAGCCCATACAGCCACACTTCCCCAAACACTTATTTTGCGGAAAAATGAATGTTTACGGGAAGAATGAAAATTTAAAGTATCACGCAATTGTTCTAAATTCCGCTCTTTCCTGCGTGCAAACCAAGAAGAGGATGCCAATGCATAAGAACGGGCTATTTCACGATATTTTTCGCGACAAACATTCTCTCTTTTCAGTAATATAGTTAGTTTCTGCATATCTTCAGACGAGATTTCGCCTTTCAGATAATCCAGCATTATTTGTTCAAATTCATCTATTTGGCTGTTCATTTTATATCTTTGGAATTATCTATAGATAATACACAGGCAACAGACAAAACATTTAAGCCAAAAACAGATTTTTTTCATTCTTTTTTTAGAAAAGAAAAAATAATAGAATCCCCACTCTAGATCCCACCTTTTCTCTTATTTTATCCATGGCATTTTTTACATGTACTCTGACTGTATTGACTGAAATATTATTTTTATCTGCAATCTCTTGAGGAGTCAAATTGGAATAAAGATATTGCTCAAAAATGAACCTGCATTTATCAGGCAAGGAAGACACTATATTTTGGACTGATTTTTCCAAATCAGCTAATTCCATTTCTTGCAAAGGCGAACACTCAGAAGTACAAAATTCTTCTTGATACTCAAGTAATGCTTCACGGTATTCATCTATAATTCTTTCACGACTGTGAAGCGAACGGAGGTAATTCAAACACCCGTTCTGAATAGCACGTATCAAATAAGCATGAATAGGAAAAGATAACTCACCACGCCTATACCATATTTTAGCAAAAGTCTCATTAACTATATCTTGCGCTTCCACAGGGTTAAAGATATAAGAATTAGCACAAGCACAGAGATAGACAAAATAGCTATTATATAAAACCTCAAAAGCTTTTTCTTCTCCTTTGTTTATTCTTTCAATCAAATCTTTATCTACTATACTTGCATCCATCTTTATTAAGACTATTAATATTGCAAATATAGCATTTCTTAAAAATATTATGCCAATAAAACTATTTCTTATTAAAAAACTCTAGTAATAATCAACTGAAAAAAGAAATAAGTTCCAGCTCATAATCTAAATAATAATACCTAACTTTGTTTCCGACGAAAATCAAACCCTAAATAAAATGAACAAAAAGCTATTATTCTCCCTGTTACTGGCAGGAACAGCTTTCACCGGACATGCCGATGAGGCTAGGTTACTCCGTTTCCCCGCTACTAATGGCTCCGACATTGTCTTTTCTTACGCCGGAGATCTGTACAAAGCACCTTTGAATGGAGGAGAAGCACAAAAGCTGACTTCCCATATCGGTTATGAAATGTTCGCACGTTTTTCTCCGGATGGAAAATCAATTGCTTTCACCGGTCAATATGACGGTAACACTGAAGTATATCTGATTCCAACCGATGGAGGCGAACCCCAACGGCTTACCTATACAGCAACAAACAGCCGGGATGACTTAGGAGACCGAATGGGTCCCAATAACATTGTAATGACTTGGACACCTGATGGGAAAAACATAGTCTACCGCAATCGTATCAGTGACGGTTTCGATGGCAAGCTGTGGAGTATATCAAAAAACGGAGGAATGTCCGAAGTGATTCCATTACCCGAAGGAGGTTTTTGCAGCTATTCCCCCGATGGAAAAAAGCTGGCTTACAACCGGGTTATGCGAGAATTCCGTAATTGGAAATATTATCGCGGTGGCATGGCAGATGACATTTGGATTTATGATCCGGCTGCCAAGAAAGTAGAGAATATCACCAATAATATTGCACAAGATATTATCCCTATGTGGATAGGAGAGGAAATCTACTTTATTTCCGATCGGGATCGCACCATGAATATCTTTGTTTATAATATCCGGACCAAACAAACTGAAAAAGTAACCCACTATACGGATTATGATGTAAAATTCCCCAGCAGTAACGGACAAATAATTGTCTACGAACATGGAGGATACCTCTATAAACTGGATCCTAAAACGCGCAAATCAGAAAAAATCTCCATCACGCTGACTTCAGACAATATCTATGCCCGAAAAGAAATGAAACGGGTAGCAGATAACCTGACTGCCGCCAGTCTTTCACCGGATGGGCACCGCCTGGCAGTAACTGCCCGCGGAGAGGTATTCGATGTCCCTGCCGAAAAAGGGGTAACCCGTGATATCACCCGCACCCCGGGAGCCAATGAACGGGAAGGAGAATGGAGTCCGAACGGTAAACAAATAGCCTATATCAGTGACCGTACCGGTGAAACTGAAATCTGGCTGCAATCTGTCGAAGGGGGTGATCCCATCCAACTGACCCAAAACAATGATACTTATATCCGCCAACTGATGTGGAGCCCGGACAGCAAGAAAATACTTTATACCGACCGTAAAAACCGTATCGTAGAAGTTGATATTGCCTCAAAAGCGAAACGGACTGTCATGCAGAATCCGGAAGGAGAGTTCTATGAAGTAAACTATTCACCAGACAGCCAGTGGATTACCTATACTAAATCCGGAGCTAATAACATGAGTGTCATTTATGTATACCATCTGACTTCAGGTAAGGAATATCCGGTAACCGAAAAATGGTACAATTCTTCTTCACCTGTTTTCAGCACAGATGGAAAGTACCTCATATTCAATTCTGAAAGGGACTTTAATCCCATTTACAGCCAGACAGAGTGGAACCATGCCTATAATCGTATGGGAGGAGTCTATATGGCCATGCTCGCCAATGATACGCCATCACCTTTATTACCTTCGGATGAAATGGTCAGCATAGAACAACAGGCAACTGATGCTGTCAATAAAAAAACGGAAGCCACAAATAATGCAGTTAAAATTGATCCGGAAGGCTTGCCCGGAAGACTGATTAAACTGCCTTTACAAGCAGGTAACTACGATAATTTCTATTCAGACGGTAAAAAAGTGTGGTATGCCAGTGGTAGAAGTACCAAAGTATATGATTTGACCGAACAAAAAGAAGAAACCGTGGCCGAAGGAGCATATATGGATGTAGCTGCCAATCATAGGAAAGCATTGTTCTTTAAAGGAAATAATCTGTATATCTGTGATTTTCCATGCACTAAAGCCTCATTGGAAGAGAACGTCAACTTGGATGACATGATTGCTCCCATTGACTACAGTCAGGAATGGGCTCAGATATTCGATGAAACATGGCGGGCTTTCCGTGACGGATTCTATCTGGAAAATATGCATGGAGCAGATTGGAAAGGAATTAAAGAAAAATATGCTGTATTAGTTCCCCATGCAAAAACCCGTCTGGACTTGAACTATATCATCGGTGAGATGATTGCCGAGCTGGCTTGCGGACACGCTTATGTGAATCCGGGTGAAATAAAAGGTCCCGAACGTATTCCAATGGGATTGCTGGGAGCTGAACTGAGTCGTGACAAGAGTGGTTTCTACCGTATTGACAAAATTCTACCGGGTGCAATTTACAGTCAGAAACTGCGTTCTCCCCTTACAGAACCGGGTATCGGAGTAAAAGAAGGAGATTATATCACAGCTATTGATGGCATTTCAACAGCTACTGTTGATAACATTTACAGTCTGCTGGCAGGCAAAGCCAATGTCTTGACTGAACTAAGCATAAACCGTACCGCATCAAGTAAAGGAGCACGTAAAGTAGTCATTAAACCATTAGACAATGAATACCCATTGTATCATTATAACTGGGTACAGAATAATATCAAAAAAGTGGAAGAAGCAACTAATGGCCGTGTAGGCTATGTCTACATTCCCGATATGGGACCGGACGGCCTGAATGAATTCGCCCGCTACTTCTATCCCCAACTCGATAAAGAAGCCTTGATTATTGATGACCGTGCCAATGGAGGTGGTAATGTATCTCCAATGATTATCGAACGTTTGCTTCGTGAACCCTATCGCCTGACCATGCGTCGTGGATCAACTAAAATCGGTACCATTCCTGATGCAACACTAGTGGGTCCGAAAGTATTGCTGATCAATAAATACTCGGCTTCAGACGGTGACTTGTTCCCATGGAGTTTCAAGGCAAATAAAATCGGTAAAGTTATCGGTACTCGTACATGGGGTGGCATTGTCGGTATCAGTGGTCCGTTACCTTATATGGATGGTACGGATGTGCGTGTTCCGTTCTTTACCAATTATGATGCAAAGACCGGTCAATGGATAGTAGAAAATCATGGAGTGGACCCTGATATTCTGATTGATAATGATCCGGTAAAAGAACAGTCAGGTGAAGACCAGCAGTTGAATAAAGCTATTGAAGTAATTCTACAAGAGCTGAAGGATCGCAAACCGTTACCTTCTGTTCCGGCTCCGAGAACTTATAAAGATTTGGGAGTGGAATAAAAAATCATTCTTTTTAACAAAGCCCGTAGCTATCATTAAGCTACGGGCTTATCTATGTATAATTTTTTAATATAATGGATTTTGTATCAACAAATCATTTTTCTGCATTTCATCTAGATAAATAGGGAGTAAATAAGACTTATCATTCCATTTTCTCTCCTGCACATCAATAATGGAATAATTAGGCTCTGTAGCTCCATAAGGATAGCGAATATCTATTCCCTGAACATTCTTAATCACTTCAGGTGCAATCATCCAACGGCGGATATCAAAATAACGATGTTGTTCATAAGCTAATTCTATTTTACGTTCATTACGATAATGCTCTTTCAAGACATCTCCCGTTTCAGAATTTGGTATATCAGGCATTCCCGCTCTTTTACGAATCATATTGATATACTTACGAGCTTCAACATCTTCACCTAATTCTATGCATGCTTCAGCATAATTCAACAAAACTTCAGCATAACGTATCTGACGCCAAGGATAAGGTTGTTTATCATACTGATGATTAACTGAAGGGTCTAAAAATTTACGCATATAATATCCTGTGTAAGAACCATTCCAATCTTCAATAGGGCCTTGGCGAGTATCTAAGCCTGGTGTATAACTTCCATCTGACTGCTGATAATAAGCAGTTTGTACTATTCCTTCAGGATCACTACCTACTGTATCATCCGGACGTTGACGCCAATAAGAACCATTATACATAATAGAAGCATAGAAGCGAGGATCTCGATTTTGATAAGGGTAAGCTGCTTGTTGTGGATTATCCCAACTAAATTTACTACCATCTGCCATTTCGTAAGAATCAACTAATTGTCCTGTAGGAGTATTTCCACCCCAACCATGAAAACCATTAGGACTATTGAACAAACCAACACGAGGCAATTGAAAATCACTGCTATTATGATTTACATAATCATAATATTGTACCATAATATCTTCATCCGAATTATGACACAAGAAAATATCAGCATAGTTTTGAGTAGCTTCCTCTCTATTTTTCCATCCTCCATTTTCACCATACAGATGATATATACCTAAATCCATAACAGCTTTAGCAGCCTTTTTAGCCCGTTGCCAACGTTCCGTACGATCACCTCCCACATACCCTATAAGTTCAGGATGCTCATAACCGGATGCCCATAAAGACTGAGAAACAAATAAGTCACTAGCCGCATAAAGCAGGACACGGGCTTTCAAAGCCATAGCAGCACCTTTTGTTGCACGGGCTTTATCTCCGTTCAAAGGCAAAATAGAAGCTGCTTCATCTAAATCTTTCACAATAAAATCTACCGTTTCTTCAAACGTATTACGAGCTACGAGTAAATCATCAGAAGGAGTAAAAGATTTCTCAATCAAAGGGACACCACCCCATTGGCTCAACAACCAATAATAAAAATAAGCACGTAAATAATGCACTTCACCTTTCAATTTATCGACAACATCTCCTTCTAAAGCATATTTCTCTGCATTTTCAAAAAAGATATTACAGGCACGGATATTTTTATAAAGATTGGTCCAAGTTATATTATGGAAGGTTATAATCCAAAAATTAGGAGCAAGAATACCTTGATAACTAGGACTCAATTCACTCATCACTACTGGCTGGCTCTCCCATGCCCAAACCTCCATTGACTCATCGCACAAAGAAGAAAGCATTACGGTATGAAATCCCCATTTCTGTCCCTCGTAAATATTATTAACAAAAGAAGTTATTAATGATTCATCCGTCCAGACAACTGCATCTGAATAACGGTCTACTGGATCCACATCCAAAAAATCATCATTGCATGCTGTTAGCATAAGACATAGCAATACAAATAATCCATATAAACGTTTCATATTTTTCATTTTATTTAAAAAGTAAGGTTTACTCCAAAATTTATCACTTTATTCAACGGATAATTATATCCCGATCCGCTTGTGTTTTCGGGATCATAATCCTTCATATCAGGACTAATTGTCAGCAGGTTATAAGCATTAATATAAACACGTAAATGTTCCACACCTATTTTCTTACTCCATATAGATGGTACAGTATATCCCAATTCTATATTCTTCAAACGTATATAATCAGTTTTATGCAACCAGAATGTATTCTGCTGATTTATAAAATATTCATTACTTCGATTATAAGTACGAGGAAAATCGGCATCTGGGTTTTCCTCTGTCCAACGATTATCATAAAAACTTTTTAAGAAATTGGCAAAATCCCCCGACTCTGTCGTTTGATAAAAAACTCCTCCCATAGCACCTTGTAGTAAAAATGAAAGGTCAAAATCCTTATATCCTAAATCTACATTCAATCCACCTGTAAATCGTGGAGTACGACTCTTATCATTACGAACACGATCATTGCCATCTATCACATTGTCCCCATTTACATCTTTGAAAATAATATCCCCCGGACGTGCACCGGCCCAATGAGGATACGCATCTACAGCTGCTTGATCTTTAAATATGCCGATAGCTTCATAATAAAGTCCCGAATCGATAGGTTTGCCTGTGGACTTCTGCCATTCTGGAGTACCAGGTGCCTCATCCCAAAAAAGAATTTTATTTTTAGCATAAACCCCATTCAAGTTTATACCCAACCGAAAATCTTTGAAATTTCTACGATAATCAATATTGAAATCTACCCCTTGATTTTGTACTTTCCCTAAGTTTTCATCAGGAAGTACCAATCCGGAAGTGCCCGGAACAGAAGCATTTCGTTTCCATAAAATATCACTGCGTTTATTATGAAAATAGTCAATAGTAAATGCCAAATCTCCATTCAAAAATTGTAAATCAAGACCTATATTCTTTTGTGTAGCTGTTTCCCAAGTCACATTTTGATTAGGAGCTACTCCTTCTTTCAATGCTTGGTTCATCGTTGCACCATTATTAGTCAAATACATCAAATCATTGAAAGTATAGGAAGCCAAATACTGATAAGGATCAATCAAATCATTTCCTGTCTGTCCCCATGATGCCCGTACTTTGGCAAAACTAATAAAGGGCAATTTCTTTTTGAAAAAATCTTCTTCAGATATTACATATCCTAATGAAATACCTGGAAAGAATCCGAATTTATTAGAACGATCAAAAATATAGGAACCTTGATAACGCCAAACAAACTCTGCCAAATATTTAGACTTATAAGCATAGTTCACACGACCAAAATAATTTAAACGGGCTTCCTCATACCCTGTACCTGTATTATTCATTTCATCCTGACCACCAGCAAAAAGCTGGTCAATAGCGGCAGAAAGAAAATAACGACGATAAGCTTCAAATGAATCCCCCTTATCCGTGATACGTTCTACACCTGCTAGAATATTTACATCATGATCTTGAGCAAATGTATGGCTATAACTAGCGATACCACTCAATAATACCCCCAAATTATCTTCCATTGATTCTGTCAGACGAGGATCACTAAACCCTTTCTTTCCTTCCACCAATAGGGGCTGGCCATTTTCATCCATCGAAGTCCCATCCCATGAATACAAATACCAAGGTTTTTGCCATATTTTACGAAAACGGAACGTCTTATCAAGTGACGCAGTAGCCTTCAAAGTCAATCCCTCCACATAAGGCACCTTGATATTAACTCCGAAATCCCCATTTAACACATAACGCTTATCACGTTCATAACCAGTTTGATTGGTACATATAACTACCGGATTATCACCAAATTCAATGTCGGGTCCCGGACGACCATCAGGCCAATAAGCCGGTGAATTAGGTTTAGATCGCATCAGCATACGGAAAATATTCTCTGCAGAACGGGTTGGATATTTCCGATCTTCCATTCTTCCTGTTACATTGACATAAGTATCAACATATTTATTAATTTTCATATCAAGATTCATCTTCAAGTCATACTGATGGTAATTTGACCCACTATGACGATAAAATGCATCTTGTCCTTTGGCTGATACGCTAACAAAATATTTCACATTCTCTGTACCACCATCAATAGTAGCATTGGCATAAGTTTGTGGAGACCATGATTTCAATGTTTCATTAAACCAGTCCGTATCCGGATGTCCCCAAGGATCGGAACCATCAGCATATAATCTAAGATCATCTACCGTATAGCGCCCCTTATTACCGGCATACTTATCTATTTCATTCATCAAAGTGGCATATTCCACAGCATTGGTCATTTCCGGTATTACAGTAGGAGCAGCTATTCCATAATTATAAGTAAAACCTACTCTCGGCTTGCCTGCTTTTCCTCGTTTTGTTGTAATCAAAATAACTCCATTGGCAGCTTGAGCACCATAAATAGCTGCTGAAGCATCTTTTAATACAGACATCGTTTCAATGGTACTTGGATCAATACGCTCCAAAGAACGTCCAGGTACTCCATCAACAACTACTAACGGATCAGCTTTTCCAAAGGTATTAACCCCACGAACAGTAATAGTAGCACCATCATATCCTGGTTCTGAAGTGTTAGAAACAGCGACCACGCCCGGTAAACGTCCAGCTAATCCTTGTGATACATTCGTTACTGGAGTTTTTGCCAGCTTCTCACCACCTACACTTGTTACAGAGCCGGATAATGTAGCTTTCTTTTGGGCCCCATACCCCACAATCACTACCTCATCTAATAATTCAGTATCTTCCTTCAAAAATATATCCAAAGATGTTTTTCCATTTATCGGAACTTCCTGAACTAAATATCCCACATAAGAAATACGCAATACAGCTCCTTTAGGAACAGAAAGCGTAAAGTTACCATCCAAATCAGTTACAGTACCATTTGAAGTACCTATTTCCAAAATAGAAACCCCCATAAGAGCTTCTTTTAATTTAGAGTCTATCACCTTACCTTTTACAGTCTGGTTTTGCGCCCAAGCTGTATTGGATATACTCAATACCAAAAACAGCAATAAAACAAAACGAAATGTTTTCATACTATTATATTTAGAATTAAACAAAAGTTATTATTATTTACTTGTACGAATGGATACAGTAGCCGGAACCAATCCGGGAGAAGCCACTTTCAACATTATCTTACCTTCTTTCCGTGTACTTTTTACTACCACTATAGCACGCCCTTTCCATGCTTTCCGCTGATAACCGATATAGCTATCCGTGTCTTTTAAATCAGCATTTCCCACAGCCACTATAGTACCTGCCCCTTTCACTTCAAAAGTTAATTGATTATCAGCATTCGGCTCCAGAATGCCTTCCTTATCTAATATTTCTACTGTGATAAAACTCAAATCCTGACCATTTGCCTTTATTTTTGTACGATCGGCCGTTAATTGAATTTTCACAGGTTTTCCGGCAGTCTGTAAGATCGTTTTCTCTATTTCTATCTCGGATTCCACACCTACCGCCTTCAATATTCCTGGCTCGTATGAAATAGGAAAGACTGCTTTGAATTGCTGTTCCTGTCCTGTAAATTGCTCGCCTATCAGCTTATCATTCAAATACAGACGTACTTTGGGATATCGGGAATAAATCTCTACCTCTATTTCTTTTCCTTCATGTCCCGGCCAATTCCAGCTTTCCCAAGTAGGCCAGACAGACCATAAGGTTTCCTTCACCTTACCATAATAATTATCCGGCTCTTTTACAGCCAAATAAAGTTTCTTATCAGGATTATACAACAAGTCACGATAATGTGATATAGGCTTTCTCCAACCTGTTAAATCAATATCTCCACAATAGGCCCCATGCCAAGGATAATGGTTACGTTGATAGTGTTCACCTTCCGATTCACCTGCATAATAAAATCGCCCGATACCCGATTCACCTAAATAATCAATAGCTGTCCAAACAAAATCACCAATAATATAATCATGATCATTAACCAATGACCAATTGGCAAAAACGTCTCGTGGGTAAGATTCAGTTTGCATAATAACACGGGAAGGTACACGCTGATGATCAACCGACGCTCGATGCAGCAAATAATTATATCCCACTATTTCATGCACGGCAGCCAATGGATCATATATTTCCCAGTCATTATCCCAAGCAGCTAAAGCAGAAGTTACCGGACGACTGGGATCAAACTTATGTACATAGTCGGCCAACTTTCGAGCTGTAGTGACCACTTCCAATTTTTTACGCTCAATTACTTCATTACCAATACTCCAACAAAAAATAGAAGGATGATTGCGGTCACGAAGTACCATGGATTCGATATCCCGTTGCCACCATTGATCAAAAAGAATAGAATAGTCATATTGATTCTTACTGTCACGCCAACCGTCAAAGGTTTCATCTATAACCAATAATCCGAGACGATCACAGGCATGGAGGAACTCTTCTGAAGGAATATTATGCGAAGTACGTACCGCATTAAATCCCGCAGCCTTCATTAATTCTACTTTCCGTTCTTCAGCACGATCATAAGCCGCTGCCCCCAGACAACCGTTGTCATGATGTAAACATCCACCATTTAAAATAATTCTCTTGCCATTCAAGAATAATCCTTGTTCAGCCGAATAAGTAACCGTCCGAATACCAAAAGATTCCGTTATACTATCTATTACATCACCCGCTTCAGTCACTAGAAAGTGTGCATTATATAAATGAGGGGACTCAGGACTCCACAAAGCAGGATACAATACAGAAATTTTTTGTGTTATTTCCTTTATTCCATTGGCAGGCAAATCCACTTTTATTTCTCCTTTTCCAGCTTCATCATTTCCTTTAGTCAACTTTGTTGTCAAGGTAATCTGTCTGTTAGAAGAAGTTTCATTTCTCAAAATAGTTTTTATTTGTACAACAGCTCTCTCCTCACTCACCTCAGGAGTAGTTATAGCTATCCCCCAATGCTCTATATGAATAGGATTCATCACTGTCAGCCACACATGCCGGTAAATGCCTGTACCAGTATACCAGCGACAATTTTTCTGCTGCGAATTATCTACCCGTACAGCAATAATATTCTTATCATCATAACGCAGATAAGGAGTCAGATCATAGTAAAAAGATGAATATCCATAAGGACGAATTCCTATAGATTTTCCATTAACAAAGACTTCTGAATTCATATAAACTCCTTCAAAGTAAATACCCACTTTCTTGCCTCTATACTTAGAAGATATTTCAAATGACTTACGATACCATCCTGTTCCTGCCGGAAAATAACCTCCATCATTCCCCATTGGATTTTCCGGATCAAGAGTTCCTTCTATACTCCAATCATGAGGTAAATCAAGTATCCTCCAATCAGCGTCATCGTATGTATTCAATGAAGCGTCAGGATAATCTCCCAACTTGAATTTCCAATCATAATCAAAAAGTTGCTTTCGATATTCACTTTCCGGATACGCATCTGCTCCGAAACAAACTCCCCATAACAGGAAAAGTGCGGTTAGTAATTTGATACTATCCCAACAGACTAATGGTAACTTCTTTTTCTTCATGCTTTATAATTTAAGAATCATGAAACAAAAGAAGCCATATCCTAAAAACAACAGGGTATCGAAACACTTTACAAAAGGTATAAAATCCTTTCATGAAACGTTTCAATACCCTAATGACAGAAATTTATCCCTTCTTTTACTAGACCTTGATATGTGACTGTTGGTATTCAGTAGGAGTCATACCAAACTCCTCTTTAAAACATTTCGTAAAATACTTAGGATTACTGAATCCTACAGCGTATGCCACTTCAGATATGGTCTGAGTACGTGCAAGCAACATCATGCAGGCACGCTTCATCTTTATATTGCGTACAAAGTCCAAAGGCGTCAACCCAGTCATAGCCTTTATTTTACGATATAAAGTAGATTTGGACATGTTCATTTCTACAGAAAGTCTTTCCAAATCAAATTCAGACTCTTCCAGATGTTGTTCTATGCTTGCAATAATAGACTGCAGAAACAACTTGTTAGCAGACGGATAAGCTAAAGTTTCCAAATTGACGTCTTCTTCTTTACGAAAAGCCGCCTGACGCATCTTAAACGATCTGATAAGATTATCCACACGGGCAAAAAGTACTTTCATTTCAAATGGCTTTGCAATATAACCATCCGCTCCGGCATCATAACTGGCTATCCGGTCATCAATACCGTTCTTCGCCGTAAGTATGATCACTGGAATATGATTAAAACGCAAATCCGACTTGATGCGGGTGCAAAGCTCCCAACCATTGATATCAGGCAACATCACATCGCAAATAATCATATCCACTTCATGATTGCTTAGTTTATCCCAAGCTTGCTGTCCGTCTGCCGCAGTCCATACACTATACTTTTCCTTAAACATCTCTTTCATTATATAGAGTAATTCTGCATTATCATCTATCAACAGAAGGGTAGATTTATCCGTAGCTCCATCGGATGAAACGTCATCTTCTGCTACAATTGCACATTCGGTGATATCCATTGTCACACCTTCCATCTCATCCACTATTTCATCATGCTTATACCCCATTCTGTCAATGGGAAGTTCTACCGTAAAACAGGTACCTTTACCTAATTCACTGTCTACTGTAATAGTTCCATGATGAAGATTCACCAACTCTTTCGTCAAAGAAAGCCCGATACCATTCGATTCTATTCCCACCCGTTTCTTACTACTATAAAAACGAGTAAAAATATAATTGATTTCTTTAGGTGAGATACCTATTCCCTCATCCTTTATTTTGATAACCAAGACCTTATTTCCTTCCTTATTTATAAGATATACGTTTACTTTGATACATTTATATTCGGGAGTGTATTTTATGGCATTCGATAACAGGTTATATATTATTTTGTCTAATTTATCAAAATCCAGATAACCTTTAATTTCCAATGGTTCTACGTCAATCTCTAAAATTATGCCTTTCTTTTGAGCAAGAGGAAGAAAATTCGTCTTGCAAATATTCTGTATAAACTCACTGATATTTCCTTCGGACACATTCAGATTCATTTTTCCCACATCCATCTTTCTAAAGTCCAAAATCTGCTGTATTAACCGTTTCAGTTTGTCGGCATTGGATTTCAGTATTACAGACTGTTGTCGGATAGCAGGAACTTTTTGTTCCAAATGGTCAGTAATACAAGAAATGACTGTCAGCGGAGTTAGTAATTCATGAGAGATATTTGTAAAATAGTTCAATTTTGTCCGTGCCAGCTCTTCTTTTAGTTTCACTTCATTTTTGATTTTAATACGCTGCGCATAAGTATGAAAAGACAGATAGACAGCAAGTACAATCAAAACAAGGTAAACCATATATGCCAACCAAGTTTCATAAAAAGCCGGAGCCTGAACAATAACCAATACAACTTTGCCTTCCGTCCATTTTCCTTGTCCATATTTCCATTTTAACCAGAATGAATAAGTACCTTTCTTTAACTGATTATAAAAAGCAGAATTCTTATCATAGGGCAGATATACCCAATCCTTATCTACTCCATCCAATTTATAAGCCATCTCTACCTTGGAATTCAATGAATAGATAAGCGATGAAAAAAATATTTCTATATTTCTGGAATTGGGGGCCAAAGAAATCCGGTTGATGGTATGAAGTGATTCATCTTCAGCAAAGAATATACTTTTATTTTCAATTTTTACATCCGTAACGACAGAAGAAAACTGTATCTTATCCGCCAATGAGACACTACCAGACTGAATATGTATAAAACCACGATGCCCACCTACATACAGCCCTCCTTGCCTGTCCCTGCTTATCGCTCTGTATCTGAATACATCAACCCATATGTTCCCATCCGAAGTGGCATAATTCATACATACCTTCTGATAAATATTATATTGAAGCACCTTTTTGTTAGTTATAATCCACACATTGTTTTCATCAGCAAGTAATCCCAACACAGAGCAATCATCTATCTGATTATCCAAAGCCATATTTTCAAATGCCTCTTTATTCGTATCCGATTTGAATATTCTTCCTAAAGAAGAAACCAACCATAAGCAACCCTCCCTATCTATACAGGCATGATTTACATTTTCCTGTCCTGAAAGGACTGGAATACAAGCTTTTAATTCATAAGATATATTCCTATCAATACAGCTTAACCTGTACACCTTTTTATCAGTAGACACTCCCCATATGTTACCTTCCCTATCACTTGTCAAGGAAGACATCTCTGGAAAATCAGAACTTGCTACAAGTAAAATAGAATTATCAGGACGCTTTACATAAAGCCCCGACTGGCTAAAAATCCATAAACTACCTTTATTATCCTCAATCAAGTCCCTGATATTTCCCGGATTATAGATTTGTTTTTCCAAATCAATATCCTCTTCCAACTGTATCTTCATACCCTGATGAGTCATTCTCATTACCCGTGCACCATATCTGGGACTGATCCATACTCCTTCCTTAAGCTTGGATTTCACAATAATGCTTACTTCGCCCGGATTTGACAAATTATTACCACTATTATCTGCAAATAGATCTTGTGACAAATCATACAGGCAAAGCCCGTATCTATCCTGATTGACCCACATTACATCATTTTTATCCAAGCAAAGATTCAAGATATTTGCATCCCAACCCATGTGTTTTTTAAGTTGCGGCAAAGGATAATTATCAATCTTCGAATTATCAAAGAAAATAGTATATGCCATATCATAAGACCCCAGCCACAGATTCCCTTCTCTGTCTTTCATGATTTTAGTGTACATCATGTGTGTATCTACCAAATCATGTATATCCACAGATACCAATGTACCCTCTTCGGTATATTGCAAGGCGTAAAGTTCATTATAAGACAATAGCCACAAGTAGCCGAATGTATTATCTTGCGTCATACTATAAAAGATCGGTTCCGTTTCCCCACTTCTGGAATTGATAATATGATGCCTTTTATAACATTCCTCTCCTTCTTTTTGTGGAAAAAACTGCCATAATCCTTCACCCCACGTACCAATCCAATAATTGCCCGATTGATCTTGACACATAGTATAAGGTGCATTATTCTTGCCTAATGGAGGATAAGTAATAAAGGAATCTGACTTATCATCATACTTGAACAAGCCTCCTCCCGTAAGTACCCACATATTTCCCTCTCTATCCTGATAAACAAAATTGATAGTATGCTTATTCTGTTGCGAGCCAAAAATATCATATTCCCTCGCAATAGAAGCCGTAGAATTACATCTATATATTGTATTACCAGCTCCTATCCAAATATTGTCTTCCTTATCTGCTGCCATATAATTAATCCCCTTATCCAGCAGTCTTGTATCCGGAAAAGGAATTATTTTACAAGTTTGTTTATCATAAAGATTTAATCCTTTCCATGTACCGATCCATACATAGCGAGAATTATCCACTATATTTGAAATTGAATTATTTGTAAGCAAATTCAGATTTTTATAATCAGACCGAAAAGGTTGTAAGCGGAAACCATCATACCTTGCCAGCCCGTTAGTGGTTCCTATCCATAAATATCCTTCTCTATCCTGATAGATATCAAAAATCTCATTAGAAGAAAGTTGATAAAAAAAAGGAAGCTGTTTGGAGATCATATGTTGTGCACAAACAGAGTAATTACCAAAAAATAAAAAGAGAAAGAGGAAAAAGTACTTCATAGTTATCAGATATATTGATGAAACAAAGTTATGGAAATTAATTGTTTTGTAGATGATTTTGGCAAAGAATTCGTATTGAAACAGGAAAAATAATACATCTACACCTTAAACATCTAAATAATATACTTGTAAGTTCTATAATCTTATCCTCGGAAGATTATAAATCTTACAACTGCTATTTGTCTAAATAAATACAATAAATTTTGGAGGGTATATATTTAATTATATCACTCCAAAAAATGTAAATAGAAACAATATATATATACATAACAAGAAGTTTTTTTTATTTCCTGTTCTTTCCATATATCTCCCCGACTTTCATTATCTTTGCAACCACTTAATAACAAAGATATTAAATAACAAAAAATAGATCATGGAATACAATTTCAGAGAGATTGAAAAGAAATGGCAGCAAAGATGGGCAGAGAACCATACCTATCAAGTGACTGAAGACGAAAGCAAAAAGAAATTCTACGTATTGAATATGTTCCCTTATCCGTCGGGAGCCGGATTGCACGTAGGACATCCGTTGGGATACATAGCCAGTGATATTTACGCCCGTTACAAACGCTTGCAAGGTTTCAACGTGCTGAACCCGATGGGATATGACGCATATGGACTTCCTGCAGAACAATACGCTATACAAACTGGACAACACCCTGCCATCACCACTGTGAACAATATCAACCGCTATCGTGAACAGTTGGACAAAATCGGCTTCTCTTTTGATTGGAACCGTGAAGTACGTACTTGTGAACCAGGATATTACCATTGGACTCAGTGGGCTTTCCAACAAATGTTCAACAGCTATTATTGTAACGATACACAGCAGGCACGCCCCATCAGCGAACTAACGGAAGCATTTGCCCGATACGGCAACGAAGGACTGAATGCGGCTTGCAGCGAAGAACTCAGCTTTACAGCCGAAGAATGGAATGCCAAAAGCGAAAAAGAACAACAGGAAATCCTGATGAACTACCGCATTGCCTATTTGGGAGAAACCATGGTGAACTGGTGCCCGCAACTAGGAACTGTTCTTGCCAATGACGAAGTGGTGGATGGAGTTTCGGAACGCGGCGGTTTCCCCGTCGTTCAGAAAAAAATGCGCCAATGGTGTTTACGCGTATCGGCTTACGCACAACGGCTGCTGGACGGACTGGACACTGTGGACTGGACTGATTCACTGAAAGAAACACAGCGTAACTGGATTGGACGCTCGGAAGGTACGGAAGTACAATTCAAAGTGAAAGACAGTGATATTGAATTCACTATCTTTACTACCCGTGCAGATACCATGTTCGGTGTAACCTTCATGGTACTGGCGCCCGAAAGCGAACTGGTTCCCCAACTTACTACTGAAGCACAGAAAGCCGAAGTGGAAGCCTATCTGGACCGCACCAAGAAACGTACGGAACGTGAACGTATCGCCGACCGCCGCGTAACCGGTGTATTCAGTGGCTCATACGCCATCAATCCGTTTACCGGCGAGGCTGTTCCCGTATGGATCAGTGATTACGTATTGGCAGGTTATGGAACAGGCGCCATCATGGCGGTTCCTGCTCACGACAGCCGTGACTACGCTTTTGCAAAACATTTCAATCTGCCTATCGTTCCGTTGGTAGAAGGTTGTGATGTAAGTGAAGAAAGTTTCGATGCCAAAGAAGGTATTGTTTGCAACTCACCCCGCAAGGATGTCACTCCTTATTGTGACCTTTCTTTAAACGGACTGACCATCAAAGAAGCTATCGCAGCTACCAAAGAATATGTGAAAGCCCATAATTTGGGACGCGTGAAAGTGAATTATCGTCTTCGTGACGCCATCTTCTCACGCCAGCGCTATTGGGGTGAACCGTTCCCTGTATATTACAAAAACGGTATGCCTTATATGATTGACTCATCTAAATTGCCGCTTGAACTTCCCGAAGTAGCTAAGTTCCTGCCAACCGAAACAGGCGAACCTCCATTGGGACATGCCACCAAGTGGGCTTGGGATGTAGAAAAAGGTGAAGTCGTGGAAAACAACTTGATTGACAACGTCACTATATTCCCGCTTGAACTGAATACCATGCCGGGCTTCGCAGGTTCATCCGCATACTATCTGCGCTATATGGACCCACACAACGCACAAGCACTAGTATCAGAAAAGGCAGATCATTACTGGCAAAATGTAGATCTCTATGTAGGCGGCACCGAACATGCTACGGGTCACTTGATTTATTCTCGTTTCTGGAACAAGTTCCTGCATGATCTGGGCGTAAGTATCAAGGAAGAACCATTCCAAAAATTAGTAAACCAAGGAATGATTCAGGGACGAAGCAATTTTGTATATCGCATCAAAGACACCAACACCTTTGTGTCATTGAACCTGAAAGACCAGTACGAAACCACTCCGCTGCATGTGGATGTGAATATTGTATCCAACGATATTCTGGATGTAGAAGCTTTCAAAGCATGGCGTCCTGAGTATAACGATGCTGAGTTTATCCTGGAAGATGGAAAATATATCTGCGGATGGGCGGTAGAGAAGATGAGTAAATCCATGTACAACGTAGTCAATCCGGATATGATTGTCGAGAAATACGGTGCCGACACGCTGCGTATGTACGAAATGTTCCTCGGTCCGGTAGAACAGTCCAAACCTTGGGATACCAATGGTATTGACGGTGTTCACCGTTTCTTGAAGAAACTGTGGAATCTGTTCTATAGCCGCACAGACGAATTCTTGCCTGTAGAGGGTGAACCGACTAAAGAAGAGTTGAAAGCAATTCATAAGCTGATTAAAAAGGTAACCGGAGATATTGAAACTTTCTCTTACAACACTTCTATCAGTGCATTCATGATTTGTGTAAACGAACTTACTTCATTGAAATGTCGCAATAAAGAGGTATTGAGCAATCTCATCATCCTGTTAGCTCCGTTCGCTCCACATTATGCAGAAGAACTTTGGGAAGCTTTGGGAAATACCACCAGCGTATGCGATGCACAATGGCCTGCATTCAATGAAGATTACCTGAAAGAAGACACTGTAAAATACACTATCTCTTTCAATGGCAAAGCACGTTT
The DNA here is from genome assembly GCF_031119655.1 of Phocaeicola sp. GP0067. Taxonomy (NCBI): domain Bacteria; kingdom Pseudomonadati; phylum Bacteroidota; class Bacteroidia; order Bacteroidales; family Bacteroidaceae; genus Phocaeicola; species Phocaeicola sp. GP0067. Next base: position 169,965 of record NZ_JAVHZY010000001.1, read on the forward strand.
CACCATGGATTTCGCCGCTGATGCTGATAACAATACCATTCAGACAACAGTTATGGCAGATGAACAAGCCCAGAAATGGATTGAAGGCAAAACCCCGAAAAAGGTAATCATCGTTCCCAAAAAAATTGTAAACATCGTATTATAATCGATACTATCCTTGAGGTGTGTCAAAAGCAGTAACTTTTGACACACCTTTCTACTTACATTAAAAACAATCCTCATTACCATGGACCAAATATTAAAAATCAAACTAGGCAGAGAGGTAAAAGACTATTTATCCATTACCTTCGGACTGATTTGCTATGCACTGGGATGGGCGGCTTTCTTACTGCCTTATCAAATAACTACAGGCGGAGTAACCGGTATTTCAGCCATTATATATTATGTTACAGGCATTGAAATCCAGGTTTCTTATTTTATTATCAACGCTGTTTTCTTAGGTTTCGCATTAAAGATACTAGGACCTAAATTCAGCCTTAAAACCATTTATGCCATCTTTATGCTAACATTCCTATTATGGCTCTTTCAAGCATTATTGAAGAACCCGGATGGTACACTGCCGCAATTGTTAGGACCGGGACAAGAATTCATGGCTTGTGTAGTAGGTGCCGGCTTGCTGGGATTTGGTATCGGCATTGTTTTCTGCAATAATGGAAGTACCGGCGGAACGGATATCATTGCCTGGATTATCAATAAATATAAAGATGTAACCCTTGGCCGCATGATGATGTATTGTGATATTGTCATCATATCCTCCTGCTATTTCATATTCCATGACTGGAAACGGGTGTTATTTGGTTTCTGCGTATTGTTTATTATGAGCATTGTGATTGATTATGTTATAAACAGTTCACGCCAATCCGTACAGTTCCTTATTTTCTCGCGTAAACATGATGAAATAGCCGAAGGAATCACCAAACAAATAGATCGTGGAGTTACCTTATTGGATGGTACAGGATGGTATAGCAAACAAGGAATCAAGGTCGTAGTGGTACTGGCAAAGAAAAGCCAGTCACTGGATATATTCCGATTGGTGAAAGATATTGATCCCAATGCATTTATATCACAAAGTAATGTGGTAGGAGTGTATGGCGAAGGATTCGACAAACTAAAAATAAAGTAACTAAAAAATAATCTCTTCCATTGCTTCACTGTTTCTGCATTGAAAAACAGAACGATGAAGCAATGATAAGATTACTACATATCGGTTAATCTATTTTCTCAAATTTCTATTTTATACAATACATGTCTGCATAACCAATGCTCTTGTTCCACCAAAGGATGATCGAACTCTTTTTCAAAATGCATTCCTATTTTCTGCATGACCCGTTCAGAGCGTTTATTGGGTATGGCAGTGAACGAATATACCGTTTTAAAAGGTAAATTATCACTCGCATAATCCAGACAGGCAGAAGCGGCTTCTGTGGCATATCCCTTTCCCCATGCATCCCGGCACAACCGCCAGCCTATTTCCACTCCGGGAGTAAAATCCGACTCGAAAGCAATATTATGAAAACCCACATAGCCTAGAAAATTCTGAGTTTCTTTACATTCTACAGCATACAAACCATAACCATATTCTTCAAATTCTTTCCGGATACGACAATAAAAAGCCATCGTTTCTTCCTCTGTCAAAGTAGTGAGAAAGAATTCCATTACTTCTTTATCACTGTTCATACGGACAAACGGAAGAATATCTTCTTCCTTCCAGTCCCGTAACAACAAATGAGGAGTTTCTATATATACCATACTATCAAGTATCAAATGATACCAACAAAAATAATCAAAAATTGAAAATACACATAGCAAACAAATTACTATTTACCTTTTCACCTATATTATTCTGTCAGGAATTATCTTACTTTGGTTCATTCTCAGTATCTTTGCATTCAATTAATATGATATAAAATGAAAAAGAAATTAGTATTTGCTACAAACAATGCTCATAAACTGGATGAAATATCCTCCATTCTAGGAGAAAAAGTTGAATTATTGAGTTTGAAAGATATCCATTGCCATGTTGATATCCCCGAAACTGCTGATACGTTGGAAGGCAATGCGATGCTGAAAGCGGAGTATATTTATAAAAACTACGGTTTAGACTGTTTTGCCGACGATACAGGTCTGGAAGTGGAAGCTTTGAATGGTGCGCCGGGTGTTTATTCCGCCCGTTATGCCGGAGGCGAAGGACATAATGCGGAAGCCAATATGCAAAAATTATTGCAGAATATGCAAGGAGTGCAAAATAGAAAAGCACAATTCCGCACAGCTATCTGCCTGATTCTGGATGGAAAGAAGCATTTGTTCGAAGGAATTGTAAAAGGTGAGATTATCAAAGAAAAACGAGGTTCGTCAGGTTTCGGATACGACCCTATCTTTGTGCCCGAAGGATATACTAAAACTTTTGCCGAACTAGGCAATGAGACGAAAAACAAAATCAGTCACCGTGCACTGGCCGTAGAGAAACTTTGCCGGTTTCTGAAGGCGTAACTATATAAATTAGTTATATCATTTGTTTACCTCTATTGAGCCTCATAAAAACAAGTATTCTGTTTTCCTTTGAAAACAATTTTGACGGAATAATGATTTCCATGAGAACCATTATTCCGTCAAAACAAATCTTTAATGAAACAGAAATGTCACTCCTATTCCGATGATAAATCCTTTCCAGAAGAATTCCCCTTTACTTTTAAGAATAACAGAAACGTCTTTTATTAACCACATCTTGTTATCTTTTACAAAAGTCATAATCCCAGCTTCTCCGAAATTTCCAGCATCTTCTTGATAGGTTTCACTGCCTCCTCAGCTACCGCTTCATCCACTGTCACTTCCGGCCATTCATACTTTAACGTATTGTACAGCTTCTCCAGCGTATTCAGACGCATGAAATTACATTCATTGCAAGCGCAGGTACTGTCTTCGGGAGGAGCGGGAATAAAGTTCTTCTCAGGACATTTCTTACGCATCTCGTGCAAAATACCGCTTTCCGTAGCCACAATAAAGTCTTTTTTGTCACTGGCAATGGCATATTTCAACAATCCTGCCGTAGAAGCAACCTTGTCGGCCAGTTTGGAAACGGCTCCTTTACATTCGGGATGAACCAGAACAGCAGCGTCAGGATACTGTTTTTTCAACTCCAGTATTTTCTCCACAGAGAACTGTTCGTGCACATGGCAGGCACCATCCCAAAGCAACATATTGCGTCCTGTAATCGAATTGATATAATTACCCAAATTTCTATCCGGACCGAAAATAATCTTTTCATCTGCCGGAAAACTTTCTACGATCTGCTTGGCATTAGTAGAAGTGACCACCACATCGGTCACCGCTTTAACAGCCGCTGTAGTGTTAACATACGAAATCACTGTATAATCCGGATGCTCTTGGACAAATTTAGCAAACTCATCAGCAGGACAACTGTCGGCCAATGAACAGCCTGCATTCAAATCCGGTACCAGCACTTTTTTATCAGGACAAAGAATCTTAGCCGTTTCACCCATAAAGTGGACACCACACATCACAATGATATCCGCATCCGTTTTAGCCGCCCATTGTGCCAGCGCCAAGCTGTCACCTACAAAGTCGGCAATATCTTGTATTTCGCCCGACTGGTAATAGTGACCTAGGATAAGCGCATTCTTTTCCTTACGCAACTTATCAATTTCAGTTTTCAAATCCAGAGTTTTGTCTACCGGTTCGGTAACATACCCTTTTTTCAACCATTCCTCTTTATTCATTATATCTATATTTTTTCTCCTTCTTTCAAAAAAAGAAATATGGGTATTGATAATATGCAAAGTTAAAAACTTTATGGTTATGACCACCCAAAATAGTGATTTTTATTTCCCCGACTTCAATGTACCTGCATTGCTATCTTCGTTATTCACACGTTTCTGCATGGTTTCATACTTACGTCCAAAACTGATATTCCATGATACTTTTGCCACAAACAAGCGGCAGCTCTCTTTCACATACCACCAATTCTTAGAAGGAGCCACTTTACTGAACATTTCTCCTCCCATTCTGTAATTATCAACAAATGGATTCAAAGTCATCACCCCGATATTTAAACGCTTGTATCGATAGGACAATCCCAAGGTATGAAAACTCTCCCCGTATGACAATGTTTCCCCATAGAAATTATTCCGATGATTTTCCATTTGAAAGAATCCGGACCATCTTTTATAAGATGCCATCACTTCGGCCCTGTAATACCAATTGGTATATGTATGATGATAATCCAAACCACGACTATCATAATAATTTATACCGGTAGAAAAAGAAAAAGTCAAAATATCTTTCAGAGGACCGAGTTTCAATTCCAACTCAGGATTCAATTTCTGCCAACTTAACTGATTGACATTGGTACGGACAAAACTGTTATTCTTATCTCGTATGGTTTCTTCCATGATAGGCCTGTGCTGATACTGATACGACAAGTGAAAATTACCACTAAACAAACCTTTTCGGAAATCTGCCTCCAACTCATTTTTATATACTGTGAATATCTTTAATTCCGGATTTCCGCTTCTCACCTGCAAAGAGTCAATCAATTGTCTCACATTTCCCATATCGGACAAACCGGGAGATTTACGTGAAATCTGTCCCCGGTAACGGACAAAGACATTATCTGAAAATTGATACCCAAATCTCAAACGGGGCAATAACGAATACCTGTTATATCCTTCCTCTTTCTGTTTGAATCGTGAATAACTGCCTTGCAGTCCAAAAGAATAATTGAAACGATCCATTTTCCCACTGTATTCCACATAAGCTGTCGCATGGGTTTCATGCATCTTTGTTTCAGATGACTCGTTTCCACCATAGGTATTGTCCGCCAGACTTTGCTGATATTTCAGTCCTGCACTCAATCTGCTCTTCTTGGTTATTTTCCTTTCATAAATACCCTCTCCTATAAATGAGTATTTATTTCCCGATACAGTAGAATAAATATCAGTCAGCGGTTCATCACTCTTCTCCTCCGTATAACTCCTGTCACTTTGAGTGTCAATATAAGTAGTCACAGCATTGATAATCAATGACTGGTCATTGTTCAGTTTACATTGAAAATACAAGTCCACCGACGGACGGGAAGTCCGGCCCGTACTATGTTCTTTCATCATCAAAATTTCTTCAGGCTTCTCCAAAACATACAGACTGCTTTGGTTATTCTGCTTGTTCTTATTAAAAGCCCACCGTACAGTGGAATTAAAGAACCATTTCCCCTGATCCTGAAAACTATAATTCAATCCTATATTATGTCCATAAGTGGAAATTCTACTCGGAATGCCATCTTCCACCCGTGTAAAGGAAGAACCATCCTCATAGCGGAAAGTTTCCCAATTATTACGCCAATAATTATCTACCGAACGATAAACATTATTATAATTCAAACCGAATTCTGACTTTTTATGGTTTATCTTCACCATAAAATTATTGTTTCCAAAAAGTACGTGCGGAGAATCCTGCGCATCCAAAGCCACATAGCCACCGGTTTCATGCCGTCTTACAATGTAATCAATCACAGCAGCCGTATGATCCCCATATCGCAAACCGGGAGCATCATGATATTCTATACGAATCACATCTTCAGTACGAAGAACCAATATATCCTGTATCTCGGCATTTACTCCATTCATCCGTAACTGTACATCCCCTTCACCGGAGGATGTTACCTTGTTACGCATTTGATCCACTTGTATTCTGCTCAGCTTCATCTGCTGCAATAAAGACAGACCATTGCCGGCCGATTTTAACTGATGTGCTGTAGGAAGGATAATTTTCCTGTCGGCGGCATTTATCACACTGGCTCCCGTTACCACCACTTCCTTTAACAGGATCGATTCCGGAGATATCATGATAACGCCTAAATCCTTAGAAACAGCTAAATGATCCAATGATATAATCCGGGAGGTATATCCCATACCGGAAATACAAAGCAGATAACTTCCAGCTTGGATATTCTCCATCATGAACCTTCCTTTACTGTCGGTTACTCCTCCGGCTATAAATATAGAATCCTTTGTCTGCAATACGACATTCGCAAATTCCACCGCTTCATTTTCTGAAACAACTTTTCCTTTAACCTGTACATTTTGAGCAAAAAGTATGCAGCACATACACAAAAGTGATGTGGCAACCAATATTCTTTTTATCATATTCTTTATCTTAGTGCATTAGTTAATAAAAAGACCGCGATCTTCTACCTTTTATTTCTGTTACTTAGACGCAGGAAATTACTACAGGTTACATTTCAAGAAACACAATGAACAGTTACCAACAATTTCTTTGTATCTATTATATCTATATTTTTTCTCCTTCTTTCAAAAAAAGAAATATGGTATTAATAATAGGCTGTTTATATTGTTAGTAAAAAAGAGTTCTTTCTCTTGCCTGATAAGTTATTTATATATAATACCAAAATATGAATAAATAATCAACCGGCTTAAATACTGATAATACAGGTTTTACTTATTCTATTAACATATTGTTGATAAGAATATGAGTTAAAAACTTTATGGTTATGAACGCCTGAAATAGTGATTAAATTGTGTTGATATTGATTGTTTAAGTTATGTGATTAATTTTTGGATTGTTGATTTTAAGTGTACATTATACCATTATTTGAAATATGCAAGAAATACTTTTGAAATGATATCCTCATCCTTTTTACATGTTTTCAACCGTTATCAACAGGGGGATGTGAATTAGTTATTATCTTTTCTTGTATAAAGAAATCCATCTGTTTTACAATTGAGTTTAGGACTGAAGTAAAAATAAAAAGAGAGTAGGAGAGACTTCTTTTTCATTATATAGGCGTAAAGATCATAGATTTTTATGTAAGTTTGTAACCGTTAATAATAAAGTAGAAAATAGAGTATGAGGAAACTCAAAATAACAGAACTGAACCGGCTTACTGTAGACGAATTCAAGAAAGCCGATAAGTTGCCTTTAGCAGTGGTGCTGGATGAAGTACGCAGTTTACACAACATAGGGTCAGTGTTTCGCACATCGGATGCATTTTTGGTAGATTGCATTTATTTATGTGGTATTACAGCCACTCCTCCCCATCCCGAAATGCATAAAACAGCTTTAGGAGCTGAGTATTCGGTGGAGTGGAGATATAAAAAGAATACGCTTGATGCCGTTCAGGAACTTCATGATCAAGGGTTTACCGTATTGGCTATCGAACAGGTGGAAGGCAGTACTTTGCTGGATAAACTGGAACTGGATGCCGATAAAAAATATGCCATCGTAATGGGAAATGAAGTGAAAGGGGTACAGCAGGAAGTGGTCAATGCTTGCGACGGTTGTGTTGAGATTCCCCAATACGGCACAAAACATTCGTTGAATGTATCGGTTACCACAGGAATTATTTTATGGGAGTTTGCCAATAAATTAATGAAATTCAGATAATAAGAGTAAAATTCAAACAGTAGGAATCAGTTAGATTTGTCCGTTTTCAACTAACAATACCACCCGTTCGGTCAGTCGATCCTCTCCCTCCGGATGATATTCTTTCTTCAGGCTGGCACCAAAAAGTGCTGCAAAAGTTTGATAGAATCCGGCTTTAAAGGGTCCCATAAAAGCTTTTACCAATTCATAAGAGGAAGAATCCGTCTGACGGTTTACTAACTTTATCAACAGTTTACCCTGTGAAAAGGTTAATTTCTTCATAATCGGTGTATATTGCTCTTTTAGTCCCTTCTCTACGAGTTTCAGGTGCTTTTCCCTGGCTTTTTTGTCAGGCAGTGTTTCTATATATTCGTAAGTTTCTATCACAGCACGGTTAATTTCACGGGCTAATGGCAGGGTTTTCTTCACATTCCTTACCAGGCGGTAGTATTCCCGTCTTTCTTTTTCGTTTTTGAATTTTAATGGTCTGAAAATGTATACATTAGGTAACTGTACAGCTGGAATAGTATCTCCTTTGTATACACATACAGGTACCATGTATCCGTTTATAGTAGTCGTTTGTTGCTGGGAATAAGCAGCAGCGGCTATAAAGGAAAAAAACAATGCTATAAAGAGTTTCCTTTTCATCTTGGTGCAAAAGTAGCAAGAAATATGATTACTCTGTATAGTGGATAAAACTATTTAACTTAAAACACGCCAATGAATTACAAAATGAACAGGTTGTTAAGAGTAATGTTAATTATCTGTATTACAATACTTTTATCGGTGCATAACCTGTGTGCGCAGGAAGTATGGGAAGAACTGGCAGAGCAATTGATGGATGAAGATGAAAACAGTTCGTTTCAATGGGATACTCACTTTGAGGAGCTTTCCGAATTACGTGAAAATCCCATCAATATCAATACAGCAACTAAAGAGCAACTGGAACGTTTTCCATTTCTCTCTGACCAACTGGTAGAGAATATATTGTATTATCTGTACAAATATGGTCCTATGCTTACCCGCAATGAGTTATGGATGATTGAAGATATTGACAGGCAGACTATTCACTATTTACTACCCTTTATTTACTTTGAAACTCCTGAAAAAGAGCAATATAAACCAAATATAAAGCGAATATTGAAATACGGTAAACAAGAGTTATCAACACGTGTCGATATTCCTTTTTATACGAAGGCCGGGTATCAACAGTACCCGGCAGAAACTTTAAAAAAGAATCCGAACAAACAGTATTTGGGATATGGATATTATCATAATCTGCGATATAGTTTTCATTATCGGGATCAGATTTATGCAGGAATTACTGCTGAAAAGGATGCAGGAGAACCTTTCTTTACCGGACAAAATAAAAAAGGTTATGATTTTTATTCACTATACTTGTTAATTCGTAATATAGGTCATATCAAGACTTTAGCTCTTGGTAATTACCGTGTCAGCTATGGTTATGGACTAGTTATCAACACTGATTTCGGGATGGGAAAAACAGCTACACTCTCTACTTTGGGAAATAAGAGCCGGGGCATACGCAAGCATTCTTCTACCGATGAATATAACTATTTTCAAGGAATGGCAGTCAGCTATAAGTTGGCGAAAAGATGGACATTGGATGGTTTCTATTCTTATCGGAAGATGGATGGTATTGTTGATAACCAGTTTATAAGATCGTTGAAAAAAGATGGATATCACCGGTTGTGTCGTGAGTTTGAGAAGAAAAATACATTAACTAATCAGTTGGTTGGCAGTAATTTAAATTATAATGGAAAGTACTGTGAGTTAGGATTAACAGCTGTTTATAATGTTTTCAACAAGCCGTTGAATCCTGAGAAGAAGTACTATAATATTTATTATCCCCGTGGAAAGGACTTTTATAATGTGGGAGGAGATTATAAATTCTTTTGGAAACGCTTCTCTTTATTGGGTGAAACGGCTATAGACAAATGTGGTACTTGGGCAACCATGAATATGTTACGTTATTCATCGAAAGGAGGAACACAGTTAATAGTTATGAACAGGTATTATGATGCCAAATATCAATCGGTTTATGCTCGTTCTATAGGAGAGGGAAGTACGGTACAAAATGAGAGTGGATTTTATATAGGATTGGAAACCAGTATTTTAAAGTATATCAAAATGACCTGTTATGGTGATTTTTTCTATTTCCCTTGGAAGAAATATTTAGTAAGCAAAGCAGGAACCAAAGGATTGGATGGATTACTCCAATTAAGTTATTCACCTACTTATGAACTGGAAATGTTTATAAGATATCGTTATAAAAAGAAGGAAAAGGACTTCACTGCTGCGGATAAAACCAAGCAAACTATTCCATCTATTCAGCAGAAATGCCGATACCAATTGAATTATAGCGTGAAAGATAAACTGACATTGAAAACCATAGCGGATTATGTACGCATCAACTTTCGTGGGCAATCTGCTTCCAATGGTTTTCTGGTTTCTCAAAGTGCTGCTTATACATTTCATTTGCTTCCTCTTCAGCTTGATTTGAGTGCCGCATGGTTTAATACGGATGACTATAATTCCCGTCTTACTATCTATGAAAAGAGTGTGCTCTATGCTTTTTCCATGCCTTCATTCTATTATAAAGGTATGCGTGTGGCAGTGAACGCCCGTTATGAATTGAATAAACACATTATCTTGCAGGCCAAGTACGGAACTACCCATTATTTCAATCGGGATAAGATAAGTTCCGCTTTGGAGGAAATTGACGGCAGTACAAAGAGTGACCTTTATTTGCAGTTGAGACTGAAATTTTGAAAAACATTCTGTATTTTTGTACTGTTATCAACTGAAAAAAGAACTATGTCAACAGTCATTTATCCTTCTCCCATCTTCGGTCCGGTACATAGTCGTCGTTTGGGAGTGTCTTTAGGAATCAATCTTCTTCCTGAAGATGGTAAATTTTGTACCTTCGATTGCATTTATTGCGAATGTGGTTTTAATGAAGATCATCGTCCCCAAAAGAAACTGCCTACTCGCGAGCAGGTTCGTGAGGCTTTGGAAGCCCGTTTGATTGATATGCAGCAAAATGGTCCTAAACCGGATGTGCTGACTTTTGCCGGTAATGGCGAACCGACGGCTCATCCTCACTTTGCAGGAATTATAGAGGATACTTTGGCATTGCGTGATATATATTTTCCTCAGGCAAAAGTGAGTGTATTGAGTAATTCTACTTTTATTCACAAACCGGAGGTATTTGATGCATTGAATAAGATAGATAATAATATATTGAAGCTGGATACTATTGATACGGATTATATTCGATTGACAGACCGCCCGACCGGGCACTATGATGTGCGGAAAATTATAAAAGGGATGAAAGCTTTCAAAGGTAATCTGATTATTCAGACCATGTTCATGAAAGGTAAATATCAAGGGCAGGATGTGGATAATACTTCAGATCGGTATGTGCTGCCCTGGCTGGAAACGGTGAAAGAGATTGCTCCCCGTCAGGTGATGATTTACACCATCGACCGTGAAACGCCCGATCATGATTTGGAAAAGGCTACTCATGAGGAATTGGACAGAATAGGAAAATTGATAAAGGATTCCGGCATTCCGGTATCGGTCTCGTATTGAGAAAAAAGTAAGTTGACTTCAAAGGGCAAGTAAGTTGACTTACTTTGCCGATGAAGTGAACTTACTTTGCTCATGAACATATCTTACTTTTTCAGGTCACTATTAAAACATATAATTTATTCCTGGATATTTTTCAAAGACTGGAGATACGTTGTTTCACATACTTGCAATTGAATGGATTTGAATAATAATGGAATATACTTCTATCCCTGATTATAATGATGGAAGCTTTAATCTTTATCAGAACGAACTGATGAACTTTTTCATCTTTCTGACCAAGGTACATCCAGCTTTTATTCTTGACAAGTCATTGAAAGCCTAATGCCGTCAGTTTGTCCTGTCCGCTTGCGATGAGCTTTGTGATATGAATAAATAACATCACTTTAGCCGATTTCCAGCTGAGAATTAATGAATTGTTAGTTCTTTTGCAGGATGCCCATACTTTTGTGAATATAGAACCGTTGTCGCTATATCCATTTTCTGTCCGCTATTTTAACGGGAATTTTTATTTATACTCCATTTTTTGGAACACATGATTCAGGATATGAATCAAAGGGGAGTTTCTTTGCTGGTTGTTGATATGCGGTATAATGGGGGAGGTAACAGCCTTTTAGGAAATATGCTGTTGGAGGCATTGAATATTCATTTATCTATTTCCATAAGCTATGGAAATACAACAAACACGAAGAAAGCACTTGGCTATATGGCAGGAAGGGCTTAGGGATGCGGATAAGGTCTTTTAATGATAAATCTGATTTCAAGATTTTAAAACACCAGTGAGGAGTATGGGGGCATTTTACACTTATTTACTGAAAAAAGGATATTGGCTTTCTATTCCTGTCCCTCATTAGCAGAATAGAATCAAAAAGGAGAGCATTTATTTTAGTCCATAATGCTCTCCTTTCTTATTTTATTTTTCTATAATAGCCTTTGCTTTCTCCAAAGCCACATTGATATTAGGACAGATATTTTCTTTTCCCAGCAGTTCATTAAATCCTGATTTTTCAAGAATTTGATGCACTTTTTCATTCACTCCCGAAAGCACAATCTGAATATTTTCTTTCTTAGACATTTCGCATAGATTAGTCAGGTTGTGAATACCGGTAGAATCAATGAATGGTACTTTACGCATACGTACGATCCGTACTTTGGGACGGTCGCCCAGTTCGGACATGATTTCCTCAAACTTGGTAGCGATACCAAAGAAGTAGGGACCGTTGATTTCATATACTTCCACACCTTTGGGAACCATGAGATGTTCTTCGTGCACTTCCAGATCGGATTCATTATTGGGGTCGATTTCATTTTTGATAACCGATATTTCTGTTGTTTCCATGACACGTTTCATGAACAATACACAGGCAATGAGCAAACCCACTTCAATAGCTACGGTCAAATCGAAGATAACAGTCAAGAAGAAAGTGATCAACAATACGGTGACGTCTGATTTCGGATTCTTCAGCAACGCTTTGAAAGTACGCCAGCCGCTCATGTTATAGGAAACAATCACCAATACACCTGCCAGACAGGCCATCGGGATATATTGTGCCAGAGGCATCAGGAACAAGAGAATCAGCAACAGAATGACTGCATGAATGATACCTGCAACAGGTGATTTTCCACCGTTGTTGATATTGGTCATGGTACGTGCGATGGCTCCTGTAGCAGGAATACCGCCAAACAGCGGAGCGATAATATTGGCTGCGCCCTGGGCTATCAGTTCCGTGTTTGAATCGTGGCGGTCACCAATGACACCATCGGCTACGGCAGCAGACAACAGAGATTCTATGGCTCCCAGTACAGCAATGGTGATGGCAACCGGAAATAAATTCTTGATAGCTTCCCAATTTAATTCGGGCACTACTGCATCCGGCAGCTGTGACTGAATGGTAAAACGGTCGCCAATGGTGTCGATACAAGTGATTCCGCCATATGTTTTCATCAGGTACACGGCAATGGTTACTACAATGATGGCAATCAGTGAACCTGGAATCTTTTTTGAGAACCGGGGAGTCAGTGCGATAATCAGGACGCTGACTATGCTGACAATGGCGTTCCACCAATTAACAGTATCAAAATGACGGAAATACATCATCCATTTACCTATGAAGTCTCCCGGTACTTTTTCTCCTCCGAAGTTCAGTCCGAAGATATCGGCAATCTGTGTCGTAAAGATGGTAACGGCAATACCACTGGTAAATCCTACAATAATGGGATAAGGAATGAATTTGATAACAGCTCCCAGCTTGAATACACCTAATAAAATAAGGAGTACTCCTGCCATAAGAGTTGCTACTGTTAATCCGCTGATGCCGTATTCTTGGATGATTCCATAGATAATTACGATAAATGCTCCGGTAGGTCCGCCTATCTGTACTTTGCTTCCTCCTAATAAAGAGATGATAAATCCTGCTACAATAGCAGTGATGATGCCTTTTTCTGGGGAAACTCCCGAAGCGATACCAAATGCGATAGCCAGTGGAAGTGCAACAATACCTACGATAATTCCGGCCATGAGGTCGGCCATGAAGCTCTCTTTTGAATAATTCTGTAGGGTAGTGAAGAGCTTCGGTTTGAATTCAAATGCTTTCATTTGTCAACTACTTTATGCTATGATTTTAAACGAGTTGCAAAAGTAGAGAAAATTAATGTATAAATTAAGGTATTATTCTATTTAAATTCGTATTTTTGTTATTCATAGGGTGTTTTGTTGATGGTAATGGTGCGTTGGGCGGTAGAATCATTTGTGATACTGGTTACATCTCCTCTCGTAGTGAAGTAAACGTAATTTCCTTTATCGTAAAAACGATATACCTTGCAACCGTCATGTTCAAACAGATAGCTGACAGTGTAAGTGGAGTTGTTTTCAGACTCTCCGATTTTTAACGGTATGGACGCACATGAATTAAATCCTATTATAGTAAGGAGGGGAAAAGTGAATAATTTGATGATGTTTTTCATAATGGAAAATGTTAATGTTGTTGTGAACACAAATATAGGTGTTCTTGTTTATTTTATATAAAGTGAACGTTTAATTAAATATAAAAACGTAATTGTAATGAATACAATTTTGAAATAAAATATATATCTTTGTGTCATCAACAGATGATCAAATAATACTAACTAATAAAACTAACAATTATGGCTAAAAGCGTAAAAGGTACACAGACAGAGAAAAACTTGCTGACTTCATTTGCAGGTGAATCACAGGCTAGAATGCGTTATACTTACTTTGCAAGTACAGCAAAGAAGGAAGGTTATGAACAAATAGCAGCTATTTTTACAGAAACAGCCGATCAGGAAAAAGAACATGCAAAACGTATGTTTAAATGGTTGGAAGGCGGTATGGTAGAAATTACTGCCAGCTATCCTGCAGGTATCATTGGTACCACTATGGAAAATTTGAAAGCTGCCGCTGCCGGTGAAAATGAAGAATGGACTACTGATTACCCTCACTTTGCTGATGTGGCCGATCAGGAAGGTTTTCCTGCTATCGCTACTATGTATCGCAGAATCGCTGAAGCTGAAAAGGGGCATGAGGAAAGATATCTGGCTTTATTGAAGAATGTGGAAGAAGGCACAGTATTCAAGAAAGCGGAAGAAACTGTATGGCAGTGCCGTAACTGCGGTTACATTTATGTAGGTACGGAAGCTCCTGAAGTATGTCCTGCATGTCTGCATCCGCAAGCTTATTTCGAAGTGAAGAAGAATAATTATTGATTGAAATAAAACCACTCGTTCATCATGGATCCGGTTTCTCTGAAAAGGGGAAACCGGATTTTTTATTTTTAGGAAATGATTTTTGATTGGTTTTTATTCTTCTCTTTTCCCGTTTACAAATTCCCCCGGTTTCATGCCGAACTGTTTTTGGAAACATTTGGAGAAATAAGACGGATTATTGAATCCTACCATATAACAGATTTCATTGATGCGATATTTGTTTTCTGCCAGCAAGATCGCTGCTTTTTTCAAACGTACCACTTGAATCAGTTCATTAGGGGTGATATTGGCCAATGTCTTTATTTTGGCAAACAGACCCGAACGGCTGATACATAATTTTTCGGCCAGGAAATCTACGGATAATTCCGGATTGGAGAAATTCTCTTCTATGATTTCATTCATACGGGTAAGGAACTTGTCGTCCATAGAATTATTGGCAATGCTGTTCAGCGGAACCAACGGCATCTTCGAGAATTTCTGACGCAGCAGATTACGCAAGTCTACCAGATTCTTGATACATGCTTCCAAGTATTGCATGGAGAAAGGTTTCTCTATGTAGGCATCTGCACCACAATCCATACCTTCTATCTTGGAGTTGGTATCTGTCTTGGCCGTTAGCAGGATGAAGGGTATATGACTGGTAGCCTGGTTAGTCCTTATTGCTTTGCAGAATTCCACTCCGTCCATGCGTGGCATCATCCAGTCGCTTACAATGAGTGTCACTTCGTTTTCTTTTAGTTTATTCAGTGCTTCTATACCGTCTTCTGCGGTAAGTATGCTGTATTTATCAGCCAGACTACTCGAAAGGAAATTCAACATTTCCTCATTATCATCCACAATCAGCATGGTTGGTTTATGTTTGATAGGAGAACCGGAGAGGTCCTCTTGCAAGATTCCTTCGGGAATGGCTGGGTTGTTCAATAGTGATGTGCCCGTATCCTGTGGCAGGACTTGTGCTTGTTCTATAGGCAACGTTACGATAAAAGATGATCCTTTGTTAACCTCGGATTCCACTTCAATACAGCCATTGTGTGATTCTACGATACTTTTGACAATGCTGAGGCCGATACCTGTTCCCGGCTTGTTATCCATAGCCTGATAGAACGGATGGAATATCTTCTTTTGTTCTTCTTTGCTGATCCCTATGCCGTTATCTGTCACTCGGATTATAAAAGTATGTTGTTCCGGCTGTACGATACAGGTAAGAGTAACTTCATCTTTTGTGTATTTACTGGCATTGGTCAACAGATTGCTGACTAGTTTGGTTACCGCCTCACTGTCTACTATAGCCGTGAAATCTGCTTCAGGATATTTTACAGTAAGCCGTGCTCCATGTTGGGCGATGAAAGGTTCGAAACGTTCACAAACCGCTTTGAGCAGTTGGTGGATATTTTGGGAAGCAAACTTCATTTTCATTCCTTCCTGTTCCACTTTCCGGAAATCCAGCAATTGGTTTACCAGGAACAGCAGACGCTGGCTGTTACGGTCAATAATATTCAGATCGTCGCGTACTGTAGACGGCAGGGACACGGGAGATTTCATTATTTTCTCCAAAGGTCCTATGATAAGGGATACCGGTGTGCGTATTTCGTGGGCTATCATGGTGAAGAACTTGATTTTGGCTTCGTGTACTTCTTTTTCCTTGTTGGCGTTCAGTTTGTTTATTTCAGCCGTATGTTTCTTCTCTGTCCGTTTGATGATGAAGCGGATGACGAATCCGAAAGCTATGCAAACCAATACAAAATAGAGCAGTTTGGAAGCGGTGGACCAATAGAAAGGAGGGTGGATGGTGATTTTCAGACTGGTTCCTTTTTCATTCCATATTCCGTCATTATTGGTCGCCTTTACTTTGAAAAGATAGGTTCCTGCGGGCAAATTGGTGTAAGTGGCCTTATTTTGGGAGCCTACATAGTTCCAGTCTTTGTCAAATCCTTCCAGTTTATAGGCGTATTTGTTTTTATTGGGGGTGCAATAGCTTAAAGAGGCATAAAGCAAGCTGAATGCATTTTCTTTATAGGATAGCTCCAGTTCTTCCAACTGGTTGAGAGATTTTGGAAGCAGTTTGTTTCCTACAGGAATTTGTTTATTAAATATTTCTAGTGCAGTAATGACTACCGGAGGACGTACGTGATTCGTTTTAATTTGATGGGGATAGAAAGCATTGAATCCGTTTACCGATCCGATATAAATTTTTCCGTCAGAAGCTTTGATACCTGCATTGGGTAGAAACTGGTCACTTTGTAGTCCGTCACTTTTAGTAAATACCTGGCAACCTTCTCCCGGTATATAGCGGACCAGCCCTTTTGTAGTGGTCAGCCATAATATATGCTGGTCTTCGATAATGCTGCATATATTGTGGCTGGGTATTTCTAACGGGATGGTTTCAAAATTGTCTTCCTCTATATTGTATTTACAAAGTCCGTTCATGGTTCCTGCCCATATCTCTCCATGGCTGTCTATCAGGCAGCAGTTTACTTGGTTATTGGCCAGCGTATTGGGCAGTGTATTGTTATGCACATAGTTTTTCCATATTTGTTTTTCCGGATGAAATTTGAACAATCCTTTTCCTTGTGTGGAAAACCAGAGATTTCCTTTTGTATCTTGGTCTATGTCTATGGTCATAGCATCTAGGTTCTTAATACGGATAAAATTATCCTCTTCCCGGTTATACAGATTGATTCCATTCATGGATGCTACCCAGATTCTATCCGATCTGTCTTTAAAGATGGCGTAAGAACTGGTTCCGTCCAGTGAGGTCGGGATATCTGTATAAGAGCGGTAGACTTTAAAAGTTCCCGTTTGCAGATTCAGTACATTCACTCCTCCAGTATAGGTTCCTATCCATAGGTTGTCTCCATCCATGCATAGTGCATGGACGTTGTGATAGGAAAGGCTGTTTTTATGATCAGCCGGTAGATAGTAAACGAACTTCCGGTCTTTAGGCGAGTATCGGTTCAGTCCACCGTCGTCCGAAGCTATCCATATTTGTCCATGAGCATCTTCGCAGAACCGTCCGATAACATTTCCATTTATAGAATTGTAAAGTCGTGAATGGGAAAAACTTTCAAATTGTTCAGCATTAGGTGAAATATAATTAATCCCTCCATAGTAAGTCCCAATCCAGATACCTCCTTCCCGGTCTTTTATGATGGGATATACAAAACGGTTTGATAAAGAGTTGGGAACAGTTTCATTTTCAGTAAACAGTTTATATTCTTCTGTAAGGGTATTGAATAATAACAGCCCGTCGTCCGATCCTATCAATAGTTGGTGGGGGGCATATTCCATTAACGAATGAATGTGTGTTACACCTTTTCCGTCCGTAGGGTGTAAATAGGTAGTGGTTTGCCGCGTATATTTATCTATTTTTTGCAACCCGCACTCCCATGTTCCCAGCCAAAGGGTCTGTTCTGAATCCTCCAGCATGGCTAATGCTTGTGAGTGGTGATTTCCGGCATTGTAAAGAAGTCCAAAAGGCTCGAATTTATTTTCTGCTTTGTTCAGTTTGTAAACACCTGATTCTCCTTGGTTGGTGAGAGCCCATATTTGGTTGTCACTGTCTGCCATTGTGCTTGCTACTATTCCGAACGCACTTGTAAATTCGTATTGTTCCAAATAGTTTTTTGATAGATTGTATCGGAACAAGCCTTGCCCGTTGGTCGAGAACCATAAATTTCCGTCTTTATCTTGCAAAATATGGTTGACGATGCTGGTTATGCGGACATTATTGGGAGTTGTGAGGTCGAAATAGGTAAAAGTTTCCGTTGCATAAGCATATATATAGATTCCCTCATCTGTCCCTATCCAGATATTCTTTTTGGTTCCGTACAGGGAGGATATGTATTTGCCTGCTGCCTGTGGGCAAATTGAATATGATTTTATCATGATTCCGTCATATCGGTTCAGACCTTCTTCTGTTCCTATCCATAGAAAACCATATTTGTCTTGCATAATGGCACGTACAGAGTTGGATGACAATCCGTCTTCTACGGAGAAATGTCGGAAACGGAAATCATTGGGTACAGCAAGTAAAGTTACTGATATAAGTAGAAAGAGTATCGAAAGGACAGGGCTTTTCATAGTTGTTATTTTTATCTTTATGCAAAGATAACAAGGTTTGAAATAATAGCATTGTAAAATGAAATATATTTATTGAGGTCAAGATAGAAATATGAATGTGTGGAAATATTTTCTTTAAAAGGGTGCCAATAGTCTGATAGTACTATTTTTGTTGCACCCTCATAAAGAAAATGTGATATGGTTTTATTGAATAATGGGCTGACTTCCAGTTATTCTTATCCGGTAAGGCCATTGTGCATCCTTTTCTTCCTGATTCGGATTTATCCAATGTTCGGCTGGCGCTCCCATAACGATGAACCAGAGACGTTCCGGAGATGAATTCTCTGGCACAGCATAACTGATTTTTCCCACAGGGTCTGCTTTCATTTCTCCATAGACTGCCTTGCCTTCTTTTGTGATGGTTACTATTCCATAGCGCCATCCGGCTTTGTCTGCATTGATGGTGTGGAATCCATTTTTATCGGCTTCTCCACAAAATTCTATTGTTACAGTTTGTCCGGTTGGGGGGATTGAGAGAGGAATGGCGTTGAAACCGTAGTTTTCCGGACAATTTTCGGGTGTGATCTGATACCAGTTGTCATCCATGCTGTTCAGTTTGCAGGTATATTGATTGGCATAAGGGCGTGTCTCTTTCCATACCCGTGGGAAATCCCAATTGATGAAATGACGGCAGGCGTCGAATATTTCATCACAGAATTGTTCCTGAGTCAGTCCAGTCATGCGTTTATAAGTCATTACAGGGTCTTCCCCTCTTTTTCCCTGACGATAAAGTTCGGCGATGAACGGCAGTCCCCGTTTCATGCTCCAATATTCTATGACGTATGGTGAATGATAAATGTTTTCCAAATGCAGATAAGCCTTGTGGGTAAGGGTCTTGAATGCATCCCAATGATATTTTTCATCGGTCATCCAGTCTGGATTCACTTGCCAGAGCATCCATTGTGAGGTCATTTCGAAGAAGCCGCAACCACCCCAGGCTTCTCCTTGGCCGTCACAGGTGATTTGTGACTGGAAACTATGTCCCAGTTCATGCGCTATACAATTCAGCTTTTCGTCCTGTACCCGGTTGGGGGCAATCCAGAGAGCGCCGATCTCACCGTCATAGTCTCCACCATAAGCGGTTCCTTCCAGTGAATAATTGATCATAACCATCATGCGGTATTTGTCGCATTTTGATCCGGTTTTGGCGAATTGCAATGTGTGATAGAAATAATGGTAAAAATGCTCTAGTTTTTCTTCCAGATTTTTCAGGTTTACTTTCATGGAATGTCCTTCCAGCTGAGGAGGGTCTGACAGGTTGTCACCAAATCCTTTTTCCCAAAAGATGACGAAGTTTTCGGTACATGCCATGCGGTGATAGCTCCATTTGCTTTCGGGGTCTTGCAAGTCCATGCTTCGCAGGTCTTTGGGGATATAGATTTCTTTGCCTTCGGGCAGAGGTACCGTTGTGCTTTCATTTTCCTGTGTTTTTGAGTTGGAACAAGAGATGAGCATCATCATGAGCAGGGGTAGGATATATGTTTTCATATTATTATAAATGAGTTGTTTCATTATTTAATGGGTGTCAGTCTGACCATCAATACTCCATGCGCGGGAATTTCGTGCCGGGTATTTCTTTCTGTGGTTCCTATGTCTTTGTGCTGCCATAGGTCTCTTATTTTATATTCCTTCCGATGTATGTTCACTTCATCGGCAAAATAGATGGTTTGTTTTTTCCAGTCATAATCCAGTTTCCAGCTGTTTTCCGTACGGTTCATGAAACATACAGCCAGTTCACCATCATTCAGCGGCTTTGCCCATATTTCTTTTTCGCCCATATCCATAAACCGGCGGGCTTGTTCTCCTTTTTTATCTTGGTTGATGGCTATTACCTCTTTATTGGTTAATATTTCTATGGTTTCTTTATCCATATTGCGCAGGTCGTTGCCGCTCATGAGTGGTGCTGCTAACATACACCACATGGAGAAATGGGTGATATATTCGTCGCGTGTCATTCCACCATTACCTACTTCCAACATCTCGGCATCGTTCCAATGTCCCGGTCCGGCATAAGGGTAGAGATCGGCCATCTTGTCTATAATGTCGAGTACTCCCACACCTCCCCAGTCGAATACACACTGGTAGCAATCGCGTATGTCAGGAGTGATGCGCCATAAATGTCCGATACCTTTTCCCCATTTCCATGGTTCATTCTCCCCCCATTCGCAAATGCTGAATACAATAGGACGTCCGCATGCTTTCAGCGCGTCGCTCATGGTACGGTAAGCAGCTTCCGCCTTTTGTCCTTCATTGGAGCACCAGTCGTATTTCAGGTAATCGATTCCCCATGCGGCGTATGTACGTGCATCTTGAAACTGATATCCGCGGCTTCCGGGTCTTCCCTGGCATGTTTCGGAGCCTGCACACGAATATATTCCCATTTTCAGTCCTTTGGCATGCACATAATCTGCCAGTGCTTTCATTCCATTGGGAAAACGTTTGGGATCGACCTGTATATTTCCTTCTTCGTCTCGTCCTACCTGCCAGCAGTCGTCGATGACCAGGTATTCATAGCCTGCATCCTTCATGCCTGTGGCAATCATGGCGTCCGCCATTTCTTTGATGAGCTGTTCGCTCACATTGCATCCGAATTTGTTCCAGCTGTTCCATCCCATAGGCGGAGTTTGTGCCAATGCGTTAAATACAGAGTCGGGTACTTCTTTTTTAGTGCCGAAATACATTTGTGCTCCGGCTGTAAGTGTGCTTGCCAGCAGCAGGATTATAAGTTTTGTTTTCATGGTACACAAGGTTCTTTTCATATAGTTTTCATATTTTGTGGGGGTAAAAGTAGTTTTTAGAGAGGTATTGATATGAAACAATCATGCAAAAATATAGCAAAATAGTCTGGATAGTGAGCTATATAGGAAAATTTGACTTGAAATTCCTTTATGTATGAAGGTGATTAAAAAAGGAGTATCTTTGTTGGACACTCCTTTTTTAATATTAATAATCTGTTGCTTCCCAATAGTATTATTCGTAAGGAGCGGCATCAATCAGTTTGGACTTATTCAGTTCCCAACGCGGAACAGGTACCCAATACAGTTTGTCATTATTGAATACACGTGTGGAAACTATATTATCTGTCCAGTATTCTTTGCGGTAGGTGCCGTCTTCATTTTTAAATTTGCCGATAGTCACGCCATAAATAGGCTTGCTATATTCTTCATACATTTTTTTCCAACGGCGAAGATCAAACCAACGTTGCCCTTCAAATACCAGCTCTATTTGTCTTTCATATTCATATTCGGCCCTGATATCTTCTCCTGTAGCGGGTGGTAAAAGTGCGCGGGTACGTACTTTATTTATATACTCTAAAGCTTCTGAGTTGTTACCTAGCTCAATTTGGCATTCGGCATAGTTGAGATAAATTTCTGAAAGACGGATGAAGAACCAAGGGGTAGTGTGCATGGTTGTTCCTGTTGCATCATAAGAAGGGTCGAGAAACTTCCGCATGGAGTATCCTGTATTGCTGGCATTCCACCAATATTCACCCCAATTGCTGTCTTTGCCGGCAGGAATCGTTTCATCTCCTCCATAATATACTTCTACCTCGCGTTTGTCTTTTCCATACCCCCATTCATCTCCATCTAATAAGAAAGCGGCATAAAAACGAATTTCACGCCCGTTCCAGGGATAATAGTCATAGTGTGTTTTCTTTTCAGAAGCAGTACCGTCTGCCATTTGGAACTTATCCACTAAATTTTGTGTCGGATTGAAATTCCCCCATCCTTGGAAGCCGTTACCAATGCCGCATGGAGCCTGATATAAAAATGAGTTATTATCACCTGATCCGTATTTAGGGTCAAATAATTTTTCGAAAATAACTTCTGGATTTTTCACATCATAAAACAATGCTCCATATTCCTCACTGTTATTTACCGTTTTTAAATAGTATTTGTTTAAGTCGAATACTGCTTTTGCAGCATTTGCTGCCGCTTGCCACTTTTCAGTGCTGGGTGTTCCAAATAATGGACTTGCCTTATATAATAGTACTCTGGATTTCAGAGCTAGAGCAGCTCCTTTGGTAACTCGTCCGAAATCATTGGGATCACTATACTCTATAGGGAGCAATGCAGCGGCCTCATCTAAATCCTTTATAATGAAATCGGCTACTTTATCCATATCTTCACGTTGCAGTTCAAATGAAGAATCCAGGTCAAAAGTATGATCTACGATAGGCACACGTCCGAATAAGCTGTATAGCATGTGATAATTCCATGCACGTAGAAACAGGGCTTGCCCTTTTTGTTCGTTTCTAGAAGTCTCATCTCCGGGTACATTATCTATCTTTTCCAAAAAAAGATTCAACTTGCTTATATATTGATAATAACTATACCAGGGATCCCACATCGTATCATCCCAACCGATTCCGGCATTATCACAGCTTAATAATCCTTGGGTCACATTTTCTGAACCATAAGTATGTTTTTGAAAAACTTCGTCTGTATAGTGTGCAAAGCGGGTGCCCTTCATGTTTTCGGCCATCAGGTTCATATATTGCGCATTCAGATAAGTTTCTGAAAGGGCAAGATCATTCCATACTGCTTCATCTGTGAAAGAGTCCAGCGGGTCTTGATCAAGTATATCTGTACAAGAAATCATGCCTATGCTAGCCAATGCAAAGGCTACATATAAATATATCTTTTTCATTGTTCATCGTTTTTGGGTTTCTTAAAATGTAATATTGGCACCGAAAGTAATCGTTCGCTGTAACGGATAGCTTAGCACACCGTTAGAGTTGATTACTTCGTTGTTGTCATTACGTGTTACACCTGCTTCCGGATCAGCAATCTTATAGTTGTCAATCGTAAATAAGTTTGCTCCGTTGACATAAATTCGTGCTTTTTGTATTCCTACTTTAGCTGTTAGATCCTTAGGCAATGTATAACCTAATTCCACTGATTTTAAACGTAAGAAGGATGCATTACGTAACCACCATGTCGAAGCTTGCCCATTCCAAGTATCACCATAAGTTTGTTTTATGAAGGCTTTAGGCCAACGTGCGTTGGCATTTTCTTCCGAGGTGTTTCCTTCTTTCCAGCGTCCTTCATAAAAATCTGTCGCCATGTTCATGGTTGGCTGGACTAATTGGCTGGCTTTGGCCTGTCCTTGGAAAAACATATTTAAATCGATACCTTTCCAACCTCCATTTAATGTAAATCCGTAAATGATTTTTGGAGTAGCTGTTTCATCAATACGGATTGCATCATCCCATGTTATGTTACCGTCGCCATTCGTATCTTGATAAATCAAGTCTCCTGGTTTGGCTCCGTCAATATGTGGCGTATTATCTACCTGCTCTTGAGTTTGATAGATGCCTAATGCTTTATAGAGTACTTGTCCGTCAATGGGATGGCCTTCTGTCTTTTGCCATGCAGGAGTGCTGGCTGCCTCATCCATATAGTTCACCTTATTTTTTGCGTAAGTTAAGTTACCTGTGATCCCCCATTCAAAATCACCTGCACGATCTCGATATGTAGCTATGATTTCTATGCCGGAGTTAGTAACTTCACCTATGTTCTCTTGTGGCAGAGTCATTCCTGCGTAATAAGGAATGGATGCGTTACGGTAACAAAGGATATCATTACGGTTGGAATGGAACCAATCAAAATCCAGACCAAATTTTCCGTTTAAGAATTGTGTGGATAAACCTAAGTTTAAAGTCTTTGCTTTTTCCCAAGTTACTACTGGATTGGCTACTCGTGCTTGGTAAAAGCCTTGGTTGATGTGTCCGTCCTCTCCTGCTCCAAAGTACGGCCCTTTATTATCTGCTAAGAATTTGTATTGGGACATGAACTGATAGGCGGCGATATTGTCATTACCCATCATGCCCCAGGAACCTTTCAGTTTGAAGAAGCTGACCACATCCTTTATCGGTTCGAAGAATTTTTCCTCACTCATCACCCAACCCAGTGAGAAAGCCGGGAACAATCCCCAACGATGACCGGGAGCAAAATTCATGGAGCCATCGTAGCGCAATGTTACCTCTGCTAAATATTTGTCTTTATATCCATAGTTGATACGTCCGAAGAAATTGCAACGTGCTGTAGCGTCTGAATAACCTCCATTGTCCTTGTCTTCGGGTACACTGCTGCCTGCAAATATTTCAGGAATGGCTGTAGACAGATAGTTGGTACGATAGGCGGAAAGAGTGTTATAATCATATTTGCTTTGTTCGTAGGCCACGAATGCATCTACTTTGTGAGCTTCGGCAAATGTATGGCTATAACCGATACGGGCATTCAGGGTGATTGTTTTGTAGTTGCTAGACCAGGAGTTTACACTGATTTTACCGGTATCTGCTCTTTTGTTCTGGTATTCATTGGTTGCTTTGTCATAATAATATAAGTCGTACGGCTGATTTAATGATTTGCCGTTATCAAAATGGAAATCCAGTGCGGCATATCCTTCTACATACAAACCTTTGGTAATCATATCCAGGTCAATATGCAGCAAGGGCTTCAGGTTTAATATATTATAGGTGTATTTATTGTATCCGGGCTGGTCTGTCACCATAATGGCGGCATTGCGGGTGATACCATCGTAACCTACTCGTGGGAGTCCGTTCGGGAAATAGGGAGCGCTGCCGGGAAAAGTGGTCAGGAAATAAGTAAACAGGTAGGGAGTCGAATAAATTCCACGGTTACGTTGTTCTTGACGTCCCAGAATATCAAAACTAAAACGTACGGATTTGTTGATTTTGGCATCAATGTTGGTGATGAATTGATATTGCTTGTAGTCCTGTGTGCTCTGTTTGTAAATGGCATCCTGCCACATATATTGAGCGGAAGAATAGAAGGATAATTTATCATTGCCACCACTTACGGACAAGCTGTGCTGAGTTTTTCCTGCCCAATCTTTGGCCACTGCATCCCACCAGTCTGTGTCGGGATAATTTAGATCATCATCATGATTTATATAATGTTGCAGCACTTCATCGGAATAAGTGATACCGCCCTGATCGTGGCGTGGGTCGGCGTCATATTCATTTACATAAGTCGCATACTGGTAGGAGTTCAGCATTTGGGGGATGCGTGTCGGTTGGGAAAGTGTGTAGCTGCCGTTGTAGTTTACTTGCATTTTACCTTCCTTACCGCGTTTGGTGGTTACCAGGATAACACCATTTGCGGCGCGTGCACCATATATGGCGGCAGAAGCGTCTTTCAGTACAGAAATAGATTCGATGTCTTCAGGGTTGAGGCGGCTGAATGAACGGTCAGCAATACCATCCACAACGATCAGTGGAGAAGTATTCCCTAAAGTCCCTTTTCCGCGGATAAGAATGTCGGCTCCATCCTCGCCAGGTTCGCCTGAACGGGTATTGGCTATGATACCGGCTGTCTTACCGGCTAGGGTATTACTTAAATTGGCTGCTGAGACTTTTTTAATATCTTCACCGCTTACAGATGATACAGAGCCTGTCAGGGTTGCTTTTTTTTGTGTGCCATAACCTACCACCACCACTTCATCCAGTATCTCCGTATCTTCTTTTAGCGTAACATTTACAGTTCGTTGTCCGTTGATGGATATTTCCATCTTTTTATATCCTATGTAGGATATTGTCAATGTGCCTTGGGCCGGTGCATTGAGGCTGAACTTACCGTCAAAGTCGGTAATGGTTCCGTTGGTCGTTCCTTTTACCACAACGCTGGCTCCGATGACAGGTTCCCCGCTGGTATCGGTAATCCGACCGCTGATGGTTTGATTTTGTTGAACTGTTTCCATGACTGATGTGCTGGCTTCCGGCAGTGCAAATACAGGGCTCATCCCTGCACCCGCAGTAAGGAAAAGACAGGTGGTAGCCTTTAGCAATGCTTTGCTGAACAAGGCCCGGTTCTCATGTGTTTTCATCATACAGTTTTATTTATAAGGTTTATATGTTCATTCAGTTCACTTTCCATTCAATCACCCCTCCCGAAGCTCCTTTCTGCAATTGTGCTGCAATTTTAAGCCCCTTTGTTTTGACAGGTTTGAAATCCAAACTATTATAGCAATCTTTTTTTACAGTATATTCAGTCAACGCCTCTACCTCTTTCCAACTTTCGCCTTCTTTATAATATAGTTTCCAGCTTTCCGGCACACGGAAATCTCCGTCATAATGGTCAAAATCCAACCAATACACTTGTACGTTCGATACGGTATAAGGCTGGTCGAATTCATAAGCCAGTGTTTCGACAGTACCGTTCTTCAGCCACCAATAGTGGTAAGGTTTCGAGATATCCGATGAGCGTTTAGGTTCCCATTGGTCATTTACCCCCCATGCCCATGTTTCCACCGAAGCCGATTCGGGAGCATCTTTCTGTATAGGAGCCTGTATCATCAGAGTACGTGCTTTGCTGGCAATAGTAGCTTCCGGAGTGGGGCGGGCATACTCGGCCGCTTCGGGAATCCATACAGCCATCTGGTCGGCACCGCGGTTGTTCCATGTAGAATAAGGAATTGCTTTGAAGGGAACATCTTTTACCTTACCATTCCTGTCAATTTCTTTAGCTGTACCGCTCAGCACCATTACGCCATTCAACAAACCGGCATCGTAAGAAGCCTCCATCGGAGTACCGTCGGGGATGAATTTGTTGAATACAGTACTGTCGGCTTGGTCTTGTCCTTCCAGACAGAACATAATAGGACCCCGTTCTATAGCCAGTTTGCCACGGTCATCCTCTACTTGGTCATTTGCTTTCACACGACGTACCTCCATAGGAAGATTGATTTCAACCACATCACCCGCTTTCCAGTTGCGTACAAGGGTGGCATAACCATCATATTGCTTCGCATTGACTTTGGAACCGTTCACAGAAATGCTGTAAGCCTGAGCCTTGTCTGTAAATGAGTAGAGATCTGTGGGTACGGGAGCGTCTTGCGCCCATCCGGGGATACGCACACGCAAAGCAAACTCCTGTTCTTTTTCGGGAGTGACGGCAATACTTATCTTTCCGTCCCACGGATAGCCTGTAGTTTGTTCCACATTTATTTTATTACTTTCCGTTTCAATATCCGCCTTGCTTTGGATAAAGAGATTGACATACACATCATTGCCTTGAGTGGCATACATATAATAAGGTACTGAAGCCATGAAACGGGTTATGTTGCCCGGACAGCAGGCACATCCGAACCAGTGCTGGCGCTCATGCTGCCCCATGGATTCCAACGGATTGTCATAGAAGAACTTGTCACCGCTGAGTGATACGCCCGAAATGACTCCGTTATACAACGCGCGTTCCAGCACATCCGCATATTTGGCATCTCCCGTAGCGAGAAACATACGATGATTCCAATACACATTGGCTATAGAGGCGCAGGTTTCGCAATAGGCTGTGTGATTATTCAGTTCATAGTTCGGACCGAATCCTTCACCTTGTGGGCGGGAACCGATTCCGCCTGTGATAAAGAGTTTTTTGCCGGCCATATTTTCCCAAATACGGGTTAAGGCATTGAAATAGGCGGTATCATGAGTCAAAGCGGCTACATCTGCCACTCCGGAGTAGAGATATCCGGCACGGACGGCATGACCTACTATCTCGTCTTGTTGCAGGATGGGCTTGTGATCCTGACTATATTCGCTCAGTTTATGTCCGTCTGTTCCTCTGCCGGTTTCTTCTACAAAATACTTAGCCGTCTGCAAATATTTCTCATCACCTGTCACCTTATATAGTTTGACAAGAGCCATCTCGGCGATAGGATGACCGCTGGGACGATGGATCTGCCCTTCGCCGGGTCCGAAGACCTGACATACCAGATCGGCATTTTTGATAGCCACATCCAATAATGTACGTTTTCCGGTGGCGCGATAATGAGCAACGGCGGCTTCGTACAAATGGCCGCTGTTATAAAGTTCGTGGCTGTTGATTTTTTCCCAACGGTGCGTGCCCCACCAACCGGATAAACGGGTACATTGATTGGTTACACAAGTAGTAAGATAACCATCCGGTTCCTGTGCGGTAGCTATGATATGGATTACACTGTCCAGATAATGATCCAGTTTCCCGTCATATTTTACGGCCAGCGAGTAGGAAGCTCCTTCTATAATTTTATAGGGATCGGTATCGTCGAAAGAAAAGTCACCGCGATGCTCGCCTTTCATCAGACCACCCGCAATGGCAAAGTTATCGAATCGGCCGTTCTTTTCACATTCTTTGAAAGCGGATGGGATGGAAACGGTGCGGTTGGTTTCAATCCGCGGTGACCAGAAATTATCATCTAAATGAACTTGGGTGAAAGGAACTTCTTTGATAGGAGCATCAGGTTGTGTATAAGGTGTGCTACATGCGCATACACTTATTATAGCAATGCTGCTCCATACTATTTGCAATTTGTTTTTCATACTATATCTGTGTTTTTTATTTCAGTATCAACTATGTCAACAGATGCAAAGTAAGTGAATAAACCATTAAGTAGATAAAAGAAAAATCTATTATACTGCGAAAATCGTCTTAAAGATGATCAATCCATTTTTAATATAATGATATTGATTATCAGTGTTTTATACTATTGTTATAGACAATTTTTTCATTCTATTGGACAATCGTTTTATCTTGTAAAGACAAGGATTAAGCAGATTTGTCTGTTTTTTGAGCTTGAATAGTTGGAGATACTTAATTCTTCTTAGAAAACCTCAATAAGATCCGGTGAAACTTTCCTTCTCTGATAATATAAATTAGATTGGCGTTCCTTATTCAATAAAAAACTTAATGATGCAGCTATGATATATGCGTATATTCGGGTTTCAACTGATAAACAGACTGTAGAGAACCAGCGGTTCGAGATAAATCGTTTTGCCAAACAAAGGGATTTCCAAATTGATGTGTGGGTGGAAGAAACGGTTTCAGGAACACGGTCAGCCAAAGACAGAAAGCTTGGCGTACTATTGAAAAGAATAAAGAAAGGGGATACATTGATTGTGTCGGAGATCTCTCGTTTGGGAAGAAGATTGATGGAAGTAATGAGTATACTGAATGCATGTATGTTGAAAAATGTCATCCTGCTCACGGTGAAAGAGAAATATGAGCTGGGAAATAATATACAATCTCAAATATTGGCATTCGCTTTTTCCCTTTCCGCACAAATAGAACGCGACTTGATTTCCCAACGTACCCGTGAGGGACTTGCACGCAGAATTGCCTCCGGACAAAAGTTGGGACGTCCCATGGGAGGACATAACTCGAAATATAAACTTACGGGAAAAGAAGAAAAAATTAAGGCTATGCTGGAGGCGGGAACCAGTAAGGCGGAGATGGCGAGGAAATTGAAAGTGAGCAGGAATACATTGGCAGCTTTCCTTAACAGAAACAGGACAGGGATTCCTTCCAACTGATAAAAGTGATATGTCTGTTATTCGTAATAAGAAGAAACAAAGCCTCTGATAGATTATTCTTACTTAAATTTCGGTTTTAGCATAAGGATATACATAAAGCACAAAAACGCTCTGTCACAGTAATATGCACATTACTAATCACTTCCGGTGTAAAAGTCTCTCAAATCCCCCTCAATTGGTATGTCGGTGGGGAAACAAATCCGTTTTTGGGAATGCTCGCATTCGGGAATTCCAGCGGACAGGAGGTAGAGTCGGCCCCTCACTGCCTCCCGGCTACTCGTGGGCATCATAGTTCATATCTGACAGGACAGGATACTGTTTGTTTCGGCTATTGAATCTTGTTGCGTATGTAATAAGAACCTGTTCCTATCGTATCTTCACTCCGTTCCGTTTGATATTCTACCTAAGTGAAGCAATTACTCCACCCTAGTGAAAATGGCTGTTCACTAAAGTGAAATCGCCTCTTCACCTAGGCGAAGCAACGAACGCAGCCAGACAAAATATGCCACAGCTATGCTCTCTTGCAAGGAAGCGACCACAGCTATGGCACAGGAATTAAAACAACCTGTATACGTCAAGCCGAATTTGACAGCGGAGAATGGCAAACCGTTTCAAGGGGACTTGGAATCTATTTACACAGTATATCGTTGATTTACAGTAATATACTGTGCATGATTTGGAATGGTAATGTGCTGATGCAGAAGAAACTGATACGAAAAATCATCGAAAAATGGCATCTTATCTTTGTAATTACAAATGCGACAAGAAGCAATAATTTTGTACTTTCGATGAAAACGTGGATAGAACGGACGAATGAATGCTTCCATTGTAAGGGCAGACACTGCCTCTTATCGATTACAATTCTTCGCAAACAACCATTTCCATGCCTCGGTATACAATAATGATTTTATGTAGCATGGTAGGACCTATCGCTTTCTGCACAGACTCGCTCGAAGCGTAGCGTTCAGCTTGTTCAATGGCTTGTCGCCTTAATTGTTCTATCCGTTCGCTACTGTCTTTTCCTTTGGCATATTTCAGTTCGATGATGTAGGAGTGACTTATGTCTTTGTAAATATCCAATAACGGATGCAAGAACAGGTCGACGTATCCTTCCTGACTGTCTTTCTCGGACACAGGACGATAGAAAGGATTTTGTGCGGTTATGGCAAGAGTAAAACCATGAACAAAATATTCACCTTTCTGCTTGGCCTGCTGCGAGGCATAACGGTGCAGGCATCCGGCAATGTATTCAAAGTAAGGTTTCCATTTGCCATCATAAGCCAGCCCTGAGACAAGCTTCCTCTTTTCATAACTGTCGAAAGTCAAGTCGTTTTCATGATAAGTATCCAGAATGTAGGCAAGGAGTTGTTCACATACCACCTGGTTAGGGATGGTGAGTTTGGTTTCTCCTTTATGCATTCCGCTGATGGTCAGCATTCCGAAGTAGAAAAGCAATCAGTTCTATCAACTCGTCTACCGAATGATTGAATGGGCATGTTGTGGAGTAATACTCCAGCATATCCCGTACATCTTTTTCTGTGAATCCTGTCATTTCATTGAATTGTGGATTCAGCGTGTAATTGGTGCCGATGTTGAATCCGCTGGTCAGGTCGTCCATGGATAGATAATAAGATAAGAATTGCGTTCGGGAGTGGGGTGTTGTCCATGGTAGTTTTATCCGTTTACGATAAAACAATACCGGGTGACTCATATTAACATCTTCACATGCCAAGCTTAAAATAAAACATGCAGTAATATATGTGTATAATTATTTTCTTCTTCTTCCTGTCAAAACAAAGGGGCTTAAAATTGCAGCACAATTGCAGAAAGGAGCTTCGGGAGGGGTGATTGAATGGAAAGTGAACTGAATGAACATATAAACCTTTTAAATAAAACTGTATGATGAAAACACATGACAATCGGGTCTTGTTCAGCAAAGCATTGCTAAAGGCCGCAACCTGTCTTTTCCTTACTGCGGGTGCAGGGATGAGCCCTGTATTTGCACTGCCGGGAACAGCAGAGTCTATGAAAATGGAAATTACACAGCAAACTGTAACAGTAAGCGGTGTGGTGAAAGACAAGAAAGGGGAACCTATCATTGGTGCCAATATCATGGAAAAAGGAACGACCAACGGTACCATTACCGATTTTGACGGTAAATATACGCTGAAGGTAAAAAGTGCCCAGTCCGTTTTGACAATATCTTATATTGGCTATAAGACCCAGGAAATTCCAGTCGGAAATGGTGGTAAGAAAGATATTACCCTGCAAGACGATTCCGAACTGATGGATGAAGTGGTTGTAATCGGTTATGGTACGCAGCGCAAGGGAGATGTAACCAGTGCGGTGGCTTCTGTGAAGGCCGAAGACTTTACAGCAGGTAAGATTGGAGATGCAGCCGAACTGATTAAAGGTAAAGTGGCAGGATTGACCATTGCGAAAGGCTCCGGTGATCCGAATGCGGAATCTACAATTCGTTTGCGTGGTGTGATTTCATTGCAGGGAGGCTCTACTCCATTGGTATTGGTGGACGGAATAGAAGGTGGTTTAGGAACGGTTTCCCCCGAAAACATAGCTTCTATTGATGTGTTGAAGGATGCTTCTGCGGCAGCTATTTATGGTACACGAGGTGCTAATGGCGTTATTTTGATTACTACAAAAAACGGCCAGCGCGAGTCGCGTACGGCTGCCAATTATTCCGGGTATATGTCTCTTTCCAAGTTTGGCAAGACGCTTGATTTCTATGGAGCAGAGGAAATCCGTCAGGGATTGACAAACTATGCTGATAAAGGGTATGATACGGATTGGTTGGATGCGGTATCCCGTACTGCATTTACTCATAACCATAATTTTAATATTTCCGGAGGATCAAAAAATACCACTTATTCTGCGGATTTTACGTATCGCAAAGAGGAAGGTGTGTTGCTTGAGACCTATAATGAAGAGATGAGAATGAGGTTTGATGTTTCTCACTGGATGTTAAATGATATGTTGAAAGTGAATTTCAATATGGTAAAGACATTCCATAAGAATGGTCCGATTGATGCGGCAGGTCTGGGTATTTACCGACAGGCTATTATGCGTAACCCTACTGAACCCATCTGGAATGAGGATGGAACTTTTTACGAGAATTTTGCCGTAAATTATTATTATAATCCGGTAGGTATCATCCGTGAACAGGATGGTAAATACAATAGTGAGAATACCCGGATGACGGGGAATATCACCTTTGAACCGATTAAAAACTGGCAGACCAACCTCATGTTAAGCCGTAGGGTTACTAGTGATCATAATCGTGGATATTATACTTCCGAATATTTTTCACAGAAGAGCGAGAATCACACAGGATATGCTTATCATTCTCAGAATGAATATATCACAGATAATCTGGAAGTTACTTCTAAATATAATCATACTTGGAATAAACATCGTTTTGATGCATTGGTGGGATATAATTACCAGTATAATGTAAATGAAGGTTTTGGAGCTAATAACTATGATTATCCAACAGATTTTTATCTTTGGAATAACTTGGGATTAGGTACAGCTTTGAAAGATGGAAAAGCCGGCATGAGCAGTTACAAGAATGACAATACCTTGATTGGTTTCTTCGGACGTGTGAGCTATGGTTACGATAATAAATATAATGTTCTGCTGAGTGTACGCCGTGAAGGCTCTTCCAAATTTGGTGAGAACAATAAATGGGCTACTTTCCCTTCTGTTTCTTTGGGATGGACTATCAGTAACGAAAAATTCATGGAAGGCCTTACGTGGCTGAATAACTTAAAGTTACGTGCCGGTTATGGTGTGACAGGTGTCATTGTAGGTGACTCTTATAATTCATTAACCCGGTATGAGTATGGTTCTCCTTATTTCTATGATAATGGCGTCTGGCATCAGGGGTTAAGCGTAAAATCCAATCCTAATCCTGATTTGAAATGGGAAACTTCCAAGGAATTTAATATTGGTCTGGACTGGGCTGTATTGGATGAACGCCTGAGTGGTTCTATTGATGTATATCAGAAGAAGACTTCGGATATGCTATATGATTTTACGGTACCGACTCCTCCCAATTTGTATAACAAGACTTTGGCTAATGCCGGCAAGATGCGTAACCAAGGTATTGAAATTGCTGTCAATGCCATTCCTGTACGGACAAAGGATTTTGAATGGAAAACCACAGTTACCGCCTCTCATAATGCGAACAAATTATTGAGTCTTTCAAATGACTTGTATGAGACTTCAAATCAGATAGATCATGCTTATTTGGGTGAACCTATCAATCTTTCTACCCAGCGGATGGAAGTGGGGAGATCTATGGGACAATTTTATGGCATGAAGTCCGTTGGTGTTTCAGAGAATGGCTTATGGCTGATTGAAAATGCAAAGACTGGTGAGATTGAAGAGTTTACAGACAATATGCTGTCTAATGATGACTACCGTCAATATTTAGGGAATGCTCTTCCTAAATTGTATTTGGGATGGAACAACTCGTTCAGATATAAAAATTTTGATTTATCTTTCCAGATGACAGGCCAGTTTGGTTTTAAGATTCTGAACGAGCCTCGTGCTTATTATGAGAACAACTCGATCGCTTATAATCGCTTGAAATCCGTGCAAAAGGCTCCTTATGGTGGACAATATACCTTATCAACAGCCCAAAAACAGACTTTTGTAAGCTATTATTTGGAAGATGGTGATTTTTTGAAAATGACTAACATTACGTTGGGCTATAACATTCCATTGAAAAGCAGTAAGTTTGTGAAAAATATCCGGGCTTATGTTTCTGCCGATAATTTATTCTGCATTACCGGATATGATGGATTGGATCCTGAAATGTCAAATGGTGATATTTGGTCTTTGGGTATTGACTGGCGCGATAAATATCCTTCTACCCGTTCATTCACTTTCGGTCTGAATGTATCTTTCTAACTTTTAAATGAAGAACTAACATGAAAACAATATTCAATAAAGCACTTTGGGCTTCAGCGATAGGAGCTTGTACCTTGTCTGTGGGCAGTTGTACAGATTTGAGCGAAACGATTTATGATACGATTGCTTCCGAGAAGTATGAGTTTACAGAAAAAGACCGGGCGGCCATGTTTGCTCCGGTATACAGCAGTCTTCGTGATGTGTATTGGGGATGGTATAGTTATGCCGATATGATGGACCAGTCGTCCGATTCATGGTGTATTCCTTATCGGATCAGTATCGGCTGGGGGGATTTGTACGTGTCTATGCACAAACATCAGTTCCATTCACAGATAGCCCATTTCAATGATACATGGAACCGTAACTATGCCGGTATCAATGCCTGTAACAAACTGTTGGCAGATGAAGTCATTGCTGCTGATATAACCACTTCTTCGCAATTAAGGGCTTATCGCGCTCTTTATTATTATATTTTATTCGATTTGTTCCGCAACATCCCATTGGATACGCAATATGAACATGAAGACGGATGGTTGCCCGAACAGGCAACTCCCCAACAGATGTGGGATTTCCTGATCAGTGAGTTGACGGATGTAAAGGGGAAATGTGGAACAAAAGTAGAAATGGGTAAGCTGAACGACTATGCCATCAATATGCTTCTGGCAAAAATGTATTTGAACCACAATGCATGGTTCAATGATTACTCTGATAATTCTTATTACGGAAAGGCTATTGATGAGGTAAATGAAGTGATTAACAGTGGCAAGTTCTCTTTGGCTCCGAATTATTCGGATAATTTTAGAGAAGATATTTCCGGTTCGCCTGAAATTATCTTTGGTATTCCGTTTGAATTCAATTATGCCGGAGGTAACTATATGGCAAATATGTGGATGCATGTAGCCGGACGTGCAACGTGGCAGTTTAACGGATGGGCTACCGGTGGGGCGGCTGTTCTTCCTCAATTTCTGGAAACATACGATGAAGAAGACAGCCGCTATGAAGACTGTTGGATATCAGGACAGCAATATGACTATGCCGGTGCTCCCATTTATGTGGACAGTGAACCTTTGGTATATACTCGGGAATTACATAGTATAGACAATCCCGGTTGCTATCCCTTTGAAAGTGAACGCTTGGTGAAATATGAAATACTTTCAGGCGACTATGGAACTTCTTATGATGATGTGCCTTTCTTCCGTTTGGCTGATGCTTATTTTATTAAAGCGGAGTGCTTGCTTCGTTTAGGTGGTTACAATGGAGAAAGCGAGCAAGTGGCGGCCGATTTGGTAACAGCTGTACGCCAACGTGCCTTCAAGTCCGATCCCGGTAAAGCAACGGTTACTGTAGCTCAATTGAAGGGTGGCAGCCGTTATAACTACGGACATCGGGAGAATCAGGGAATCATGGGAGAAGCCGATAACTGGATTATCACAGAAGAAGGGGGCGATGATATTGAACTGGGTGGTTTGTTGGACGAACTGGCCTGGGAGTTTGTGGCAGAGCATCACCGTCGTCAGGACTTGATCCGTTTCCGTATAAACGGAACCAATCAGAATGTATATAATGGCAAGTCATGGTTTTGCAAAGATGCGAAGACGGATAAGACAGACAGGCATTGTGATATTTTTCCGTTACCTAAGTCTGCATTGGATGGCAACATTAAGTTGAAGCAGAATCCGGGATATGGTGGTGCCGAATAATGAATTCATTAATTAAAAAAAGAAAAGTACGATGAAAAAGAATTTTATATATGCTTTAATTGCTTGTTTCACTCTGTCACTGGCTGCATGCAGTACGGATCCGGAGGATGCTACCAGCAAGCATGTGTACGGGGAGAATGAAAATCCCTATCTGAAGACGAATGCGGATGCTGTGGTTTCTACCAAAGCAGAGTTTCCCATCAGCCGTTTGGAAGCGAAGACGGTTAAACTGACTGATTATGCAGAAAAGTTTCATACGTATTTGGGGATGACGGTAGATGAGACGTTGGCTGCATTGTCTAATGGGAGTGTGGTGTTTTATCCTATCAATATATCGAAAAACTGTTGGAATAGAACAGCTCCTACCAAGGGTACCAACGGTTGGTACTATAATACGGCAGGCGGTGTTTGTGATGCAGCTTCTGGTATAGCTAGTATTGAGTTGGATGCAACAAAGAAGGAGCTGGTTCTTAATGTGCTCGAAACCGCTTCTGTAGGTACAGCTATCTCCATTAACGTTGGATTTGCTATAAACAATGGTGCAAATTTTGATGATTATGTACGTTTTGCTTTTGATGTGACCGTTACTGATCCGGGACGTATTGTTGTTGCCAATACTATTCCAGCAGGTGACTATTCTGCATTTTCTATTGAATTTGCAGATTATCAGGAGGTGATAGAAAGTTGTTTGGGGCTGACTTTATCTGAATTCATTACCGCTTGCAAAGAACCGGGAGGCCCGATTGCTCTGTATATGGTCGATAGTGAATCTGGTGAATGGAATACTACTAGTGATTATACTGCTGGTGGTAGTGGAATAGGTTATTGGCTGACTTCTAATTTAAAAGTAACGAATTGGAGTGATGATGGTTCGACTGGTAGTGTTTTGTTTGTTGAAACACAAGAGAATGGTGATATGGTTAATATAGGTCGAAATCCAGCTTCAACTTCCGGTTCTGTTTTTAATGTAAATTTTGTATATGCGCTTAAGGAGGATAATAGTAAATTCGTAGAGTTTATTGTTAAAGCAACGTTGGAATAATATTTTATCGAGGGAAATCAGTATCTATAATGGATATTGGTTTCTCTTTTTTATTTAGTAAATTCAGAAAAACAAATGTGTGAAAATATTATTATTAAGAAGTCTTTTAGTGACTTTATTAGGATATTTTAGCTTTATAAATGTTTTAGCTGAAACGAATGACCATCAAAAACTTTATATATGTGTTAGTGGTAATGGGGTAAATATTGACTTTACCGCAGGCATTTAAATGGGACTCCAATAAAAGCTATAATTATGAAGAAATTATTGTGCAAAGAATTACTATTTGCTTTATCCATTTTTTGCTGTTTCTTTATTGCCTTCAGCAGTTGCAGTGACAGCGAGGATGAAAGTATTATCCTCCAGCTCACCCTAGACAGCAGTCAGCAAAGCAAAACACTATTTTGGGATGAGACAGAAGCTTCCGTAAAGTTCTCCGCTACCGGTCCTTGGACAGCCACTGTAGAAGATGTAACCAGCCGTGCCACCGATTCCAGTTGCACTTGGATTAAACTGCCCCGATATGAAGGTGAGGCAGGCGAAATTTCATTGCCCATGTTGTTGCAGAAGAATGATAGCGAAAACTATCGGGAAGCAACTCTTGTCATAGTATGCGGAGAATCCGAAGTAACCGTCCATATCCGCCAGGAAGCTAATCCCAATGCTGTGTTAACCTTGAATTCGGCTGATATCAAAGATTTTGATAAATATTACAAACCTATTGAGTTTAGTAATATGAATATGCTTCGCAGTGATGCGCGCTGGTCATGGTGGCGCATGAAGCAAAGCGAGCATTTCTTCGTGTTTTGGGAACCGGGGTTCGGCAACGATCCGGGAGCAGAGTCAGTGCCGGAGGTATTGCGTGTAGACATTGATGATTTATTGGCAAAGGCCGAACAATTCTACCGGACAAATATCGAAACCTTGAAGTTTGCTGACACTGGGCAAAACAAGTCTTTTCTGGATAAATATAAGATGGAGATTTACTTGCTGTATCAGACTGAGTGGCTTGCTACAGGTTCCGGTTACGACAATACAATCGGTGCATTGTGGGTAAATCCCAGCACCTGCCAACCGGTAGGTTCTACCATTGCGCACGAAATAGGACATAGTTTCCAGTATCAGGTAAGTTGTGACAAGATGTTGAACGGAGAGGCGGACTTTTCGCAAGTAGGATTCAGATACGGTTATGGGTCGAGTGGTGAAGGTGGAAATGGCTTTTGGGAACAATGTGCGCAATGGCAGTCGTTCCAAGATTATCCGGCGGAGCTGTTCGGTTACCATGTAGATGTGTGGAAAGCCAATTACCATCGCCATTTCAATCATGAATGGATGCGTTATGCCAGTTATTGGTTGCAATATTACTGGGCGCAGAAACATGGAGTCGATGTGGTAGGGAATGTCTGGACACAGTCGCGCTATCCGGAAGATCCGCTCATGACTTATCAGCGTCTGTACTGTAACAATGACTTGCAAACACTTTATACGGAACTTTATGGCTACGCTACCCGTATGGTGACTTATGATATGGACGTGGTGCGGAATTATGTCACAGAGACCGCTTGCAATTATACAACGAAAATGTATGATGCAGCCGGAGGATATTATCAGGTAGGCTATGCCAGCTGTCCGGGCACTACTGGATTCAATATCATTCCATTGAACGTTCCCGAAGCCGGAACAACGGTCAAGGCGAATTTTGCCGGACTGGCTGTGGGATGTGCTTTGGCAGAAGAGGATCCGGGAACGACATTGGATGCCGACGGCAATGTGGCAGGTACGGCTACCGCTTACAACAATAATGGTGGCAATACGGCAGCCGGATGGCGATATGGATTTGTGGCTATTGTGAATGGAGCTCCACAATACGCATCTATGAATAAGGAAAATGCAGGAGTGGTTTCTTATACGATACCGATCGGAACAGAAAAATTATGCCTAGTGGTAATGGGCGCTCCCGTTCAGTATAAGTCACATCCATGGAATGATGATGAGACTGACGATGAGCAATGGCCTTACAAAGTAAAGTTTGAAGGAACGGACTTGCTTGGCAATTTCTCTATTGACGAGACGGCTATGCCTAAAGATATTACATTGACATTCGATGTGAAGTGCAATGCCGGTTCCGAGGATTATCCACAAGGAACGGTGGACCTGAAAACAAATAAAGATTTGGCACAGGCGTTTGTCATGAAGCCTGCCGTGTTGGAAAGTAAACTGGCCAGTGTAGGTACAGAACCTGCCGAGGACAAAGTGGTTATCGCACTCAGTCAGACTGACGGCACTTTTGCTTACACTTCTACTGCCAATAACGGATTTTGGTGTGAAGCCAATGGCAACGTAGGCAACTGGGGTGATACGGCACCGGTCTATGTAGAATTCAGTGGACTGACCATGACATACGGACACCGGAAAGGAGTAAGTGTTGCCGGCCAGAAATATATGTTGAAACCTACTCTGATATATACCAGAAATGGTGTACAGTATAAAGCGACTATTGTGTTGAATATGCAATTTTAATAGCTGTTTACATCGTACACCTCCAAGAGGATAAAAAAATAGTCTAAACGAATGGAAGAATAGTACAACCGCCTAACTGTCAAATTCATAAAATGAGATTTATTGGACGATTCTGCCATTACATTATATTATATCTTCCCTTTCTTGTAATTTTTTTATTTTACTTTGCAAGTGAACAACGTATATAACCGATAGATTATGAAAAACAACAAGAAACTCTGTCTTGCAATTTTATCTTTGCTTTTATTGATTAGAAATGCTTCATTTGCAGCCAAGGAAAAGAAATATGTACTCTCTTCACCCGATGGAACATTGAAAGTGGAAATCAGCGCCGGAAACGAACTGGCCTACCAAGTGATGCATGGAAATGATACAATTCTCTCACACTCTAATATAGGTTTGGTTCTGGAAAACGGAACTATAGTAGGTAAAACTCCCCGTATCACAGGGGAAAGAAGGAGAAAGATAAAGGATAACATAGAATCACCTTTTTACCGTTTCAAGGAGTTCGTTGCAACAGGCAACGAACTCGACTTGAAGCTGAAAGGCGGGTTCGGAATCATCTTCCGTGCATACAATGAGGGAGTCGCCTATCGATTCTATACCACACAATCTTCGGATATCATTATAAAGGAGGAACAGGCCGAGTTTAATTTTAAGGAAGATTATACGGCTTATCTTCCTTATACCACCAATGATAAAAAACCGATGGCGATGGCTTATCAGAATGTATATGACATCACTCCTCTGTCAAAAGCACAGCCTAAACTGGCTTTTCTTCCGGTTACCGTGGATTGCGGCAGCGTAAAACTGACCCTGTTGGAGTCCGACCTCGAAGCTTATCCGGGCATGTTTGTGCAGTCACAGCAGGGAAAGTATGGATTGAAAGGTGTCTTTGCTCCTTATCCGGCTAAAACAGACTTTTATCCTTGGCGGAAGCAGGAATATGTAACTGAAACTACCGATTTTATATCCCGTAGCCGTGGCTCCCGTTCCTATCCGTGGCGTGTGTTGGCCATTACTGAAAAAGATACGGATATGCCGGTCAACAACCTGGTCTATGCTCTGGCTTCTCCCAACCGTATCGGTGATACCTCATGGATAAAGACAGGCAAAGTGGCATGGGATTGGTGGAATGACTGGAATCTGAAAGGAGTGCCGTTTAAAGCCGGTATCAACATGGATACGTATAAATATTATATCGATTTCGCCAGCCGGAACGGATTGGAGTTTATTGTGTTGGATGAAGGATGGTATGATCCGAAGAGCGGGGATATGCTGACCGTTATTCCCGAACTTGATTTGACGGAGCTGATAGCATACGGCAAATCCAAAGGGGTGGAAATAGTGCTTTGGACGGTGTTTAATGTACTCGACAGCCAATTGGAAGCAGCTTGTAAGAAATATGCGGATATGGGAATCAAAGGTTTTAAGGTGGATTTCCTGGATCGTGATGATCAGACTGCCGTCGAAATGGTGTATCGCATCGCTGAGATGACGGCCCGGTATAAATTAACCCTTGATCTGCACGGCATTTACAAACCGACAGGTATCAACCGTACCTACCCCCATATTATCAATTTTGAAAGCGTGTTCGGCATGGAAGAGGTGAAATGGACGGATATCAAGAATAATATGCCTCTTTATGATGTTACTTTCCCTTATATTCGTATGATGGCGGGACCGGTGGATTATACGCCGGGAGCTATGCGCAATGCCACGAAGGCAGATTGGCGCGCCATGTATTACACGCCGGCCAGCATGGGAACCCGGTGTCATCAGCTGGCTGCCTATATTGTACACGATTCTCCTTTTACCATGTTGTGTGATGCGCCTACCAACTATCTGAATGAGCAGGAATGTGTGGATTTCATAGCTTCTCTGCCTGTGGAGGTGGATTCTACTTTTATTGCTTCGGGCGAGTTGGGAAAATATATTGTAACAGTGCGTAAGAAGGATGTGAACTGGTATATCGGCGGTATGACCAATTGGGATGAACGTGATGTGCAGCTCGATTTCTCTTTCCTTCCCGAAGGAATGTCTTATACGGCTGTTTTGTTTAAAGACGGTGTGAATGCCAACAAGCAGGCCGAGGACTATCGCAAGGAAACCATCCGGATTGATAAGGACAGCCGGTTGACTTTGCATCTGGCATCGGGAGGCGGATTCGCCATGAAGTTGGAGCTTTGCCCTGTTCACGGACAGGTTACCGGTATTCCTGAAGGGAAAAATATTCCTTCTTTCTATCAGAAATACATAGAGACAGAAGGTCTGTATGTCACCTCTTCCGGAAAGGTGAGCGATGAGGCCTTATTGAAAGCTTGTGATATCATCAGTTTGATGTTGGCAAAACGTCCGGATGTGAAGGCACACATGGTGAAGAAAGGCTGCCACGTCATGATAATCGGTAAAGATGAGGAAACTTGCGATTTGCCGGAGTTTGCCCATATCTGCAATTGTGAGGACAGCATTAAATATTGGAACTGGCGTGCCCGTGGTTTTGGCGGAGCACCGGAAGATGAATTTTCATCCAGTTGCGGAGAAGAGAATCTGCTGGCATTGCCGCAGGATAAATATGTAGGTGAGAATATCCTGATTCATGAGTTCGCTCACCTTATTCATACGGTAGGTATAGTGGGAGTGGAGCCAGACTTTAATGAGCGTTTGGAGGCACTTCGTCAGAATGCAATCCGGAAAGGGCTGTGGGAAAAAACGTATGCGGTGAGCAATAAAGAGGAATACTTTGCCGAGTGCGTACAGTCTTTCTTTAATTGTAACCGCTATGCCGAACCTGCAAACGGAGTTCATAACTGGGTGAACCGCCGCACGAAACTGAAGACGTATGATCCGGATATGTATCGGTTGTTGCAGGAATATTTTTATGAGATAGAAATTCCCATTCATAATGTGGTGCATGAATAAGCGTCGCAGGGACAAATAGAATTTTGCTATATAGAGATGAATAAGATACGATTGGTTGTTGCTTCCTTATTGTTGGGAGCTGCTACAGGTTTTGCTCAGAAGCCTTTTAATGCTTCGGGTACGGGGAATCCCATTATTCCCGGATATTTTGCCGATCCCACGGTGAAGAAGTTTGGCGATACGTATTATATGTATGCCACTACGGATGGCAGTGGGGCCGGTTTCGGTCCTGCACAGGTGTGGACCAGCAAGGATTTTGTAAACTGGACGTTAATGCCCATGAACTGGCCGGACAGTCATTGGATATGGGCTCCCGATGTGATGAAACATACGGATGGGAATTATTATTATTTTTATTGTCAGCCCTGTATGATTCATTGCGGGGTCAGT
Organism: Phocaeicola sp. GP0067; assembly: GCF_031119655.1. Lineage (NCBI taxonomy): Bacteria > Pseudomonadati > Bacteroidota > Bacteroidia > Bacteroidales > Bacteroidaceae > Phocaeicola > Phocaeicola sp. GP0067. The sequence goes on from NZ_JAVHZY010000001.1 coordinate 213,631, forward strand.
GAAACGCCGCGTGGTCCTTGGAAAAATATATTGGGCGAAAGTGAGGCTGTTCTTGTACCCGACCGTTTTGTGACGAATGCCATTACATTGGATGGGCAGACCTTTGTGGATGATGATGGTTCTGTATATTTGTATTGGGGGACTTGGGGAATTTATAAAGGTTTCGGTTGCGGAGCCGGAAAACTGGCTTCCGATATGAAGAGTTTTACTGAAACGCGTCTGATTCCAAATACGGAAGCTACGGATTTTTTTGAAGCGCCCTTTGTGATGAAACGAAAGGGGATCTATTATTTTATGTATTCTTCGGGTTCCTGTCACGACCACACCTATCGGGTGCAGTATGCCACTTCGGACAAGCCCATGGGGCCGTACACCTATCGGGGATGTATTCTTGAAACCAATACCGACGGAACAATTCATGGGCCGGGACATCATAGCGTTTTGAAAGAAGGCAATGAATATTATATGGTCTATCACCGTCATGATAATCCGCATTCCAACCGCGGATTTCATCGTCAGCTTTGTGTGGACCGTATGGAGTTTGCCGAAGATGGAAGTATTAAACCCCTTATTCTCACTCATGACGGAATAGGTGCATTGGCATCTTCTGTAGTGAAATCAAAAAATCTGGCATTGGGTGCTAAGGTGAGGGCTTCTTCTTTTTATGATGCCGATTTCCGTCCCGAATATGCTGTAGATGATAATAACGGAACTTTATGGCGTCCTCGTGGAATGGGACAGGAGTGGATAGAAATGGATTTGGGTGTTGCCCGGCAGATACAAACTATCTGGACTCAATTTGAGTATGGCACACAATTTTATCAATATTTAATTGAAACTTCTGTCGATGGCAAGCATTGGTCTGTTTTCGCTGATAAGCGGAATAATCGTCTGGCAGGCAGCCCGATGGTCGATTTTGGCAAGGTGAAGGCTCGTTATGTCCGCCTTACCTTTACCGGAGGACAGAAGAACGGATTTGGCGGGGCGGTCTGGAACTTGAAAATCTTTGAGGGTGTGGAAGCATCGGCTCCGCAACAATGGCTGGGACTTACCGCTGCCGATTGGAATGGTCGTGAATGGCAGAACAATGAAGGGATGCTGGGAGGGGCTTTTACTTTGAAGGAAGGTTCGGCACGCATACAGCGCATCGGTGGGCGTGATGCGTTGGTACTGGAACCGGGAACTACATTGGAGTATAGTCATCCGTTACTCTCCTCGTCCAAAGAGCATACAGTTAGTGGGTTGGTTTACAGGTCAGGTAAATGGCAGAGTTATGAAGCGGAGTCGTGTCTTTCGTCGGGATCGATTACGCTGCATAGTTCCACCGAACCTTTGGTCATTACCAATTTCCGTTTCTACAATTGGAAACAGGAAGCAGCGGAAAAGGCATACGATGCGGAAACGGATATCGTGCGTCTGCCTGTAGCCAATCAGCAGAAACATGGGCTGGTGGTCAGTCTTTCTGCCGATGATTTTGTAGTGAACGATACGGTTCCTTATCTGGAAAACCGAGGAGTAAAAGGGTATTTTGAAGCCCGGAAATTACCTCTCGTTGTGAAAGAAGTGAAAGGGAAAAAGGCATTTCATTTTGAGGGTACTCAGGTCTATACTTCCAGTTTTATGCTTTCTGCCACTTTGCAGGATAATGCTCCTTATACCTTGGAGGCATGGGTACTGAATGATTCCATTAGTGAAAATGAATGTGTGGCCGATTTTACTACCTCGCATGATGAATTGGAGAAAATCATGTTGGTCAACGGCACGGAGCCTCGTTGTGGAGTAATCAATCACTATGGCTGGTATGAAGATGCAGGATATAAGGACATGAAGGAGTTGGCAGGAAAGTGGCAGCACATCTATATCTGCTTTGATGGGCGGATGGAACAGGTTTATATCAATGGAAAATTAGTCAGTGAAAAAGATATCCAGTTGCTGGTGAAACCGTCACAATTCATCACATTGGGACGCAATGCCGAAGGAGACTGGCCCTTTACCGGTTATCTGCACTCATTGAAATTATGGGATGAATATTTGCCGTTGAAAGAGTGATTCACCCTTTTCCTATGACCGGAATATGTATTTTTGCAAAAACTATGATAAACAATTAAATGATAGAACCATGAAGAAACTTTTAGTCACTGCTCTGTTGACTGCTACCGTAGCAGGCGGAACAGCGCAAGTAAAAAATCAGTCGCACGGCTATCCTATCGACCCCGTACCTTTCACTTCGGTGAAAGTAACCGATTCATTCTGGGGGCAACGGCTGAATGCCAGCCGTGAAGTAACGATTCCTCTGGCGTTCAGCAAATGTGAGGAAACAGGACGTTATACTAACTTTGTCAATGCCGCCCATCCCAGTGATACCATTAAAGTAGGCGGTCTGGCTTTTGATGATACTGATGTGTACAAAACGATAGAAGGTGCCAGTTATCTGTTACAGACCTATCCGGACAAAAAACTGGCTAAGTATATTGATAGTGTGCTGGTTATTGTCGCTGCGGCACAGGAACCGGATGGTTATCTCTATACTTCGCGTACCATGAACCCGAAGCATCCGCATGAGTGGGCAGGAAGCAAACGGTGGGAGAAGGTGGAGGAACTGAGTCATGAATTCTATAACTTGGGACACATGGTAGAAGGTGCTATTGCGCATTACCAGGCTACCGGAAAACGTAATTTCCTTGATATCGCTATCCGTTATGCCGACTGTGTCTGCCGGGAGATAGGTACGGGCGAAGGACAGCAAATCCGTGTGCCGGGACATCAGATTGCCGAAATGGCTCTTGCCAAACTGTACTTGGTAACGGGGCAACAGAAATATTTGGATCAAGCCAAATTCTTTTTGGACCAGCGTGGACACACCACCCGCACAGATGAATACAGTCAGGCGCACAAGCCGGTAGTGGAGCAGGATGAGGCCGTGGGACATGCTGTCCGTGCCGCTTATATGTATGCAGGCATGGCAGATGTGGCCGCACTGACAGGGGATACGGCTTATATCCATGCCATAGACCGTATTTGGGACAACATTGTGGGCAAAAAATATTATATTACCGGCGGCATCGGCGCCACCAGCAATGGGGAGGCTTTTGGCAAGAACTATGAACTGCCCAATATGTCCGCTTATTGTGAGACTTGCGCGGCTATCGGTAATGTGTATGTCAACTACCGCTTGTTCCTGCTTCATGGTGAGGCAAAATATTATGATGTGCTGGAACGTACTTTATATAATGGTCTTATTTCGGGCGTGTCCCTGGATGGTGGCGGGTTCTTCTATCCTAATCCGTTGGAAAGCATCGGGCAGCACCAGCGCCAGCCTTGGTTCGGCTGTGCCTGTTGTCCGTCCAATATCTGTCGTTTCATTCCTTCTTTGCCGGGATATGTGTATGCGGTGAAAGGTAAGGACGTGTATGTTAATCTGTTCATGTCCAATACTTCGAACTTGAAGGTAGAGGGCAAGGCTGTTTCTTTGGAGCAGGCTACTCATTATCCTTGGAACGGTGATGTCACTATCGGTGTCAACAAGAACAATGCCGGACAGTTTACAATGAAAATCCGTATTCCGGGATGGGTGCGTAATCAGGTAGTTCCCAGTGACCTGTACACTTATTCGGATGGAAAGCGTTTGAGCTATACAGTGAAAGTAAATGGAGAACCGGTACAGAGTGAACTGAAGGACGGTTATTTCTGCATAGACCGCCGTTGGAAGAAAGGGGATAAAGTAGCCGTTCATTTCGATATGGAGCCTCGTACGGTGAAAGCCAATAATAAAGTGGAGGCAGATCGTGGACGTATAGCCGTGGAGCGTGGCCCGATCGTTTATTGTGCGGAATGGCCGGATAATGATTTTGATGTGCTGAGCGTGTTTATGAACCGCACTCCTCAATTCGAGGTGGTTGAAAAACCGGATTTGCTCTATGGCATTAACCAGTTGAAGACGGATGCGCAGATTCTGGGCTATGACGACAGAGGTCGTCTGACGGCTACTGATGTGAAGCTGACGTTGATCCCTTACTATGCTTGGGCACACCGCGGTGCAGGTGCTATGGCAGTGTGGTTGCCGCAGGAATTAAGTGCTTCCCGTCCGACTATGCCTGCTACGCTGGCATCGGAAAGCAAAGTGGATGCTTCGCATAAGGTGAAATCCATCTCCGCCATTAATGACCGTCTGGTGCCGAAAGATGAGAATGACCGTTCCGTACCCTATTACCATTGGTGGCCCAAACAGGGAACTACTGAATGGATATCCTACGAGTTCCCGTCCGAAGCGACTGTTTCCAGTGCTACCGTATATTGGTATGATGATGCTCCTTGGGGAGGATGCCGCATACCGCAAAGTTGGAAGATGTACTATAAAGATGCACAAGGCCAGTGGCAACCGGTGAGTGGAGCGGATAAGTATGGAGTGGAAAAAGGTACGGGGAATACAGTCAATTTTGACCCGGTAAAGACAAAAGCGGTAAAACTGGAGATTGTTCAGCCGGCCGATAATTCATCGGGTTTGTTTGAATGGGAAGTGAAATAGAATAATTCAAAATGAAGGTTGGTAAGTTAGGTTGGCTGGTAGCCATGTTCCTTAGTGGGGGCATGGCTGTCGCTCAAGGTACGGCTGATGATTATCGGCGTGCTTATGCATTGAAAGAGAAGTTCAGTGCGGATAAAGTTTTCTATTCCAATGTCAATCCGCAATGGATAGAGGGTACTCATCAATTCTGGTATGTGCGGAATACTCCGGACGGCTGCCTGTATGTATCTGTAGATGCGGATAAGAAAGCTAGAAAAGAATTGTTTGATTCTCATCGTCTGGCAAAGGCGTTGGGTGCTGCATCCGGAAAAGAGGTCAAGCCGGAAGCTCTTGCATTGGGGCGTTTGTCGGTCAGTAAGGGATTGGATACGCTGCGCTTTGTGTTTAATAATCAACGTTGGATGTATGCGTCCCGGAAAAATCAACTGGTCAATGAAGGTGCGGTTCCTCTCCCTCCCAAGCAAAAGCATTGGATGGAGGTGGATGATGAGAAGACGGCATCACCGGTTCCGTCTCCTGATGGTAAATGGATCGCATTTATTAAAAATCAGAATATCTATGTAAAGGAGGTGGCTACCGGAAAAGAAAAGCAACTGAGCTTGGACGGGACACTGGGTAATTATTATTCAGCCTACATCCGCTGGTCACCGGACAGTAAGAAGGTGGCTTCCTGCAAGATCCGTCCGGTGGAAAAGCGTTATGTTTATTATGTGGAATCTTCTCCGGCTGATCAGCTTCAGCCCAAGCTTCACAAACAGGAGTATGCGAAGCCGGGAGATGAACTTCCTTTTAAAGTGCCCTGCATCTATGAAGTGGAGAGCGGACGAAGCATTATTCCTTCTACCGAATTGTTCGACCGGCAATATGAAGTATATGGCCCCGAATGGAACCCCGACAGCCGTGCCGTGACTTTTGAATATAACCAGCGCGGACATCAGGTGTACAGAGTACTTGAACTTTCTGCCGAAACGGGAAAAGTGCGCCCGTTGGTAGAAGAAACCAGCGATACATATGTGAATTATACCCGTCATTTCCGTCATGACTTGAAAGACGGCAAGCAGATGATATGGATGAGTGAGCGTGACAATTGGAATCATCTCTATATGTACAACCGTATTACCGCACAGCCCGATTATCAAATTACTAAAGGAGAATGGTATGTACGCGAAGTGCTTTGGGTAGATGAAGATAACCGTCAGATTTATTTCTCGGCAAATGGTATGGAAGCCGGTGAAGACCCCTATTTCATCCGTTATTACCGCATCGGTTTTGATGGCAAAGGGCTTACTTGTCTTACCCCCGAAGAAGGGATGCACCGTGCCTGGTTCTCGGAAGACATGAAGTATTTGGTAGATGTTTATTCTATGGTGGACAAGGTTCCCGTCGCTGTGTTACGTAGTGCCAGGGATGGCAAAGTGGTGATGCCGTTGGAAACAGCCGATATAACTCTTTTGGAGGCCGAAGGCTGGAAAGCTCCGGAGGTGTTTGTTGCCAAAGGGCGGGACGGCAAGACGGATATGTGGGGATTGATTGCCCGCCCCACCAACTTTGACCCGAATAAGAAATATCCGGTTATCGAATACATTTATCAGGGTCCCGGAGACCAGTATGTTCCGAAGACTTTCCGTCCTTATGACTGGAATATGACTTCCTTGGCCGAACTTGGTTTTATCGTCTTGATGGTCGATGGAATGGGAACTTCTTTCCGTTCGCGTGCTTTTGAGAATGTATGTTATAAGAATTTGAAAGATGCCGGTCTGCCGGACCATATTGCCTGGATTAAGGCGGCTGCGCAAAAGTATCCTTATATGGATGTGGACAGGGTAGGTATTTACGGTTGTTCTGCCGGTGGTCAGGAATCTACAAATGCAGTTTTGCTTTATCCTGATTTCTATAAAGCAGCTTATTCGGCTTGTGGTTGTCATGATAACCGTATGGATAAGATTTGGTGGAATGAACTTTGGTTGGGCTATCCGGTAGGAGATCAATATAAGGAAGGGTCTAATGTGGAAAATGCACATCTGTTGAGTCGTCCTTTGATGTTAGTGGTGGGAGAACTGGATGATAATGTAGATCCTGCCTCTACCATGCAGGTGGTCAATGCATTGATAAAGGCGAATAAAGATTTTGAATTGGTCGTGATTCCCGGAGCGCATCATACAATGGGGGAAGATTTTGGCGAACATAAGCGGTATGATTTCTTTGTCCGTCATTTGATGCAGGTGAATCCACCGAAGTGGGATGAGATAAAATAGGAGGAGTGAGGTTTGTAGCTGTAGGAGTTTGTCAGTTATGATAAATAGAGGTGGCAGTGTTATGGAGGACAAGTCCATAGCACTGCTTTTTTATGTAATTCCGTGTTTTCATTGATGAAATTATGTCGGTTGAGCCGTGTCTGTGCAAAATCTGCCTGAAAAAGACCAAATATTCTCTGTATTCAGATTGGAAAACGCATAATTTTGTTTGCTGGTTTTTATCAAAACATATAGGAATAATGAAAAATACATTCAAAAAAGTGTTTATTGGCTTTATGGCTTTTGCCATGGTAACCGGCTCCTTTGCGCAGCAAAGAGCTCATAAAAAGGATAATGAGTCGTATCCTAAGGAATGGAAACAAATAGCACGTATGGAGCAGGATTCTTTCTTTCTGACAGATGAAGCTCGGCGGATTGCTGAAAATGTATTGGCTTTTCAACGCTGTACGGGCGGTTGGCCGAAGAATATAGATATGGCCCGCCGCATGAATGATAAAGAGCTGGCTAAAGTGATAAAGGATAGATCACGTCGTGATGATTCTACGATAGATAATAATGCCACAACTGCCCAGATGATTTTTTTAGCCCGTCTTTATAGGCAGACTAAGGATATACGTTATCGGGATGCTTTCCTTCAGGGAGTGGAATATTTGCTGAGTGGTCAATACGAAAACGGAGGATGGCCGCAATTCTGGCCCGGTCCGCGTGGTTATCAGGTACATATTACTTTTAATGACGATGCCATTGTCAATACATTGAATATGATACGTGATATGATGAATCACAAAGCGCCTTATGAGGATGATTTGATAGACAAGGCTTTGTGTGTACGTTTGGGAAAAGCCTTTAATAAAGGAATAGAGTGTATACTGGCTACACAAATTATAAAGGATGGAGAACCTTCAGTGTGGTGTCAGCAGAATGATAGGGAAACATTGAAGCCTGCACCGGCACGTGCGTATGAGTTGCCGTCTTATTGTTCGGCGGAGAGTGCCGGAATTGTGCGTCTGCTCATGGAATTACCTGCACCCGACGCACGCGTGAAGCGGGCGGTTCACGGAGCCATGAAATGGTTTGACAGGTATAAACTTACCGGTTTGAAATGCGAGCGTATCGTGCTGGCAAATGGTGAGCGGGATACTCGTCTTGTGGAAGATCCTCAAGCCAAGCCTATTTGGGCGCGTTATTATGATTTGAAATATTGTGAACCGTATGTATGTGACCGTGATGGGCTGCCACGTCGCCATTTGGAAGAAATAGGAACAGAACGTCGTAACGGATATAGTTGGTACAATAGCAGACCGGCTGAGCTTTTTGCCATATACAATGCATGGGCGGACAAATATGATCCGAAGCATAAAGTGGCAATCAGTCTGGCAACCAAAGGAGCGAATGAAAACGGGCTTATTGAAATGTATCGTCGTCCCATGGCAGAGCGTACGGCTTTTGATGTGGTGGTAAAGCCGGGAGAGAGTATTCAGGCAGCTATTGAAAAGGCTCCGGAAATTCCGACAGTACCTTTTAAAATCTTATTGCTGAACGGAACGTATCATCAAAAAGTGATTATTGACAGGCCTAATATTGTTTTGGTGGGGGAAAACCGTGACAGTACGCGGATTGTCTTGGCTGAAACAGCCCAGACACGTGCCATCACGGAATATCATGGACGTCCGGTAGGCAATGGTGTCATTGTGTTGCAGGAAGGTGCGGATGATTGTGTTATTAGCGGACTGACTGTTTACAACAATTACGGAACTGCCGTTGAAAATACGACCATCCATCAGATGGCGATTTTTGGACGTGCCACTCGTACCATCATCATCAACAGTAATGTATGGGCCGATGGAAACGATGCCCTTTCCTTGTGGGCGCCCGGAAGCAATGGTATGTATTATCATGCCGATCTCTATCTTCGTTGTCCGGGTGTGGATTTTCTTTGTCCTCGCGGATGGTGCTATGCCACACGCTGCCATTTTTATGGTGATAGCCGTGCCATGATTTGGCATGACGGACGAGGTGACAAGAACAAGAAACTGGTTATTACCAATTCTTCATTTGATGCTAAGACACCGACACTTTTAGGACGCTATCATCATGATTCCCAGTTTTATCTCATCAAATGTAAAATGTCGAAGAATGTGCTTGACGGGAATATTCATTATGCTTATTCGGATAAAGTGCTTGATCCCTGTCCGTGGGGGCTACGTACCTATTATTATGGTTGTACCCGTGAAGGAGGGCATAGTGGCTGGTTAAACGATAATTTAAAGGAGGCGGAGAATGCTCCGGAGTTTTATGGCGTTACCGCCAAGTGGACATTCAATGGCAAATGGGACCCCGAACAACGTATCAGAGATCTTTGGAATGTGTTGGCCTACTAATTTAACAGTTTGTAATATGAAAATGACTCCTGTTTTATGCTGTATTGTTTTTTTGTTTGTGTCAATGTTATCTGCTGTTGCCCGATAGCAGGAGAAGCCCCGGGTTATTGTCACTACGGATGGTGAGATTGACGATCAAAGTTCTATGATTCGTTTCCTTATGTATTCTTCTGATTATGATGTCGCAGGCATTGTTCAAGTCAATGGGGTACAGAAAGACGGACATAGTAAAGATAAATGGATCGAATCACAAATTGCCAAATATGCGGAATGTCTGCCTAATTTGAGGAAACATAATCCCGATTATCCCGATGCTGAATATCTGCTAAGTGTCTTGGCGGTTGGTAATGAGAACAGAGAGGACTTGCATAAATTGCCTCCTTTACTGTCTGATAGCGAAGGGGCACAGCTCATCATAAGGACATTGCTTGATTCTGATCCGAGGCCTGTTCATATTTTAGCATGGGGTGGAGCCAACACCCAGGCCAATGCCTTATGGCAGATCAAGCAGAAATATTCTGCTGCAGAATGGGCAAAAGCGGTATCAAAAGCCAGATTATATTGTATTTGGTATCAGGACGGCGGTGGAAAATGGATAGAACAGAATCTTCCTGAAATCATTATTTATGAATCGGGCGCACCGGATCATGATGGAGGATGGAGATATGTATGGGATTACATGAGTGTGGATTATTATTTTAAGAACAGACTTAGTAAAAATTCAAAAGAGTTGCAACAGATCATGGATAAACCTTGGTTGGCTGACCATATTAAGAATGGGCACGGACCACTGTGTGCCGCCTATCCTCAGGAATATACCAGTGAGGGGGATACTCCTTCTTTTATGCCTCTTATACGTAATGGACTTGAACAGCATACAGACTATACATTAGGAGGATGGGGAGGACGCCCGGAGTATAAAAATGGCAATCACATGCAAGATGGGAATGATTTGAAAAACGGTGTGCCGGATTCGCATTATACTTTCCAGCGTTGGTTGCCTGCTATACAAAATGACTGGGCGGCTCGTGCCGACTGGTGCGTGGCTGATGAATATTCAAAGGCAAATCATCAACCTGTTGCCCGGATATTGGGAGAAAGTGTACGCACAGTCCGGCCGGGAGAAAAAATAATACTGGATGCCTCTCCTTCATTTGACCCTGATAAAAATTCATTGTCTTACCAATGGTGGCAATATCGGGAAGCAGGCAGTGTGCAAACAAAGGTGGCTATAAAGCACGTAGATGAGAAGAGGGCGGAGATAATTGTACCGGATAATCCGGGCAAACAGTTACATTTGATACTTGAACTTACAGATAATGGAACGCCTAATCTAAAGTCTTATAAAAGAGTGATTCTGAATGTGAATTGACTTCCTGTATGAATTTTCATCCGTACTGTCATGTTGTTTTGAACAGGCCTACACTTCTTCCATCCGCTCCAGCTCCCATCCCCGGAACTGTATGATAATACAGTGCAGCTTCGTGTTCTGCACCAACTGCCGTACCCGGGGTGCGGCAGCATATTCGTTAATCTGTTTCACCGCTTCCTGCCATTGCGTCCGGGCTTTCTCTTCCGTGTCCTTCACCGACAGATATTTCAGTTCAAGAATATAGCTATGCTTCACCTCGTAGCGCATCAGGTCCGGCATGAGGAAGAGGTCGCAGTAACCGTGGCTCAGTTCCATTTCCGGAGCCATCAGGTAATAAGCGTTTACGCTGAGGTAGGCGGTGAAGAAACCCTGTATATTTCGCTCGCCTTCCATGGCACTGCGTACAGATGAATTTTCCTTGTAGGCATGGGCAATGAATTCCAGTGTTTCGCGCCAATGGCCTTCGTAAGCCATTTCATCGAACAGGTCCATCAAATTGTTCAGGTTGATATGGCGTTTGTCCTGGTACTCCTCCAGCATGAATTCGTAATACTGTTTGCGCACATTATAGTTGGGGATACTCAATACCAAGCGGCTGCCGCGTGTGGCAGTGATGGTCAACATGCCATAATAGAAGAGCAGGCTGGGGAAGATTTCGGGTTTGGCGATTTCCTTGGCCGGGAAGGTGGTGATCAGGTTGGTGATAATTTGCCCTTCTTCGGTGATTTTACGTAATACGCCCTTGCGGTTGCCGTCCAGCTTGTCCAGCTGGATTAGTTTCTTCATTTTGTTGTAGTCCGTACGGGTGTTGGGATCTATCATCTCTTTAGGAGATTTGCCCAGCGTGATGTAATTGCGCAGGTAGTAAAGTACCATGTCGCAATTGAACATTTTCGGGTCGCGTTCCAGGCTTTCTTCTGCGAAACAGTAATTATTATACCACGGTTTCATCTCCCGGATCATTGCTTCGATGTCCGCGTCGATCGGGAGCTGTCCGGCATCCTTATAATATTGGAACATGGTGCGCACGTCCGTTTCGCTGAATCCCAGCATCATGTTGAACTGGTAGTCGGTACTGATATTCCAGCCGATGTTGAATCCGCTGGTCAGGTCGTCCAAGGTGACGGGGCTGACGCCGGTCATGAAGATGCGCTCGAACATGCCTTTGAATTTCTTGAATATTTCACGGTAGAATCCGCTGGCATGGGTCAGGGCATGATAAATGTCTTTTCCCTGCTCGTTCAGAACGATGTTGGTAAAGTTATCGTATTCGTCGATGATGAGGTAAAGTTTCATTCCGGATTCAGCCGCATGCAGGTTCAGGTAGTTCAACTTGCTGACAAAGTCGGGCTGTTCTTCCATCTTTTGTGCAAATCCGGGAAAATAATAAGGCTCATACACTTTGCCGAACAGGTCCATCACCATGCCGCAATAGTTATTGAAATTTTCTTCCAGTGAACCACTTCCGCCACTGGCGCGCGAGAAATCAAGATACACCACCTGAAATTTTCCTTGCAGGGGGGTGGGGCGGCTGCCTATCCATAGATTGCCGAAGCGTTTCTGGAACTTTTCTTTTTGTGCTATGTCATAATACGCACGCAGCATACTCAAAAAGATACTCTTGCCGAAGCGGCGGGGACGGATAAAGAACAGGTTCCGGGGCTGTTTTTCCAGCAAAGGCAGATACATGGTTTTATCTACATAGTACATGTTCTGCTCTGCCACTTCCACGAAGTTGGCAATGCCATAGGGGATTTCTTTTATATTTTCCATCATTGCTTCTGTTGTCTTTAGTTCGTATCCGGATGCCAATACAACAAAGATAGTCTATTCTTCCTGAAGGAACAAAGGAAATAAAGTTTTTAATAGAAAGAAGATGTTCAAGGTAAGTTATGCGCTTGAAAGAAAATTCTTTATTACTCCTCGCTAGATTTCTACTGGGTCGAAAAAAAGGGCGTGCCAAAAGCCATGTTTATTATTTAGATCTTTTGGCACACCCTCTTGGTGGATTCTGAAATCAGTTTCTTATTTCTTCTCTGCCGCGGCATGTGGATAGTCAATCGTATAATGCAGTCCGCGACTCTCTTTCCGTTCCATTGCCTGACGGGTGATCAAATACCCGATGTTAATCATGTTACGCAGTTCGCAAAGTTCGCGTGAAGCCTTACAGCGTTTGAAAAGACGCTCGGTTTCTTCATATAAAATATCCAATCGGTTCCAAGCACGGATTAATCGCGTATTACTGCGCACAATACCTACATAAGCTTCCATAATCTGGTTCACCTCTTTCATGCTTTGGGTTATCAGTACCCGTTCTTCATTGTTCATGGTTCCTTCATCGTTCCATTCGGGGATATCCTCATTGAAGTCATACCGGTCGAGTACATTTAGTGCATGTTTGGCTGCCGCGTCCGCATAAACCACTGCTTCTATCAGCGAATTGGAAGCCAAACGGTTACCTCCGTGCAGACCGGTACATGAACATTCGCCGATGGCATACAAACGGTTGATACTGCTCTGTCCGTCCAGATCGACTTTGATACCTCCGCACAGATAATGAGCAGCCGGAGCCACAGGAATATAGTCCTTAGTAATATCAATGCCTAGGCTGAGGCATTTTTTATAAATATTGGGGAAATGTTTTTTTGTTTCTTCCGGATCTTTATGCGTCACATCCAGATATACATGATCTTCACCGCGCTGCTTCATTTCGTTATCAATGGCACGTGCTACGATATCACGTGGGGCCAATGACAGGCGTGGATCATATTTTTGCATGAATTCTTCGCCACTTTGATTCTTTAAGACAGCACCGTAACCGCGCATGGCTTCGGTGATGAGGAAACTGGGACGGTCTCCCGGATGAAAGAGGGCGGTGGGATGGAATTGTATAAATTCCATGTCCTTTACTGCTCCTTTGGCACGGTACACCATAGCAATGCCGTCTCCCGTAGCTACCAGTGGATTGGTTGTATTGCGGTATACCGCTTCGCATCCGCCTGTTGCCATTACAGTTACTTTGGACAGGAACGTATCCACTTCTCCTGTTTTCTCATTCAATACGTAAGCACCGAAACATTTGATGCCTGGTGTATGGCGGGTGACGATAATTCCCAAATGATGCTGGGTAATGATTTCTACCGCATAGTGATCTGTAAATATGGTAATATTGGGATGAGCTTTTACCGCTTCTATCAGGCTGGTTTGTATTTCAGCTCCTGTATTGTCTTTGTGGTGCAGGATACGGAACTCGGAATGGCCTCCTTCTTTGTGGAGGTCGAATTCTCCATCCTCTTTTTTATCAAAATCCACTCCCCATTTTATCAGTTCCTGGATTTGTGCAGGTGCTTCTCGCACTACTTTTTCTACAGCCGCGCGGTCACTGATCCAATCGCCGGCAATCATCGTGTCTTCAATGTGTTTCTCGAAATTGTCTACTTTCAAGTTGGTAACAGATGCTATACCTCCCTGAGCAAAATAGGTATTGGCTTCTTCCAGTCCTGCTTTACAAATCAGGGCGACTTTACCTTTGTGAGCTACTTTCAGTGCGAAGCTCATTCCGGCAAGTCCTGAGCCGATAACAAGGAAATCGAATTTTTTAACCATGATAATATGCTTTATGGGTGCAAAGCTACGAAAAACCTTTATTCATTGTACCTTTTGCTCTTGTTTTTACTATTTTTTTCGTGAAGAATAAACGAAATAGATAATGCAAGTATGAAATTAAAAGTGTAACTTTCTGCATTTTTAAATAGAATAGAAAACAATAAAGAAATCATTCACGAAAGTGAGGTAAAAGAACTTATAATTGAGTTGAGGGGTGAGAAAGTACTGATAGACCGGGATGTAGCTAAGCTTTATGGCGTAGAAACCAGGGATATAAATAAAGCAGTAAAAAATAATGCAGATAAATTCCCTGAAAATTACTGTTTTAGCTTGCAATTATCTGAAAAACAGGAGCTGGTGGAAAATTTCCACCGGTTAGAAAGTTTGAAGTATTCAACCGTTGTCCCCAAAGCTTTTACAGAACGGGGATTGTATATGTTGGCTACTATATTAAAAGGTCCGAGAGCTACCGCAACTACTTTTGCCATTATCGAATCATTCTTTAAGTTAAGGACATTAGTACGGAATGTAAATATCATGGCTACCGAGTATGATGAGGAAAAGAGGAAGAGTCTGGTACAACGTAGTGGAGAACTGCTGAATGAACTGCTGACTGATGAGGGTGATATAACAGAAACGGAATCTTCTATCGAATTAAATTTGTATGCTTTGAAGATGAAACGTACAGTAAAGAGGACAAAAAAAGGATAAATTCTCTCATTCTGCGCCGTAATGAGGTCGATAAACGATAAATTTATTATCTTTCGGGCAAATTACAATAAGATGATGAATCGAATTTTTCATGTGAAGATAGCAGGAGGCACTTATCTGTTTCTGATACTGCTGACAGCCGTCATGGTATTTGCTTTCTGGTGTATGAAGGCAATGATAGGATTGGTGGTGGCATTGGGGCTGATCATTACCATTGAACGTATTATCCATTCTACTTATACGCTGACTGCGGATGGAAAGCTGGTGGTGTATTATGGTCGTTTTTATAAAGGGAAGACCATTCCCTTGACTGACATTACGGATGTGGAGCTGAAACGAAGTTCCGGATTCGGTGGAATTATGCCTTCGAAATATGTATTGATACATTATGAGAAGAAAAATTTATTGTCATTGGTTCCTGTAAAGCCGGAAGAATTTATCAATGCGTTGGTGAAGCGGCTGGAGCATAGGATAGAGGAGGAATAAATTATGGAGCAAGTATTTAAAACAAAAAGAGCTCGTAGGTGGTGGATTATTATAGTCAGTCTGGTTGTTCTGATTATTTTTCTGAATGTGTATTTGGAGCAAAGTTGGGCTTTTTCGGCGCTTGGGGGAATTATTATTTCTGTGTTAATGTTTTATTCGCAATCGAAAACCATTTATATTGTAAAAGACAATGGTGTTCTGGAAATTAAACCGGGATGGGGGAACAGAATATGTGTAGACGGAATCCGTAAAGTGTCTTATAATCCGAATGCAATAGGAATGCAAAAGGTGAAAATAGAGCACGCCCAAGGTTTTGTAATGATTAACCCTGATAAGCCTTTGGAATTTGTAGAAGCATTGAGAGAAATAGATCCAAATCTGTCTGTTGAAGGTTTTGAACAGATAAAAACTAATTAACCCAAAATAAATACCATGAAATATCAAATTGCAATCATCGGTGGAGGTCCCGCAGGGTATACTGCTGCCGAAGCTGCCGGAAAGGCAGGACTGAGTGTTGTATTATTCGAAAAAAGAAGTCTGGGCGGTGTCTGCCTGAATGAGGGATGTATTCCTACCAAGACCTTGCTTTATTCGGCTAAAGTATATGATTATGCAAAACATGCTTCAAAGTATGCCGTGAATGTGCCTGAAGCTTCTTTTGATTTAGGAAAGATTGTGGCGCGTAAATCAAAGGTGGTTCGTAAGCTGGTATTGGGAATCAAGGCAAAACTGACTGCGCATCAGGTAAATATAGTAACGGGAGAAGCCACGATTGTAGATAAGAATACCATCCAATGCGGTGGGGAAACCTACGAATGTGAGAATTTGCTGCTGTGTACCGGCAGTGAAACATTTATTCCTCCTATTCCGGGAGTGGAAAACGTGGATTACTGGACGCACCGTGATGCACTGGATAATAAAGAAGTACCTGCTTCATTGACTATTGTCGGCGGTGGAGTGATCGGTATGGAATTTGCTTCTTTCTTTACCAGTTTGGGAGTACAGGTGACAGTTGTCGAAATGTTGGATGAAATCCTGGGTGGCATGGATAAAGAGCTGTCGGCCATGCTCCGGGCTGAATATGCCAAAAAAGGAATCAAGTTCCTGCTCAGTACGAAAGTAGTAGGGGTATCTAAAGGGGAGACCGGTATTACTGTGTCATACGAAAATGCAGATGGAGCAGGAACTGTTACAGCTGATAAGTTATTGATGAGTGTAGGCCGTCGTCCGGTGACAAAAGGTTTCGGACTGGAAAATCTGAATTTGGAATGGACGGAGCGAAGATGCATCAAAGTAGATGAACATTTGCAATCTTCCGTCCCCGGTGTCTATGTATGCGGTGATTTGAACGGAGTTTCTTTGTTGGCACATACCGCCGTGCGTGAGGCGGAAGTGGCTGTCCATCATATTACAGGTAAGGAAGATGCGATGAGTTATCGTGCCATACCGGGTGTGGTCTATACAAATCCTGAGATTGCCGGGGTAGGTATGAGCGAGGAAGCTTTGCAGGCCGCAGGTATTCCTTATCGAGCCGTTAAGTTGCCGATGGCTTACTCCGGGCGTTTTGTAGCCGAGAATGAAGGAGTGAACGGTGTCTGCAAAGTTTTGGCAGCCGAAGACGGTACTGTATTGGGAGCGCATATGTTGGGTAATCCTGCTTCCGAGCTGATTGTATTGGCAGGTATGGCTATTGAGGATGGTAAGACCATAGAGGATTGGAAACGATATGTATTCCCTCATCCTACTGTGGGTGAGATATTCAGGGAACTATAATGAAACGAGTTTTATTTTTCTTTTTACTGATTTTATCTTTTCACTTCATAAACGCCCAGCCGCTATCTCAGCGGCTGGACGCTTTACTGCATGAGGAAGTTCTGAAAACATCCGAAGTGGGTATTGCCGTATTCGATTTGACCACCGGGAAATCCGTTTACCGTTATCAGGACGATAAACTATACCGGCCTGCTTCTGTTGAGAAAATAATCACTTCGGTTACCGCCTTGGCGCAACTGGGAGCGGATTATACCATGGATACCGGTCTTCGTTATCGTGGAAAAATAGAAAATGACACGTTGAAAGGCAGTCTGTATCTGATAGGCGGTTTTGATCCGGAATTTATGGACGAGGATCTGGACCGTCTGGTAGATGCGTTGGCAAGTCAAGGCATCCGTTATGTGACAGATACCCTTGCAGCGGATGTTTCCATGACGGACTCGGTTTATTGGGGTTCCGGCTGGTGTTGGGACGATACTCCTTACTCCTTCCAGCCCTATCTTTCCCCTCTCATGCTGAATAGGGGCTGCGTGGATGTATCGGTCTCTCCTGCTCAGAAGGACTCGTTGCCTAAAGTCGCTTGTACGCCGGTTTCCGATTATTATCAGGTTCATAATCACGGGGTGAGCCGTAATCCGCAAGCCGGGAAGCTGAAAATCACCCGCAACTGGCTCAGCAATGGCAATATCATTACCGTTTCCGGAAATGTTTCTTATCCCTATACTGAGAAATTGAATGTATATACTTCCAAAGACTTCTTTTTCCATACCTTTGTCAGCCGTTTGCGCAGCAAAGGAATTGAAGCGCGAACCTGCACGTATGCCGATTGTCCTGTAACGGCCGACAGTATAGTTACGCTTTATACCGTCCGAAGACCACTCAAGGAAGTGCTGGAAAGAGCGTTGAAGAAAAGTGATAACCTGTGCGCCGAATCGATGTTTTATCATTTGGCTGCCAAGCGTTCCCTGCATAAACGGGTGACGGGAGAAGATGGAACCGATGCCATTCACGCCTTTATGAAAACAGCTTTAGGGTTTAATCCGGAGAACTATAAGATAGCGGACGGCAGCGGTGTTTCCGTTTATAATTATATCTCTCCACGTTTACTGTTGGAGTATTTGAAATATGCCTACTATCATCGGGAAATTTTTCTTCCTTTCTATGAGTCCCTGCCCATAGCCGGAGTGGACGGTACTTTACAAAACCGGATGAAGCAGACCAAGGCCCGTGGAAATGTGCATGCAAAAACAGGTTCTGTAACCGGAGTCAGCTCGCTGGCAGGCTATGTAAAAGCTGCTGACGGACATCAACTGGCCTTTGTTATCATCAATCAGAATGTACTGAAATTAAGCCGGGCGCGTGCGTTCCAAGATAAGTTTTGTGATATTTTATCTCGTTGATTTTGAGTTTTTGAATGTTCTGAAACGTATTAAGTAGCAGATTTTGCATATAATAGGACAAAATTTATACCTATTCTGAACGATTTTTGCAGCATCGGAACAAGATTGTTTCGTAACTTTGCCCAAGTCGAAATAATTCGGAATACTATAAAAACATAAAATAGCTGCTTATGAAGACAAATTATGAAATCCGTTATGCCGCGCATCCCGAAGATGCCAAAGGCTATGACACCCAAAGGATACGACGGGATTTCTTAATGGAAAAAGTATTTTCGGACAATGAGGTGAACATGGTTTATTCCATGTATGACCGCATGATTGTAGGAGGAGCCAGACCCGTAGGGGAGGTATTGAAGCTGGAGGCTATCGATCCGTTGAAAGCGCCTTATTTCCTTACCCGCCGTGAAATGGGGATCTTCAATGTGGGCGGTCCCGGTGTGGTCAAAGCCGGAGATGCCGTGTTCGAACTGGATTATAAAGAAGCGCTTTATCTGGGTTCGGGAGACCGGGAAGTGACTTTTGAAAGTAAAGATGCCGGAAACCCTGCCAAATTCTATTTTAACTCTGTTACCGCTCATCGTAACTATTCCGATAAAAAAGTGACCAAGGCAGATGCCATCGTTGCTGAAATGGGTTCATTGGAAGGGTCCAACCATCGTTGCATCAACAAGATGCTGGTCAGTCAGGTATTGCCTACCTGCCAGTTGCAGATGGGAATGACCGAACTGAAACCGGGAAGTGTGTGGAACACCATGCCGGCGCACGTGCACGGCCGCCGTATGGAAGCCTACTTCTATTTCGAAGTGCCCGATGAACACGCTGTTTGCCATTTTATGGGAGAAGTGGATGAAACCCGTCATATATGGATGAAAGGCGATCAGGCAGTCTTGTCTCCCGAATGGTCTATCCATAGTGCGGCGGCAACACACAACTATACCTTTATCTGGGGTATGGGTGGAGAGAATCTGGATTACGGTGATCAGGACTTCTCATTGATTACAGACTTGAAATAAATCATATAACTTCATTAATTTAATAATATAAGTATCATGAATCAGTATTTGAATTTTTCTTTGGAAGGTAAAGTAGCTCTTGTAACAGGCGCTTCTTATGGTATCGGTTTTGCTATTGCATCTGCTTTTGCAGAACAGGGCGCAACCATCTGTTTCAACGACATCAATCAGGAATTGGTGGATAAAGGTCTGGCTTCTTACGCTGAAAAAGGAATCAAGGCACACGGATATGTATGCGATGTTACTGACGAACCTGCCGTACAGGCTATGGTTGCCACTATTGCAAAAGAAGTAGGTACCATCGATATTCTTGTAAACAATGCCGGTATTATCCGTCGCGTTCCGATGCACGAGATGGAAGCTGCCGATTTCCGCCGTGTTATTGATATTGACTTGAATGCTCCGTTCATTGTTTCTAAAGCGGTTTTGCCTGCGATGATGGAAAAAGGACACGGAAAAATCATCAATATCTGCTCTATGATGTCTGAGTTGGGGCGTGAAACCGTTTCTGCATACGCTGCCGCTAAAGGTGGTTTGAAGATGTTGACCCGTAACATCTGTTCTGAATACGGAGAATACAACATTCAGTGTAATGGTATCGGTCCGGGCTATATCGCTACTCCGCAGACTGCTCCGTTACGTGAAATCCAGCCCGATGGAAGCCGTCATCCGTTTGATACATTCATCTGTGCCAAGACTCCGGCCGGCCGTTGGTTGGATCCGCAGGAATTGACCGGTCCTGCCGTATTCCTTGCATCCGAAGCATCTAATGCCGTCAATGGCCATATTCTCTATGTAGATGGCGGTATTCTGGCCTACATTGGTAAGCAGCCTAAATAATTAGTAGATATAAATAGAAAGAATCTGCTTGTGTCTTTGTTGATACTTGCAGATTCTTTGTATTTTTGTCTTTCAGTTCGACAAACAATAAATAGTATGAAAAAAATCTTTTTAGCAGTCGCAACGGCGTTAGCTATGTTTTCCTGTTCGCAAAAGGAGCCGGTGACTGTCACTATAACCAATCCGCTTTCCATTGACAGAAATGGGGAAATGGTGGAAATCTCTATGGCTGAAATAACAGGCAAACTACAATTACCCGATACGGCACAGGTTATCGTATTGGACGAGAACGGGCTTGAAGTACCTTATCAGATAACATACGATGATATGCTTATCTTTCCTGCTTCGGTGAAAGGGGATGCCTCGGCTGTTTATACAATTGCAGAAGGAACTCCGCAGCCGGTGGATGTAGTTGCTTGCGGGCGTCAATATCCCGAACGTCTGGATGATGTGGCATGGGAGAATGACCGTGCCGCTTATCGTGCATACGGTCCTGCTTTGCAGGAGAAGGGCGAGCGTGCCTTTGGTTATGATATCTGGACTAAAAGTGTGTCCGAACCGGTAGTGGAGGATCGTTATGACGGTGATTTGAACCGGGGTATTTCTTATCATGTAGATCATGGAAACGGAATGGACTGCTATGCAGTGGGCCCGACTCTGGGTGGAGGAACAGCTGCTTTATTCCCCGATAGTACCATTGTTTATCCCTATTGTTACAAGGATTGTGAAATCTTGGATAACGGTCCGCTCCGATTCACAGCTAAGTTGGTCTATAATCCGTTGGTTGTAAAAGGGGATTCAAGTGTGATAGAAACGCGTATCATTTCTTTGGACAAGGGGTCGCAGTTGAACAAGACTGTGGTTTCTTTTGACAATTTGCAGGAAATCACTCCGGTGGTGACCGGCATTGTATTGCACAAACAGAATCCTATGGGATATAGTTTTGATGCAGACGCAGGCTATATAGCTTATGCAGACTCTACGGAGAATGCTGCCAATAACAATGGAGTGATTTACATAGGAGCCGTATTCCCGGCTACCGTCAAAGGAGCGTTTGCCCAAGTGTTCTCCGAAAAGGAACGGAAGGAACGTGGGGATGCTTTGGGCCATGTGTTGGCGGTTAATGATTATGAACCGGGAGCTGAGTATATTTATTATTGGGGATCAGGCTGGAGCAAATATGGTTTCGAAGCCGATACCGATTGGAATAAATATTTGGAAGAATATGCCCGGAAGATACGTAATCCATTGGCAGTTGCCATAAAATGATACATATACAAGAGGGTATGCGTATACGCCACGAAAAAAACAAGGTATTTGGCTTTATCAGTCAAATACCTTGAATTCATAGCCTTGTTCCAACAGCCATTCTATGGCCCGGGGCAAGGCGTATTTCATGTTTTTCTCTGCCTTGATGGAGTCATGGAAAGTAATGATGGAGCCATTCCTCACATAATGTTTTACCTTCCTCAGTACCTGTCTTCCATTCAGCTTGTTGCTATAGTCACGGGTAACCAAGTCCCACATTACGATCTGGTATTTATGCCGCAGCACCATGTACTGCATCCAGCGCATGTGGCCATGTGGCGGACGGAATAGGTTGGTATGGATCAGCTCGTTTGCTTTGTCCGTATTGGCCAGATAGTTCTTGCTTCGGTATTCGAATCCCCGGATATGGTTAAAAGTATGATTTCCCAAACGATGTCCCCGTTCTACAATCATCTGGAATTCCTTGGGATGCTTGCGCACATTGTCGCCCACCAAAAAGAAGGTAGCCTTGATATTGTACTTGTCTAATAAATCGAGTACCCACGGTGTGATTTCGGGAATCGGCCCGTCATCGAAAGTCAGATAGACCGCTTTTTCATTCTTGTCCATTCGCCAGAAAGCGCGTGGATAAAGCCAGCGGAGTATCAGCGGGGGTTGTTCTATAAACATGAATGTGTGTGCTTTTGTTGGTTATACAAATATAAAGGTGTGGATTCACCGCAGAATCCACACCTTTTATTTACTTTCTGCCTGCTCCGCCGCCTACACGTTTGTTGAACACCTCATAGAGGTCTTCAAACTTCTTGGCATAGTGGCTTGCCATATCTGATTTTTTCTGTTGTTCACCTTCACCTTGTACACCGCCGGCAGCATTTGCGCGGGCAAGGCTCTTGTTGATCTCATCCAGAATATAGAAATTGCGCAGACAGTCCTCGTATGAACCTTGCAGGCGTTGGTCATCCAGACTCAGGTACCAGGTGATGTATTCCACCGATTTGTTTGCCAGATCATTCAGAATGGCTTCTCCCTTTTCTTTTTCACCTAACGCCAGATAATCGTCGGCCATTTCTTTTGAACTGCTCATGATGTAATCGTGGGGCACGGTGGTGCTTGGGATTACTTCCGAACAGTAGTCAAGGGCTTTCAACGCCTTGTCTTTCTTGCCTTCTTTTATCAACTGGGTAGCCAGCTGTATAAACATACGGCGGTGGGTCTGGCACATACGCATCACAGTCTCGTCGATATAGATATCCGGGTTGTTGATTCCTCCGAACTTGAACTTGTTCATCAGGTTATCGTACATTTTCTCGCTGTCGATGCGTGCGTTCAGCCGGGTGGTGTTGAACGGGGTGATGCGGTAGGCAAGACCTTCCTGCATGAAGTTGTTGCCCAAATTCAGATGATTGTCGCTACCCACCGTAATAGCCATGTACAACGGACGTTCCCAATTGGTATTTGCCAGCATCTCAAGCATCATCAGCTCACTCTTGTACAGCATACGTTTGCCTTTCAGGGAGATACTCATGTAATCGGGGATTTCACCATGCAGGGAGTCGGGAATCATCATGCCCGAGCGTTTCACTGCCTCCTTGTCCAGCTTGATGACGATGCTGTCCGTCGGTATCAGCTGTAAACCTTCTTTGGGTGAGCGTACCCAGTATTTCAGAATATTTTTCAATTCATACGGGTTGTCTCCGAATTCCTTGGCGGCTTCTTCCGGGTTCTGCTTGTAGAAGTTATTGATGCTTTCCATCACTTCCGGACGTACAGCCACTCCTTCATTATGCCCCTGTACATATTCCAGACGGCTCCATTCGATAGGCACTGCCGGGGAGTCGTATGCCTGACGCTTCATTTGGTCGATGTACCAGTCCGTTTGCAGGTAACTCAGGTTACATACACGTACATCGGTACGGAAACCTTCCGTTTCCTGGTTGTACCACAAGGGGAAAGTATCGTTGTCACCATTGGTAAAGATAATCGGGTTACCTTCTTCCTGTACGGTGCTCAGGTAGTTTTGTCCGAAGTCGCGTGCCACATAACGGTTGCTGCGGTCGTGGTCGTCCCACGTCTGGCTCACCATTTGGATGGGTACGAACAGACAAACTACAGTTGCAATGACGGAAGCCGGTTTCTCACCCAGTTTGCCTTGCAGCCATTGGGCAATACCCGCCACACCCATGCCTATCCAGATGGCAAATGCATAGAACGAACCTGCGTATGCATAGTCACGTTCGCGGGGCTGCATCGGGGTCTGGTTCAAATAAAGCACGATGGCCAGACCGGTCATGAAGAACAGGAAGAATACGATCCAGAATTGCTGGATACCTATCGGTTCTTCTATCTCTTCCCCATTCGGAGTCGTGATACGTTTTGTCTTGTAAGCCTGCCAGAACAGACCGATAAGTCCCAGAATCAACGGCAGGCAATAGAATACATTGTGCCCTTTGTTGTTTTTCAGGTCGGAGGGGAGCAGGCTTTGGTCGCCCACCAGGAACTTGTCCACAAACGGTATTCCGGTAATCCAGTTGCCATGTTCTATTTCACCCTGTCCCTGTATGTCATTCTGGCGTCCGGCAAAGTTCCACATGAAATATCTCCAGTACATGTAGTTCAACTGGTAGATAAAGAAGAACTTGATGTTATCCCATTGGGTCGGGACTTTCACCATCACCATCTGTCCGCACTGGTCGTAAGGAACCTGCACGCCTTTGATGCCGCCCAGCCAGTCTTCGTAGGCCTGTGCGTGTGCATCGCTGTACATGCGCGGGAAGAGCATATTTTGTGCATACTTGTAATCGGTCTTATGACGCACTACTTCGTAGCTGTCTTTTTCATCGGGAGTCGCTTTCTCCTTCCGTTGATACACGGGAGCGCCTTCCGTCACATCATATACACATCCTCCGTCCACTTCTTTCAGTGCCGGTTTGGAGGCGTATGTCTGTCCGTAGAACAAAGGACGGGTTCCATATTGCTCGCGGCCCAGGTATTCTCCTAAAGTGAAGATGTCTTCCGGAGAGTTCTGGTCCATCGGAGTATTGGCGGTAGAGCGGATCACAATCAAGGCGTATGAGGAGTATCCTACCATAATCATCATGATGCACAGCAAAGAGGTGTTTAAAGTACGTGCGCTAATCTGATATTTCTTGTTCAAATCAGCAAACAGATAAACGCCCAAGATTCCTAGTATGATAATGCCTATCAAGGCGCTGCTCCATCCGTAGCCATAGAAGGGGATGCCCAGCATGGCGATAGTTACCATGAAGGAAATATTCATGCGTTTGCGGCTCTTTTCCGTATAGCTTTCGTAAACACCCCAGATAATGGATGCGGCGAGTAGAATGATGTAGACTATCAGACCGCTGTTGAAAGGCATACCGAAACTGTTGACGAACAGCAGTTCGAACCATCCTCCCACTTTTACTACGCCCGGCACGATACCGTACAGCACTGCTGCAACCAACACCATGGAGCCTGTAAGTGCCAACAGGCTGCCTTTGAGGTTGGCATCGGGATTCTTTTTATAATAGTACACCAGTACAATGGCCGGAATACACAATAAGTTCAGCAAGTGCACACCGATGGAAAGTCCGGTCAGGTAAGCAATCAGAACCAGCCAGCGGTCGCTGTGAGGCTCGTTGGCAACGGATTCCCATTTTAGAATCAACCAGAATACGACTGCGGTGAAGAGGCTGGAGTAAGCGTATACCTCGCCTTCTACGGCACTGAACCAGAAGGTGTCGCTCCATGTATAAGCCAAGGCTCCCACCAGTCCTGACCCCATTATGGTAATGAGTTTGCCCAAGGTCATCTCCTTGTCATCGGGGCATATCAGTTTTTTCACCAGATGGGTTATACTCCAGAAAAGGAACAGGATACAAGCCGCACTCATCAGAGCGCTCATGGTATTGACCATTCTGGCTACTTGACTGGGGTCGCTTGTAAATTGGCTGAATAAGTTGGCGGTAAGCATAAAGAAGGGTGCACCGGGCGGGTGGCCTACCTCTAATTTATAGCCGGTGGTGATGAACTCCGGACAATCCCAGAAACTGGCTGTCGGTTCTATAGTCATGCAGTAAGTATAAGCTGCGATGACAAAAGCTAACCAACCTACCAGGTTGTTGACTAATTTGTACTGTTTCATGAATATATTATTGTTTCGTTAACGTTCAATGGGCGCAAAGATACGAAAGAAAGTTGGAATAGGGAGGCAATGGTCTGTTATTTAGTGTTATCCTTAGGGAATGCGGCAGAAAATGTTTCTTTCAGTCCTTAACGGAATTTCTATGTTTTATTGCTGGTTTGTATACTGTGTTCTGAAATTTCAGTTTGTACAGATGAAGGAAACCTTTGGATTCCTAACCTTTTTCTACTCTATGGTTAAGCTTGATTGATGGTTAGGTTAAGGTCTTTTATACGGTAAACCAGTATAGACCGCTACAGTGGACTGTACAGTCTGCTATGGTAGTCCGTACGGTCTGTTGCAATGGACTGTACGGAGCACTGCCGGCGACTGTAGAAGTCTGCCGTAAGAAAATGCTTAATGATAAGGTGGATAGGGCTTAACCTGCCGCATGAAAAGGCTTAGGTCACGATAATCGGATTTATTCGTCGTGATGATGGCATTTCAAGATGCGGTGAGGGAAGTTTCCATGTCCTAACAGTTCGATGGGGCATCCGAAATGCTCTTCCAGCCATTCGGTGGGTACTTCCGTATCGGGATGATAATCCAGCGTTTCGTTGACGCACGCTATGGTTTTTACATTTTGCAGCACAGTGCCTATGTCATGGCTTACCAGGATGATGGCCCGTTCCTTGTTGATTTCTTCCAGCAGGGAGTAGAGTTTGGCCTCAAACCGTTTGTCAATGTAGGTATTGGGTTCGTCCAGAATGACAACCTCAGGGTTTGAAACCAAGGCGCGTCCCAAGAGCGCGCGTTGCAGTTGTCCTCCGCTCAGTTCGCCGATGGCACGGCTTTCCAAACCTTCCAGACCCATGCGGGCAATAATCCGGCTCACCAGTTCATGCTGTTCGGGGGTGTAGCGGTGGAACAGGGACTTCTGTTTGTTGAGCCCCGATAATACCACCTCATATACGGAGATGGGGAATTTCTTGTCAATACTGTTGTATTGTGGTAAGTATCCCATGGCTATTTCGGGTACTTCCTTTTCGTTCTTATAGAAACGGACACTGCCCGAAGCGGGCTTCAGTAACCCTAGTATGATCTTGATCAGTGTGGTTTTTCCGCCACCATTGGGGCCGATTACACCAAGGAAGTCACGTTCATATACCGTGAGATTGACGTGACTCAGTACTGTCTTCTCATCGTAAGAAGCGGAAATATCTGTAAGTTGTATAATGGGATTCGTCATAAGGCTCTGTTATTTGGCAAGTGCATTTGCTACATTGATCATCTCTTCCCGCCATTCATAACTTAGCGGATTAATGGGAACAACGGTGACTCCCAGTTCATCTGCTATCAGCCGGGCATTGCGGGTATCGAATTCCTGTTGGACAAAAATAACCCGGGCATTGTCCCGGCGGCAGGTTTCTATCAGTTTTTTCAGATGGGCGGGTGAGGGTTCCTTTCCTCCTTCTTCTATGCTGATTTGCTTTAATCCGTAGTCCCTAGCAAAATAACTGAGTGCCGGATGATAGATAAGGAAAGTGGTATCGGCATTCTGTAGCCGGTCACGAACGTCCGTATCTGTCTGTGCGATAATTTGTTGCAGACTGTCCAGCCGATGCTTGAAATAAGGTTCGTTTGCACTGTCCAGTTCACTCAGGGCGGAGTAGATATTACGGGCGATTACTGAGGCATTGCGTGCGGAGTTCCATATATGAGGCTCTATACCCCCTTCGTGATGATGGTCACCGTGGTTGTGTCCTGTTTCGTGTATGACGTCTATTCCTTTTGAGGTATCGAATACTTTCAGATGAGGGGCATTCGTGGTCAGTTTATCCATCCAGGCTTGTTCGAAACCGATATAGCCGATGCGCAGGTAGGCGGTGCTTTTATCCAGATTGACCAGTTGTTGGGGGGTAGGGTCGTAGGTTTCGGGGCTGCTTCCTTTCGGAACCATGCTGACTATCTTGAATTTATCGCCTGCAATGGTTTCTGTGAAATAGCGCAAGGGTTCCAGGGTGACAGTCAGGGTCGGTTTTGTGGAAGTGGACTGTTTACTGTCACAGGCGGTAAACAGGCACACTATCAGTACCATGCAGCACGAACAAAGGATACTTTTGCCGGGATGCAATGGGGAAAATATGTGATGTCTGGTTTTCATGAATGTTATCTTTTCTGTTTAACAACAACAAATATACGCAAATTGCTCATTAATCGGGTACAAATACTCCCCAAATTGCTCAATTGATAAGCAATTTCAGTCTGGTTAGGGCTTTTCATACGGCTATTCTGTGGCTGTATGAGAAGCCTTGGTTTCAGGTAAGAGATTCTATATGGCATTCTATGTACTCTTTATCGTTCTCTATAAATATGCGCTTTATATTTGGTGGGAAGTGTCTTGTCGTTTGTCAATCTTTTTAAGATGCCATATAAGGCTCTTGTATTCGTGAAGAATAAGATTTGTAAAAAAATCCTTTCAATCTTTGTTCATGTATTTATCTTACTATATGTTAAGAGCAGGAATAGGAACTGATTGTGGATGATTGAAAATCAATGGGTTATTGTATGTATGGAAGATGAAAAAAGTATAAATCTCTTAGTAAGAGATCGACATTTCACGTGCAAAAATAAGGAAAGTTTTGATAACTAGTACACTTTTCGCGGAAAAAATATGGAATATTGTGAAAAAAAGTATTTCTTCTGGTTCTACCGGCTCTGATTTAATCTTGTATCTGTATAGTTAATATTTTGATTTAAAGCCTGTTATCGTCAGTTTGTAGATCTCTTACTAAGAGATCTGCATAAAAGGCCAATAAGAACGAATAACGAGTTTAGATGGAATACCTGTTTCTGAGACGTAAAAAGACGAGCAGCACTTCTGTAAGGCAGAAGACATTGCTCTATCGTGCCGCCGGTCGCGAATGGACGGCGCGGTTCTCGTCACTGTCGGATGTCCGTCCGGCAGACAGCCTTATATATAAAGGTATATTGTATCAGTTGGAGATACGCCGGGCGTTCCTCGATTCCTCTCTTTCGTTAAAGAAACTGAGTATGATGCTCGAAACAAACCAGACTTACCTGAGCAATGCGGTGAACCGCTACTTCGGTTGTCATCTGAAGGAGTTGCTTAACCGCTACCGGGTGGAATACGCTAAGGAGCTGCTTCGCAACGGCGGTTGTCCGCTGGGCGAGGTTCCGTCACGGAGCGGTTTCGGTTCGAAGAGTCCTTTCTATCTGGCTTTCGTCCGTCAGACGGGTATGACTCCGAAACGGTATGCGGCGCGCGAGAGGAACCTGGTGAACTTGGAAATAGAGAATGAAGTCCTTTTATAACAGTATATGTATAACCAATTTTTAGTTTTTTAAATTTATAAATTTAAATCTTTATTTATGAACAAAAAGTTTTTAAGTGCAGTTCTGTTCGGAGCCTTGATGGTTTCGTCAACAGGAACATTTGTGTCTTGTAAAGACTATGATGAGGACATTGACCGCATCGACAAGGAACTGGTCGATATCAAGTCGGCTCTTTCAGCTTTACAGGCAAAAGTTGATGCTGGTAAGTATGTTACCAACGTAGTGAAGAACGGTGACGGTATCACTGTAACCTGGAGTGACAATTCTACAAGTACCATTGAAACTATCAAAGGTGACAAGGGTGAAGACGGTAAGAATGGTACAGTTGTGACCATCATTGACGGTTACTGGGCATTTGACGGTGTGAAATCTGAATATCCTGCAAAAGGAGATAAGGGTGACAAGGGTGACCAGGGCGAACCGGGTGATGCTGCCGCTGCCGGACATGATGCCAAAGTGAACGAGGAAACCGGTTATTGGCAGGTATGGGATGCTGAAAAAGGTGCATACGTGGATACCAAATACATTGCCGGTGGTCTGAGAGTGGTTGAAGTTGCCGGTGGTTACAACTTCACTGTAACAGAAGCAAACGGTGAGCCGAAGACTATCTTTATTCCGGGTGGAGCTGCATTGTTAAGCATTATTCCTGAACTGAACGGACAAAACTATGCTCAAGATTTCGATATCTATTATGGTATATTGAATAATGACGTGGATTGGGCAGGACATAAAGCTGTAAACGGCAAAATGTTGAAAGGTATGTATCCTACTGCCGACCGCGACATCAAGATGCAAGTGAATCCCGCAGGTGCTGATGCTGACGCTTATGACTGGGCGTTTGTTTCTACAGACAACACCACTCCTTGGGGATTGAATTTTGGTGCTCCCCAAGCATGGACCGGCAAAGCTACTACAGCTACCCGTGCCACATCGGCCAACGGTATGTGGTTACTGCCTCGTGACGTGCAGAAATGGGATTTGGATGCAGCCGGAAGCCAGGGACGTCCTGACTATGCAGGCCAGTTCAAGGCTAATGATGGTGACAAGTACCTGTTTGCACTGAAAGCTACATCAAAAAATAATGGAGAAGTAGTAAAATCCCCGTTTGTATATACATTCAAAGCCAGCAATGTAAACGCAACTGAAAACATTCACATTAATGGTTTGACATTTGCTCCTTCAGGAAGCTCATTCTTGTATGGAAAGGAATATACTCCTTCCTTCGATATGCTAGGATTTAGTTCTGACGGCTATGATCAATGGGCAGAAGATTCTGTATTGGTATATGACTACTATCTGGAAATAGACAAGAGCAAGATTACAGATGAATCCATCAGAAAATATGGTGTGGAGATTACTGCAGACGGTTATCGTTTCATCGCTAAGAAAGAAGCTGTAGTGAACAATACTATTCCGTTCATTTACAACTACATCTTGATAAACGGTCAGAAAGGTAAGACTTACTTCTCTGTCAACTTTAATGATGAGGCTGTGACTGTTCCTGACAAGTTCCTGGAAGATATCGTTGCACCGTTCAATGCTACGGTTATTGCCGATCAAACCAGATGGTATGGATGGAGCAAGGCACTTGACTTGACAGAATTCTTCAACACATTGGGAGATGCAGGCAAGATGAAGTGGATTGATGCGATTGCACGCAGCATGGGTAATTCAACTGATCCACAAGAAATCAACAGAAGTGTATTCGATAAGAGATATGGTAGCAATGACCTTGATTTCAATGTAGAACTGACTGGTGGTGATCCTATCAACAACCAAGGTACTTGGGACCGTGTTATATACAATGGTGCATTGCTGGACAAATACATTGAATTTGATTATGTAGACGCAACCGGCAAGTCTTGTCTGACCGGAAACATCCGTGATTTGGATAAGATTACCGCATTGAAGGTAACATTCAAGGTTGACAGCGAATTAGGAGGACATGTAACTGCTCCTTATTACACAACAGACGGTCGTCAGTATAGTGGTGACAACACGAAGATTGCATTGCCTTTGGACAACGCATTCCGTGTAGAAATCGCAACTCGTTATGATCAATACGAAGTGGCAAGAATGAACTTCTCATTCGAATTGCAGATGCCTACTAACTGTCCGATCAAACGTGAATCTGTAGCTAACCGTACATCTGCTTGGTCTAAAGACAAAGACGGAAATGATGTATTGAAAGTATATGGTGAAAAACTGTTGGACCGTTATGATGCTGTTGCAGCTGATATGCGTGATGCATTCAAGGGAGTTTATAACTACCAGAATGGTGCTTACAATGCACAAGCAAATGTTGAAGCTAACTGGTATGAAGTATTGGTTCCGACTAATTCGTTCCAAATTATTGGTAAGACTAATGAAAGCTATGCAACTCTTGCCGGTATCTCAAATAGCTCATTATATACTGAATGGAATACAATCGGTTTCTATGGCACAGCCGGCAACATGGATGCATATACTTTGACCGATGTTAAATATCATCACTTCAATGTTTATACAGAAGCTAAGGATGATATTATATTACAGTT
Organism: Phocaeicola sp. GP0067; assembly: GCF_031119655.1. NCBI lineage: Bacteria > Pseudomonadati > Bacteroidota > Bacteroidia > Bacteroidales > Bacteroidaceae > Phocaeicola > Phocaeicola sp. GP0067. The sequence continues at coordinate 245,279 of NZ_JAVHZY010000001.1, forward strand.
TGCCAGCCGTATTGCTGACTCTAAGGTTGCAAAAGTAGCATCTAAGGGTACAAAAGAGAATCCGTTCATTGCAAAAGCTGTTTATTCAACAGATGGTTTGCAGACAATTTTGAAGTATGCATTCGAAGTAAGCAATACTGATTTCACTTTGGCTGATGCATTCGACAAACCGTACTATCTGTTTGACCGTGCTGCCGCACAAGGTGTAACTGCTGCATTACGTGCCGAATTGAACTCTTCATTGGTAAATAACAGACAAAGCATTGTTGTAGATAAGGCTGATCCTTCATTCTATGGCTTGTATCCTTCTGCCAAGATGGATCAACAGGCTACAAATGTGGTGACTTATATCTTAGACGGTGCTGCTCAAACTGCCAATACCAACAAGATGAAGTTTGATATTGCCAAAGAAGTAGGTAATGGTAAGGTTATTGAAATCACATATCATATCACAGATGTATTTGGTATGACTAAAGACTTGACATTCTATGTACAGACTTTGAACTAATTGGATCTAATAATAGAGTCTTAAAAAGTGAGAGTGACTTTCGGGGCACTCTCACTAACAATTCCAAGATAAGACTTTCTCCGACAGGAGAATCTTATATAATAAAAACTTTAGATTTATAAAACAGAATCTCTGGCTTGTGACAAGCCGGAGATTTTTTATGTATATAACGGCAATCATCTCAGCGTGGAGAAAGAATATGAAGAATCTATGACGGATTCAGCGATGAATGTTTCATGGTAATTTGCTGATAAATATGCAGTTATGCGTATATGACGGATTTGAAGGATTTTACAACGGTTTTACTGTTTTAGGTGAAACTTGACCATTCATCAGTTTCGGTCCTAGAAGTTTAATCAGACTTGGTTGCCCGCAGTATCTCGCGTTTTCCCCCCGGAGGGCCGGGAAGGCGTTCTACTGTGAATCCGGCTGTTTGCAGCATCCTTCTTACCACCCCTTTGGCACAGTAAGTTGTCAGGATACCTCCTTCATTCAATACCTTGTATAAAGTATCGAAAAGAGATTGTTCCCACATTTCGGGTTGTTTTTCGGGAGCGAAGGCATCAAAGTAGATGATATCGTATAAGGGAACGGCGGGACGGCTGCCTTCCTCCGGGTTGAAAAGCCGGGTAAAATCATCTTCAATTTTATGTAATGTGAACCAAGGGGATACCTCTGTTTCTGTGTTCCAGGGCGCCCGGTGAATGGCGTAATAATCCTCCTCATGCTGTTTGCCGATCAGGCGGGGGTAGTCCAGTTGCTTCAAGGTTTCTTCGGCTAACGGATAGCGTTCGATACCGGTATAATGTACTTTCCGTCGGGTCTCTTCTGCTGAAAGCAGTGTCAGAAAGGCATTCAGCCCTGTTCCTAGTCCTATCTCCAGAATGTGGGGCTCGGAAACGGGAGAATGCTTTAATCCCATTTCGATAAAAATATGTTGTGACTCCGTCAGTGCCCCTTTCACCGAATGATAATGTTCGTCCAGTTCGGGTACATAGAGGGTATAACTTCCATCTGCTGTTTGTTCCAGTTTCATAATTTTAATGCATTAAAGCGGAGGCTTCCAATACTCCCCATACCAATAAGGCGTAGCGGAGTATCTTTCCGATGGTCATAGCGAGAATGACAATCCATATATTGGCACGCATCATGCCCAATACAATGGATATGGCACTTCCCAAAATAGGGATAAAGGCGAAGAAAGCCATCCAGGCACCCCGTCCGTGTACAAACCGCTCCGCACGGTCCATCTTCTCTTTTTTTACATGAAAATATTTCTCGATCCATTCCATATTGCCCAGATGTCCCATCCAGTAGCAGGTCATGCCTCCGGCAACATTGCCGGCGGTGGCGGCGGTTATACTGATCACCGGGTCTAAGCCCAACGGACCTACACAGGCTGCCAATACGGCCTCCGAACTGAAGGGAAGAACACTTCCGGCTATAAAAGAGCCTAGAAAAAGACCCCAATATCCCCAGTCGATCAGGAATTGAAGAATTGCATCCATAAATTGTATATAGTTAGAACTATTAATAGAACAAATGTAATGATGAAAAAGATGCCGGTAAAGCGGTTGTGGGTTAAAGTAAATAAATGTCCTGTTAAAATGGATCCTACAATGACCTGCATCTGCAACAGGATGTCGAAATGCTGTGGCTGTAAGATACCCAGTAAATAAATCCAGGCTTCAACGGCGATCAGGAAAAAAAGGAATATACGCGTGCGTACCTTGTCTAAATAAGAAACATGGAAATAATGCACGCTGCTGACCAGTGATATCAAGGTGATGATTCCACAGGATATGATTCTGTCCATCCCTAATGTCCCATAACTGATGGGTTGAAAATGAATAAGCTCCTGTAAAGGGTGATAGAAGAGATTCATTTTGTCGTAATAGAACGCATAGCCGAAAAAGAGCCAGTAGGGCACACAGAGTCCTGTAAGTCCGGCAAAGAAACTTTTGAGTGACAGGGATCTGAAACTGATCATCCCCAAATAGAACAGAGGTACAAAATAAAGCAACTGTGGAAACAACAGGCTTCCCAGTCCGATGAAAAAGAAAGCGTGGAATATACTTCCCGCCGGATAGGGAGATTCGTAGCTGCTGAATAATTGGGAAATAGCGATCAGAAAAGTGAGTGGCGCAAAAACGGCATACTGGAAGGAATGCAGAAACAGGCAGGCCGTGGACAGGAATACGTAAAAGCTGACATGCAAGGTACTGCGTGTCCGTATCAGCGTGAAGGCGGTGTTTATCTCGATCAGCAGATAGGCAGTCAAAGCACAGACCAGCAAATTGATTACATCCTGCCATTCATTGCCCGTGATGATCCGGAGAAGCAGGCATATAAGGATGGCAACAGGGAAGGTGAATCTTCCCTTTGCCATATCTATTTGGAATTTGTCATAGCCTGCCATGGGGTGATAGTCCGCTGATTACAGGTCGAATCCAATATCTGAACGGAAATATTTCTTGTCGAAATTGATTTTCTTCGCATTGGCGAATGATTGTGCCAAGGCTTCTTCTTTATTGGCACCGTAGGAGCTGACTGCAATGACACGTCCGCCGCTAGTGACTACCTGTCCGTCTTTCAGTGCTGTTCCTGCATGGAATACAATGCTGTTTTCAATCTCTTCTACTCCGCTGATGGCAAATCCCTTGTCATAATGTTCCGGATATCCGCCGGATACCAGCATGACGCATACTGCCGAACGGGGGTCTATCTCCAGGACTTTTTCATTCAGATTGCCTGTTGCCACTCCTTCAAGCAGTTCCACCAAGTCACTCTTGATGCGCAGCATGACACTTTCCGTTTCCGGGTCGCCCATGCGTACATTGTATTCAATGACCATCGGTTCGCCTTTTACATTAATCAGGCCGAAGAAGATAAAGCCTTTATAGTCGATGCCTTCTGCTGCCAGTCCTTCTACTGTGGGGCGGATGATACGTTCTTCCACTTTTTCCATCCATGCTTTGTCGGCAAACGGAACAGGAGATACACTACCCATACCACCGGTGTTCAGCCCTTTGTCGCCTTCGCCGATGCGTTTGTAGTCTTTTGCTTCGGGCAGAATCTTGTAGTTCTTTCCATCGGTCAGAACGAATACGGAACATTCTATACCGCTCAGGAATTCTTCAATCACTACGGTGGCGGAAGCGTCACCGAACATTCCGCTCAGCATTTCTTTCAATTCTTTCTTGGCTTCTTCCAGGGTGGGCAGAATCAGTACGCCTTTTCCGGCGCAAAGACCGTCGGCTTTCAGTACGTATGGAGCTTCCAATGTTTCCAGAAAGGCTAGTCCTTCTTCCAGATTTGCGGCAGTGATACTTTTGTAACCGGCTGTCGGGATATTATGGCGTTGCATGAAGCCTTTGGCGAACTCCTTGCTGCCTTCCAGTACCGCACCCGCTTTTGAAGGCCCGATAACAGGAATGTTTTTCAGCGCTTCATCTTTTTTGAAATAGTCATAGATTCCTTTGACTAACGGGTCTTCGGGACCTACCACTACCATATCTATATTATTCTTTACTACAAACTCTCTGATTGCTGTAAAGTCATCTGCTTTAATCGCTACATTCTCGCCTACATTACTTGTGCCGGCATTTCCCGGAGCGATATAGAGTTTCTCGATTTTGGGACTTTGAGCAATCTTCCATGCCAGGGCGTGTTCACGTCCGCCTGAGCCTAATAGCAACAGTTTCATAATCTTATCTTTTGTTTATTTTAAGTGGTCTTCAAAATAGCGTGTAATGCGTTCATACAAGTGCACACGGTCGCGTCCGAACATATTATGACCGTCGCCCGGATACATAAAGAAATCGGGTTGGGTTCCGGCATCAATGCAGGCACGGAGGAAACTGATGCTGTGCTGGGGAACACAAGTGGGGTCATTGGCGCCAATGATCACTTCCAAGCGTCCTTTCAGGTTTCCGGCTCTCAGCTTCAGGTTGGCGTTCTTGTAGCCTTCGGGGTTGGTTTGCGGAGTATCCATGTAGCGTTCGCCGTACATTACTTCGTAGTAAGCCCAGTCGATGACAGGACCGCCGGCTACTCCTACTTTGAATAGTTCGGGGTAAGTCAGCATCAAGTTGGTGGTCATGAAACCACCGAAGCTCCAACCATGTACGCCAATGCGGTTATTGTCCACATAACCCAATGATTTTAAGAAATCCACTCCTTTTACCTGGTCTTTCATCTCTTCGGTTCCCAATTGGCGGAACGTACAGTTCTCAAATTCCAGTCCCCGGTTGTCACTGCCCCGGTTGTCAACGGTCAGCATGACGTAACCCAGTTGTGCCATGTAAATATCCCATCCGCGGGCGTCATAGTTGCGGTTGTTGTGGATTAGTTGGGCATGTGGTCCGCCATACACGTAGATTACGGCCGGGTATTTTTTGTTGGGGTCAAAATTCACCGGCTTTATCAGGCGGTAGTATAAGTCGGTCTTGCCGTCGGCTGCCTTGAGGGTACCGACAGTGATTTCGGGCATATTGTATGCTTCCAACGGATTGGTGGCGGTCAACAGGCTGATAGTCTTTCCCTTTCCGGAAGTGGGAACGATCTCGATATTCCGGGGAATGGTGAAAGAAGTATAATTGTCTATCACATAGTTGCCGCTACCGGACAGTTGTACATGATGCATACCGTCTTTATTGCCGATGAGGCGGCGTTTGCCTGTCTTTACATTCACAGCGTATGCGTTGCTCTGCAAAGGGGAAACCTCTGTGCTCATGATGATGACTTCCTTGGTCTTTTCATTGAATCCGAGGATGTTTTGTACTACCCAGTTGCCTTGGGTAAGCTGTCTGGTCTTGTAGCTTTCCCGGTAAGAACCTCCGGCCGCGGCTCCATGTGATTCCGGATATACGGAAGTCTTGGTGTCCATCAGGTAAAGATGGTTGTAGCCGTCGCGCTGGCTCTGATAGATGAACTTCGTGTGGTCCCACGGCAGAAAGACGATGGGATGTTGGGGTTCTACATATTTAGTATGCTTCTCTTCGTAAAGGGGATTGCTTTTCAGTGGCTCTCCTGTTTCCGCGTCATAGCAGCATAGCAGGGCATGGTTCTGGTCACGGTTCAGTTCAATGACATAAACGCTTTTTTCGTCAGGACTCCAGCTGATATTGGTAAAATAACGGTCGGTAGGGTCTCCGGCTTTCAGATAAACTGTTTTTTGGGTCTCCGGATTGTAGATGCCGACAGTCACTTTGTGGCTGGTCATTCCTGCCATCGGATACTTGTCCGGCTCCAGTGTCGCTATGCGGGTGGAGGTATTTACTTGTGGATAATCGGTTACCATGCTTTCGTCCATGCGGTAGAAAGCAAGCAGATTTCCTTTCGGACTCCAGAAAGTACCTTTCGAGATACCAAATTCCTGACGGTGTACACTTTGTCCGCATACGATGCCTTTCGGTTCGTCGGTGACTTGTTGCGTTTTCCCGTCGGCAGTCGTTACAAACAGATTGTTGTCAAGGGTATAAGCCAATGAACGGCTTTCCTTGTTCCAGTCCTGGTTGGCGGCTTTAGGAGAGAGAGGCTGACTCCATATTATTTCCTTTTTAGTTAAATCGATCAGCACTTTATTGGATGTGGTATTTACCAGCATCATCTTTTCAGCGTATGGGAAAGATGCATTCCTGAAGTGGTTGATTTTCCCTAATTCCTTGTTTGCCAACAGTTCATTCACTTCCTGCAAAGTGATAAGTACGTTTTCCTTCCCATTTGCCGGCTGGATGGTTTTTACCTCTTCTATGTCGGCGTTGATGCATACATCTCCCCACCATTGCAAACCATACAGATTTTGTGGAAGCAGGTTATAATAATTGTTTCCTCCCGGCATCAAGTCTTCCAGTGTGAAACTTTTCTTGTCTTGTGCCCATGTTACAGATGAAGCCATGATTAATAAGGCAATCAGATTGATTAATTTTCTCATAACTGTTTATTCTTCTGTCTTTTCCTTATTGTCGTCAAATTTACGGGGACTGCTTTTGAAATTGTCGCGGCCTTCACGTCTGTCACCAAAGTTGCGGTGTTCTCCTCTTTTGAAATCGCCACGTCCCTCACGTTTGTCATCAAAAGAGCGTCTTTCTCTGCGCTCTCCTCCTTTGTACTCTCCGTGTCCTTCACGTCTGTTGTCAAAACTACGACGTTCTCTGCGTTCTCCATATTCTACCTTTTCCGTGTTACGGCGCGGGCGGATTTCTTCCCGGCGGGGCTTGAATTCCTGATCGGCGTTCTCACTACGGAATTCTTTGAATTTGCCGTTGAATAATTGGTATTTGCGGAATTCACATTCCAACGAACCGTTGAACAGGGGGATTTTTATAGAAGGCTTTAAACCAATCTGGTCGAAACATTCTTCACGGTAACTTAGTACCCATGCATCATTGCCGGTGAAAGAGTGTTTCAGACGTTCGCCTATCATTTGATACAGGCCCAGCAAATCATTGGTTGAGATACGTTCTCCATAAGGAGGGTTGGTGATGATGATGCTTTTTTCTTTGGGTTGCTCAAATTGCTGGAACGGTTGGATTTTTAAGATAATCTCCTTGCTCAGTCCGGCTGCTTTCACATTGTGAGTGGCAATTTCATTTGCTTTCGGATTATTGTCATATCCAAAAATCTTATGTGTGAACTCACGTTCCTGTGAGTCATCATTGTAGATGCGGTCAAATAGTTCCTGATCAAAATCGTTCCACTTTTCAAAAGCGAACTCCTTGCGGAATACGCCGGGAGCGATGTTACGTGCTATCAGGGCGGCTTCGATAGGTATTGTTCCTGAACCGCACATCGGGTCTATCAAATCACATTCGCCTTTCCATCCGGTCATCAGGATCATACCGGCTGCCAGTACCTCATTCAAAGGAGCTTCTACAGCTTCCTGGCGATAACCCCGGCGGTGGAGTGACTCGCCCGAACTATCCAGTGACAGAGTGCATTTATTTTCGGCTATATGGATGTTCAGTGCCACATCGGGATGGTTGATGCGTACCGAGGGGCGCTCTCCTGTCTTTTCACGGAAATAGTCCACAATGGCGTCTTTTACTTTGTAGGCTACGAACTTGGAGTGACGGAACTCGTTCGAGAAAACCACAGCGTCTACGGCAAAACTTTTATCTTTATCCAAGAAGTCTTCCCACGCAATGGCCTTGATAGCTTCGTAAACTTCATCGGCATTCTTCGCCTCAAAATGTTTGATGGGTTTCAGGATGCGGATGGCAGTACGCAGGCAGAAGTTTGCCCTATACATCATTTCTTTATCGCCCGTAAAGGCTACCATGCGTCTTCCTACTTCTATATTGCTGGCTCCCAGCTCGGTGAGTTCTTTTGCCAGTACTTCTTCCAGTCCCTGGAAAGTCTTGGCGATTAGCTCGAATTCTTCCTTCATCTTAAATGATAATTACGTAATTTCAATTGATGGGACAAATTTAATGATTTTCTGTTTGCTAATCAATTATTTAGAGAATTAATCTGTTTGATGAAGCAAAAAAGAGGATGAAATCGGGGCGTCCACGCTCCTTGCCGGGGTCTTTATTTACCTTTGATTATAAAAATTCTTTGAAAACGGAATTGGGTATATCTGTGGAATAAATTGACAAAATATGTATCCGGCAATGTAATTGTTATCCTATAGAAATAAATTCTACACAGGAATTTGCCATTTTTGCTGAATCAAGAAACTTAAATAGAAATCAGAATGAAAATGGAATTGACGGATGAGAAACGTAAGGGATATGTGGTTTGTGCTTTAATGATACTGGTCTCTTGTTTGTATTTGGTTTATTTGGGGTACAGTCTCTACCGTATGGGGCATGCTTAGGACAAAATGAAACCATATCTGTATCACACAGGTATGGTTTCTGTAAGAGAAATTCTATGATTAATAGGTTGAGTGACTTTTATGCGAATTCTTCTGCCAGATAGACTTCGTTTATTTCGCAGAAAAACTCATCGGCGATATCTGACAGGGTTTCCAATGCTTCTTCGGCAGTTTCGCCGTAAGTGCAGCATTGGTGGTAGTCTGTTAAAAAGGCGTAATATTCCCCGTAGGGTGTACATTCTATCTGATATTCATTGCTTTTAAGTTCCATATATACCTCCTTTTTTATCGTACTGCAAATATCTTGTTTATCTGTTACAAGAAGGTGTACAGGAAGTTACTGTTTTATTAAAAAGTTTGCTGCCATACTACTTTTTAGACCATTTTGTGATGTCAGCATTTCTATGATGGCAAAGGGGTTTTATTCGTCTTTGTTTTTTCGCTGTACGATACGTGATCCGGCAGGTACATTTTCTGTTACCCAAATATTACCTCCTACGGTAGCACCCTTGCCAATAGTAACACGCCCTAAAATGGTTGCATTGGAATATACAATGACATCGTCTTCTAAAATAGGATGGCGTGGAATGCCTTTAATGGGATTTCCATTATTGTCTAGCGGAAAGCTTTTAGCTCCTAATGTTACCCCTTGATAGAGTTTCACATTATTTCCGATGATGCTGGTCGCTCCGATTACTACACCTGTACCGTGGTCGATAGTGAAATGGTGTCCTATTTGTGCCCCCGGATGAATATCGATACCGGTTTCCGAATGTGCCATTTCTGTAATGAAGCGGGGGATTAAAGGTACACCCAGTATTAACAGCTCATGTGCGATGCGGTAATTGCTGATAGCGCGGATAGCCGGATAGCAACTGATGATTTCACCAAAGCATGTGGCGGCGGGATCACCATAATATGCGGCTTCTACATCGGTAGCCAGAATGCGGCGGAGTTCGGGCAGTTTACTGATGAAACGAGCTGCCAGCAAAGAGGCTGTTTCTCTGCACGGTTCATTGTCATCGGTTGCATTTTTACTGTTTTCCTGTCCGAAGCAAAGTCCTGCCAGAATTTGTTCGGTCAGCAGGCCGAACAGGGTTTCTACATTTACACCGATATGGTAGTTGATGGTATGGCTGTTAACGGTGGAATTACCAAAGTAGCCGGGGAAGATAATGGCGCGTGCCAATTCTACTATCTTGTATAGGGATTTGGCAGATGGTAAAGGATCTCCATCTTTGTGTTGGTGGAATAATCCTTTATAGGACTGGCTTTCAGATAATTCATCTACTGCCTGCGTTAATATGTTCGTGTAATTGAATGTAGTCATGAACTGAATGCTTTAGAAGGACAAAAGTAAGTAAATTCTATATTATTGCCAATAAATAGAATGAATATTGATGTTAATCCTTTATTTTTGCAGAAAAAAGGGAATATTTATGGTAAATAAGAAAAATCCATTTGCTTTTAAGGCAAAACAGGAAACTAAAAAGAAGTCCGGTGGTAAACGGATCGGCAAATCGAAGCCGGATAAAGCGAATAATCAGTTGAATAGAAGAGTGAAGTAAATGAAACTATTGTCTTGTTGCAGGGGAAGAACCAGTCTGCCCCTACAACAGGATGTTAATCTTTATTTCTCGACCAAAGCGAAATCAAGTTGCTTTTTCTCCAGATTGGCGCGGGCCACTTTAATGGTAACCGGATCTCCCAAACTGAATTTTTTGTGATGCCGGCGTCCCGTCAGACAATAGTTCTTTTCATCGAAATCATAATAGTCATCACCAAGGTCACGCATGGGAATCATACCTTCGCACTTGTTTTCGTTCAGTTCCACATAAAGTCCCCATTCGGTAACTCCGGAAATGACTCCATCGAACTCCATGCCCAAACGTTCACCCATAAACTCTACTTGTTTGTATTTTACAGAGGCACGTTCCGCATTGGCGGCGATTTGTTCCATTTCAGAGCTATGGTCACACAATTCTTCGTATTTCGCTTCCTGTACCGTACGTCCTCCTGCCAGATAGCGGGTGAGCAGACGATGAACCATCATATCCGGAAAACGGCGGATAGGTGAGGTAAAGTGAGTATAATAGTCAAATGCCAGACCATAGTGGCCAATATTATGTGTGGAATAACGGGCCTTTTGCATGGCACGCAAGGATACGGTTTCCACCAGATTTTGTTCTTTCTTGTTCTTTATGTCGTCCAGTAAACGATTGATGGATTTGGATATCTCAGTTTTGCTACCCGATGTACGTATCTTATATCCGAAGCGATTGATAAACCAATTCAAGTTCTCCAGTTTATCGGGGTCCGGAAGGTCGTGGATACGATAAGGGAATACTTTGGCTTTCTTGTTTTTAGGTACTTTACCGATTTTTTCGGCAACCGTGCGGTTGGCCAACAACATAAATTCCTCTATCAACTTATTGGCCTCTTTGGATTCTTTGAAGTAGACACTGAGCGGTTTGCCGGTTTCGTCTATCTCAAATTTCACTTCTACGCGGTCAAAGTCAATAGCACCGGCAGCCAATCTTTGTTTACGCAGGATTTGTGCCAGTTTGTTCAGTTCCAGAATTTCTTCTTTGTAGTCGCCTTCACCCGTTTCAATCACTTTTTGCGCCTCCTCATAGGTGAAACGGCGGTCGCTCTTTATAATGGTGTGCACGATGCGCGAGTCTTTCACCTCTCCCTTTTCATTCATATTGAAAATGACGGAGAATGCCAGTTTCTCTTCGTCGGGGCGGAGGGAACAGATGAAGTTACACAGCCGTTCGGGCAACATGGGGATGGTACGGTCTACCAGATAAACGGAAGTAGCGCGTTTTTCAGCTTCTTTGTCGATAACGCCTCCTTCTTTTACATAATGAGTAACATCGGCAATGTGTACGCCTACTTCCCATAGTCCCGGTTTGATGAGACGGATGGAGAGCGCGTCATCAAAGTCCTTTGCATCTTTAGGGTCAATGGTGAAAGTTGTTACATTGCGGAAATCTTCACGTTCTGCATAGTCCGCCTCGGAAATCTCTGCCGGAATCTTTTCGGCAGCGGTTTCTACATTCTTGGGATATACGTAAGGTAAGCCGAATTCGGCCAGAATGGCATGCATTTCAGTTGTGTTTTCTCCTGCTTTTCCCAAAATATCAATGACTTGTCCTATCGGGTTTTTTGCCTCTTCGGGCCATTCTACAATTTTCACGACTGCTTTGTCCCCATTCTTTCCACCTTTCAGCTTATCTTTCGGGATAAAAATATCATTTGCCAGAGTGCGGTTCTCGGTCAGCAGAAAGGCGTAGAATTTCTCTACTTTCAGTGTGCCGACAAAAGTATCGTTGGCACGTTCCAGAATCTCTATCACTTCACCTTCCGGGTTCCGGTTCTTACGTTTGGCAAAGAGGGCTATTTTTACTTTGTCATTATTCATGGCATGTGCCGAATTACGTTCGGCTATGAAAATAGTTTCTCCACCATCATCGGGGATGAAGGAGTTCTTGCCGTTGCTTTTACGCTGAAAGACGCCAGTCATAATCAGACCGTGGTCGTTCAGTTTGTAGTGTCCTTTTTCTACTTCTTGCAGAAAATCATCCTCAATCATTTCAGTAATGATGTCGGCACAAAGCATTTTAAGAGGATGTGTAGTAAGGTTCAGACTGCTTGATAATTGTTTCAGACTGAATGTTTCGTTCGGTTTTGTGTGGAATAAGCTTATCAGTCGTTCAGACATTTCGCTTTTTTTCATGCGTTTCCCTGCTTTTTTTTCTTTCTTTTTAGCCATAAGGGGATATATTTATGTATTATGTGCTACAAAGTAAACAAAATAATTGGAATAGCGGTTCAATAGATACATTAAATTTGGTTGAATCTAAATGAAACGTGCTATCTTTGTCCGTTCTAAAACAATTGTTATGACTGAACTTGATAAGAAAATCAGGGAAAAAGAAATTTATAGAGTTACATTAGTGGGGAGTTTCGTTAATTTCTTGCTGGTTATTTTTAAATTCCTTGCCGGAATTGCAGGGCATAGTGCTGCTATGTTGGCAGATGCAGTTCATTCTCTATCTGACTTCATTACGGACGTAGTAGTGATTCTTTTTGTACGTATATCCAATAAACCAGTGGACAAGAGCCATGATTATGGTCATGGGAAATATGAAACATTGGCTACTGCTTTCATTGGTATGGCATTATTGGGGGTAGGATTTGGAATATTGTGGAATGGAGCAACAGATATATTGGTTTTCCTACGAGGTGGGGAACTTCGTCAACCGGGAATGTTGGCATTGGTTGCTGCCATTATTTCTATTCTGTTGAAGGAAATACTTTATCAATATACAGTCAGAGTGGGGAAAAGATGCCACTCACAGGCTGTTGTGGCGAATGCGTGGCATCATAGGAGTGATGCATTATCATCCATTGGTACGGCTGCCGGTATTGGCGGAGCGATTTTACTTGGTCCTCATTGGGCGGTACTCGATCCTATTGCCGCTGTGACAGTCAGTTTCTTTATTATGCGGGTTTCCATCAGGCTGCTGGTTCCTTGCCTGGATGAATTGCTGGAAAAGTCTTTGCCGGATAGTGTGGAACGTGAGATAGAAGGAATTGTGTTATCTTTTGATGGAGTCAGCGAACCGCATCATTTACGCACGCGGCGCATCGGAAACAATTATGCTATAGAGATTCATATACGCATGGATGGGAACATTTCTCTGCATAAAGCGCACGAGACGGCAACTGGTATTGAACATAGATTGAAAGAAAAGTTTGGAGAGGATACTCATGTGGGTATTCATGTGGAACCGGTGAAATAACATACGAAGAATGAATAACGAAGAATTTGCACAAAAGAACACTTGCTGCTTAAAGAAAGTATTGGTAACCGGAGCAAGCGGATTTATTGGCAGTTTCCTGGTGGAAGGAGGATTGGAGAGAGAGATGCAGGTATGGGCTGGTGTACGTAAAAGCAGTAGTCGTACCTATTTGAAAGATCCTCGCATTCAATTTGCCGAATTGGATTTTGCTCATCCCGGAAGATTGACGGAGCAATTGGCTGTTCATAAACAATTGCATGGGGGATGGGATTATATCATTCATTGTGCCGGTGTAACTAAATGCCGCCATAAGGACGAATTTGACAAAGGCAATTATGTCTATACCCGTAATTTTGTAGAAGCTTTGAGAACCTTGGACATGGTTCCCCGGCAATTTGTCTATATCAGTTCACTTAGTATTTTCGGTCCTATTCATGAAGATAATTATGCACCCATCAGTGAGCGTGATACGGCAATGCCCAATACTGCATATGGGGTCAGTAAGCTAAAGTCGGAACATTACCTGCAATCATTGAATGATTTTCCGACAGTGATTTTTCGTCCTACTGGAGTTTATGGTCCTCGTGAACGCGATTATTTTCTGATGGCGAAGTCTATCAAGCAGCATATAGACTTTGCTCCTGGTTTTAAAAGACAGGATCTTACTTTTATTTATGTGAGGGATTTGGTACAAGCTGTTTATTTGGCAATAGAACATGGAGTGCGGCAGCGCGCCTATTTTGTTAGTGACGGAAATGTCTATTCCAGCCGTACTTTTTCTGATTTGATACAAAAAGAACTTGGTAATCCGTGGGTTATACACATTAAATGCCCATTATTTATTTTAAAAGTTGTATCTTTGCTCGCTGAATTTTCAGCGCGTTGCCTGGGAAAGGTAAGTACGCTGAATGCTGACAAATATAAAATAATGAAACAACGTAATTGGCAATGCGATATTTCACCCTTGGTGGAAGAACTGGGATATCGTCCTGAGTACCCTTTAGACAAGGGAGTAAAGGAAATCATTGCATGGTATAAGAAAGAAGGATGGCTTTAAATTTATTCAAACGGGTAGACAGTGTGAAAGGATTGTTTGCCGTTGAGAGCATTAGTCTGATATATAATGCCCTCACGACCATAATGGTTTTAATATTATTTCCTCGTATGGACCACCCTGTAATTATGCTTTTGGAGCGTGCAGGCATTGTGGCCATTACGTTTGCATTAATATATTTGTATCGCAAGTATCCGTGTAAACTTACGGCATTTATACGAATGGCTGTGCAGATGGCATTTTTAGCGTATTGGTATCCCGATACCTTTGAATTTAATCGTCTTTTTCCCAATCTGGATAACTTCTTCGCTTCGGCGGAGCAGTTTTTGTTCCGTTGCCAGCCTTCGGTAGAATTTAGTGAACATTTTCCTTCCATGTGGTTCAGTGAACCATTTAATATGGGGTATTTCGCTTATTATCCAATGATTGGGATTGTGACTATTTATTATTTCTTGTTTCGTTTTGAGTGGTTTGAAAAGGTTTCTTTTGTGCTGGTCACTTCGTTTTTTATCTATTATCTTATTTATATATTGGTTCCGGTTGCCGGTCCGCAATTCTATTTCCCTGCTATCGGAATGGACAATGTGATGGCGCAGCATTTCCCTGCTATCGGTGATTATTTCAATAATAATGATATTCTGCTGCCCGGTCCCGGTTTTGATCATGGTTTCTTCTTTAATTTGGTAGAGGCCTCACAGGAAGTGGGGGAACGCCCTACTGCTGCTTTTCCTAGTTCGCATGTCGGTATATCTACCATTGTGATGATTATGGCCTATCGCGTTAATAAGAAACTATGTTATTTCTTGGCACCGTTCTACGTACTTCTATGCTGTGCTACGGTCTATATTCAGGCGCATTATTTGGTGGATGTTATTGCCGGCTGGATTTCGGCGGTATGTATTTATATTGTGGCTACTTATATGTATAAGCGTTGGTTTGCTTCTGTAGTCTTCCAACTTGTGCTGAAATAGTTTTAAAAAGTATATAAAAGCGTACAGGGTGTCCATTTTCGGACACCCTGTTTTGTTTATACCTTGTTGATTTTCAGTGATAAATGTTGCTGGCATGAATATTGCTTTAAAAATAATGGCTAAACGTTGCAACGTTTGGCATAGAAATAACGTCTAATGAATAAAACAAAAATAGTATGAGAAAATTAGTATCAACTTTAATGGCGGTGACCCTTATGTTAGTGTCTGCCACAGCATGTGCAGAGAGAATAACTCCTAGTAAGAACTATGTTACCAAAAAAGTGAATGTGGGTAGTTTTAATGCTATCTCTACCAGTTCTTCGGTGGATGTAATCTATACTCAAAGTTCCGGTGGACAGGATGTGGAAATATATGCTCCGGACAATTTGGTGGACTATATTGATGTCCGTGTAGAGGGTGGAGTACTTAAGGTTGGTTTTAAATCACCAAGAAACAATTTTTCAATAAATGGAAAACATAAAAAGGAAGTAAGAGTTTCTGCTCCGGCTGTGAACAGCTTGAAAGCTTCCAGTTCCGGTGATATTATTATAAAGAATGGACTGAAAACGAGTGGGAAAGTTACTGTTAAGGCTAGCAGTAGCGGTGATGTAACAGGAAGCACTATTTCTTGTGATGATTTTGCGGCTACCGCTAATAGTTCGGGTGATGTGATTCTGGAAAAGGTATCTTGTACGAATTTCTCTGCTGATGCCAGTAGCTCGGGTGATGTATCTGTCAAGAATCTGAACGCTGCTGATGTATCTGCTGATGCCAGCTCTTCCGGAGATGTGATTTTGGCAGGTATTTGTGAGAACGCTTCTTACAGAGCCAGTAGTAGTGGGGATGTAAAGGCAAAAGGTATGAAGGCGGTCAATGTAACTGCCAGTGCCAGTTCCTCTGGTGATGTGGAATGTTATGTGACCGGTTCGCTGACTGCGAAAGCATCCAGTAGTGGTGAGGTGGTTTATAAAGGTAATCCTAAAGATATTGATTTCTCTCCCAAAAGAGGTTTGCGTAAAATGGAATAGATAATGTGTTAATGCTACAATATATTAATGTGCCAATTGGCTGTGCTGTATTCCGCATGGCAATTGGCACATTAGCATATTAGCACATTGTAGCATTAAGAATTCATTCCGTAATTCCCCCTGATATAATCCAAGATACTGAAAAGTTCTTTCACGGTTTCGGCACGGAGCATGGCGATACGTGTCTCTTTAAAGTTGGGGATGCCTTTAAATAAGGGAGAAGCAGCCAGATGGCGGCGTACATGAAGAATACCGCGGCGTTCGTCAAGCAGATTCACACTGTCCAACACTTCCTGACGGAGTACATTCAGCCGCCACTCAAAAGAAAGGGCAGGGAGTTCCTTACCGGTTTCTATATAATGTTTTACTTCCTTGAATATCCACGGGCGTCCAAAGCTGGCTCGGCCAATCATAATAGCGTCTACTCCATACTGGTCAAAACACTCTTTGGCACGTTGTGGCGTAGTTATATCCCCGTTTCCAATGATAGGTATATGCATACGGGGATTCTTTTTTACTTCACCTATTAAACTCCAGTCCGCTTCACCAGTGTACATTTGTGCACGGGTGCGTCCATGAATGGTCAGTGCTTCAATGCCGCAATCTTGTAATTGTTCTGCCAAATCTACTATAATTTTATGCTCATTGTCCCAGCCTAGACGTGTTTTTACAGTAACGGGAATTTTTACAGTGTCCACAACAGCACGGGTAATCTCCAACATCAGCGGGATATTTTGCAGCATACCTGCACCGGCTCCTTTACCGGCAACGCGTTTTACAGGACAGCCAAAATTAATATCCAAGATGTCAGGATGCGCCTCTTCCACTATTTTCGCCGCTTCTACCATTGTTTCCGTGTCTCTGCCGTAAATCTGGATGGCTACGGGGCGTTCCTCATCGTTGATATTCAGCTTCTGCATCGTTTTACCTACCGAGCGTATCAATGCATCTGCCGATACAAATTCGGTATATACCATATCAGCACCGAACTTCTTGCACATCAGGCGAAAAGCGGGGTCTGTTACATCTTCCATCGGAGCCAGGAAAATAGGGTATCTGCCCAGGTCTATATTTCTAATCTTCATTGTTGTATGTTTATCTTTGGGTTACAGAAAAGTCAGATTCATTTGAGTATTAATTTATAATCTGTGTGAATCTGTGTAATCTGTGGTGAAATCAGGCTGCAAAAATACGGAAAAAAGCCTACCTTTGCACATATATTAATCAAAAGAATAATGAAAGCTTCTATAAAAGACTTTGAAATAATGGCTCCTGTAGGTTCACGTGAGTCGCTGGCGGCAGCCATACAGGCAGGTGCGGATTCTATTTACTTCGGAATTGAGAGTCTGAATATGCGTGCACGTTCTGCCAGTACATTTACTGTCAATGATTTACGCGAGATAGCACAGATCTGTGATAAACATGGCATCAAGAGCTATCTTACGATCAATACCATTATTTATGATGAAGATATTGCTTTGATGCGTACCATTGTGGATGCGGCTAAGGAGGCAGGCATCAGTGCCGTGATTGCTGCGGATGTGGCGGTAATGGCTTATTGTTGCGAGGTGGGGCAGGAAGTACACCTTTCCACCCAATTAAATATCAGTAATGCCGGAGCGTTGAAATTTTATGCTCGCTTTGCCGATGTAGTGGTATTGGCACGTGAATTGAATTTGAAGCAGGTGCGGGTGATTTATGATACTATCCAGAAGGAACAAATTAAAGGTCCGAATGGAGAATTGGTCCGTATTGAGATGTTCTGCCACGGGGCACTCTGTATGGCAGTGTCGGGCAAGTGTTATCTCAGTTTGCATGAGATGAATGCTTCTGCTAACCGGGGGGCTTGTATGCAGATATGTCGCCGTGCATACGATGTGAAGGATAAAGAGAGTGATATTGAACTGGAGGTGGACAATAAATACATCATGTCTCCTAAAGATTTGAAAACTATTCATTTTATGGATGAGATGATAGAGGCTGGCGTGCGTGTCTTCAAGATCGAAGGGCGTGCCCGAGGACCTGAGTATGTACGTACCGTGGTGGAATGTTACAAAGAAGCTATTTGTTCTTATCTGGAGGGCACTTTTACCGAGGAGAAGAAGCAGGCTTGGGATGAACGGCTGAAGACCGTATTCAATCGGGGATTCTGGAATGGGTATTATTTAGGACAGCGTTTGGGTGAATGGAGTAAGAACTATGGTTCGGAGGCTACTGAGCGTAAGGTGTATGTGGGTAAGGGAATCAAGTACTTTTCTAATATTGGCGTTGCAGAGTTTCTGGTGGAAGCTGCTGAGATGAAAGTAGGGGATAAGCTTCTGATCACAGGACCTACTACAGGAGCGGTATTTCTGACGTTGGATGAGGCGCGTGTGGATTTGAAACCGGTGGATGTGGTAAGAAAAGGTCAACATGTATCCTTTAAAGTACCCGATAAGGTACGTCCTAGTGACAAGCTTTATAAGTTGGTTTCTCCTGAGGATTTGAAGAAGAAATAAAACAGAAAGAATGTGTTTCTAAAGAGATATTGAAATTTAAATCTCTTATGATTAAAATCCGAAGAGAAGCTCCCTTTTCTTATTTTATGTAGCAATGAATAAAGTAAGAAAGGGTAGGATATCATGATGATACAGATTATTATAAAGCTGTTTCATTAATCTATTTTGAGTTATCCTTTGGAACTATAAATTTATTAATGAATACTCTCTTTTGATTTGTTTGAGAACAATAAAAAACCCGTAACAGTTCATTTTGCTACGGGTTTTTACTTTGTTAGAGTTTGCTGTTATTTGGTATAAATTGAGAGTTTAGGATGATCCTTGTAAAGGTTTTTGTTCGCCAGCTCTTCCGAATCCGTAATTCGGTACAAATAATATTTACTGTTTGGACAGAATGCACTTTTATCGGGGAAATTGAAGAAACGATGTCCTTGAGTCTTTTTCTTCAGGGTGTGAGTTTGTCCGTTTTCATCAGTGTAAATATAGTCAATGGGCCCTTCGGGATATGCGTTGCGGACTACGGTCTGTTGGTTACGGATAATGTCTATCAAACTGAATCCTTCCCCCCATAATTCTTTGCGGCGTTCTAGCCAAATAGTTTCCAATAGATCCTGTTGTGAAAGATTTGTATGAATGGTTTTTGCCCCTCTGGCTGTTTTTAAATCATTTAATTTGTTAATTGCATCTGGATCATTCAGATGTGCTTTTGCTTCTGCATTTATCAAATAAATTTCGGCAACGCGCATCAATACGATATCACCAAGTTGGTTTTCGATATCGCGGAATCTGAATTTAGAGTTACGCATCCATACATAGGCTGCTGATGCGACGTCAGCTCCCGGATCTGTGGCCCAGAACAGCATTTCTTTACGATAATCACCATCTTCGAATAAATCACGGAAGTAAGGGTCTACATTGAAGCTATAATAGTATGATCCTTTAGTTGTAGTATCTAAATAATGGAATTGATAACTAGCATTACTTTGATCGTTGGTTTGGGCATGCCCCCAAATCCATTCTTTATTGTCTACAGAATTGAATCCGGCTTTATATTCACTTTCGGTCATTAGATAATTGTTTTTAGTTAACAATTTGTCCGAGTAAGTTTTAGCTTTCTCCCATTGACGAGCATAAAGACAGGCACGTGAGAGAATACCTAGGACAACTTCATTGTCAATTTTGTGTTTGGCATCACGTACATAAGTTTCGGGAATAAGTTCTAATGCTTCTTCTAAATCGTTGATGGATTGCGCATATACTTCACTGACACTTGATGCGGGTTTTCCTTCTGCTGCAATTGTTTCATCAGTGGACTGTGTATAGACAGGTGCACATACAGCGTCCGGGTCTTTATCAATAGCAAAGGAATAACAAGAGGCCAGGTGCAGGTATAAGAAACCGCGTAAAGCCAATGCTTGTCCTTTAATTCGGTTTCTGTCGGCTTGCGTGCCTTCGGCAGCATCAATATTGTCTAATACGCCATTGCAGTCGTTGATTACACGGTATGCTAAAAGCCAGCTCAAGGTGTTTGTGCCTCCTTTTCCATAAATTGCAGAAAACTCATTATGTGTCCTAAAGCCATATTTGCTATTTAACACTACATCAGAACCCATTGCGTCATTTGCACGTAGCATTGCTCCATAGCCGGGGTTGGCGTAAGAATTGAAAGTTTCCATCAGGTAGTTCCAGCCACCATTAAGTACTTTTTCGGCATCTCCTGTTTTACCGAAAACAGAACCGGCATCTACATAAGTCGTAGGAATTGTATCCAAATCGCAGGAAGTGAGCATTGTACTTCCCAGTGCGAATGAAAATATATATTTTAAAATAGTTTTCATATTCTTCTTTCTGTATTAAAGTTTCACATTGATACCGAATGAAATAGTTTTCATTGCCGGATAACGATAGTAAGTAGAGCCTCCGAAAGTTTGCTCTGGGTCTAGACCTTGTTGTTTGGCTAATGTCAGCATATTTTCTGCTTGAAAAAATATGCTTGCATCTTTCAGCGTCAATGTATTCAGCAATGATTTCGGCAGATTGTAAGAGAATGTAATATTCTTCAAACGTAAGTATGAACGGTCAACTAAGAACCGGTTTGAAGAGTTTGTCCATGAACTTTTGGGAGAAGTAGTCAGACGCGGTACATCGGTATAGGGATTTTCAGGAGTCCAACGATCTAACATATCTACGCTCCAACCGGTGCCTGTAGGTCCTTGGCTCATCAATGAAACTTTATCCCCATTATAGATTTTACCACCAATGGAATAAGAGAATAAGAATGATAATGTAAAATCCTTGAATGAGAGATCTGATTGAAGACCGCCGGTCCAGTCGGGTAGTGAATTGCCGCATTTTACTTTGTCGTCCGGGGTGGTTGATGAATAGTCTTCTGTGGTTATCTTTTCTCCGTTGGTATTGTAACGATACCACGTAGGATTACCATTTTCAGGATTGACACCAGCCCATTCTACTAAATAGAAGTCATATAACGATCCTCCTTTCACCCATTTCTTGTTGCCACTCCACATTTCTTCGGCAGGCAATGAGGTTATTTTGTTTTTATAGGTAGTAGCATTAAAAGAAAGTTTCCATTTCCAATCTTTAGTCATGATAGGATATCCTGAGATTTGGAATTCCCATCCATAATTTTTGATAGCACCAATATTTTCGTCCATACTTGAGAAGCCTGAAGATGGAACTAAGTCTTTAGAGAATAATAAATCTTTGGAACGACGTTCAAAATATTCTATTGTACCATTTAGACGATTGTTCCAGAAACCAAAATCCAAGCCGATATTAGTATTTAGATTGGTTTCCCATGATAAATTAGGAGTTGCCAGACGATAAGCGTGCAAACCGGATTCACCGAGGTTATTGCGTATGGAATAGAGCGCCTGATACGCATAATAACCTACCTGGTCATTACCTTGTGCTCCGTAGCTGGCACGCAATGACAAATTGGATAGCCAGTCTGATGTGTCCTTCATAAACTCTTCCTGCATGATTTTCCAAGATGCGCCGACTGACCAGAAAGTACCCCAACGATGATCCGGATGGAAACGGGAAGAACCGTCAGAACGGACAGAAGCCGATAAGAAGTATTTTTGATTGTACGAGTATTCAGCACTTCCAAAGAAACTTAACAGCTTGTATTGGTCACTGTTTCCGCCAAAATCACCTAAAGAGGAAGCTGCGTCGGGCTCATAAAATCCATCCATGATGACTTTGCTGCGGCTTCCGCCGAAATTGGAAGTGTTATATTCATAATACTCTTGACCGGCCATCACACGGATATCATGTACATCATTGAACGTGTGTTGATAATTAATGACATTATTAAAAGTCATGCCTGTAGTGCGGTAGTTGTATTTGCTTACGCTGCCACCACTGATAGAACCTGTACCGTAAGTAGGATTGGTGTAGTTATGATTTGTTTTGTTGTTATAGTCAATGTTCAAAGACATCTTGTAAGCAAGCCCTTTGATCGGAGTTATTTGGATAAAACCACGTAAAGAGGCAGCATCACGTTTTATCTCACTTTTATCGTGTGGCATGGAAGCCAGCAGATTATATTTTGCATACGAGTTCGGGCGATACTCACCATAATCGAACATACGTTCATTGTTTTCGTCCAACAGGTATGCTCCGGTTGCCAAATCGCGTTGATATACCGGATAGAAAGATGGTACCGAACGGGCAAACATGACCACATTGGAAATGGTAGAGTCATCTTGCTTGGGATAGTCTTGAACAGAATGAGTTCCTGATACGTTCAATCCGATCTGTAACCATTTGCGGATATCTGAAGTCACGTTGGCGCGGAGAGTATAGCGTTTGAAACCAGAGCAGATATAAGCACCTTGGTCATCCATGTAACCTGCTGAAACAAAGTACTTGGAGGTTTTGCTACCACCACTTACGCGTACATTTAAATCTGTATAGTGCGCATCTTGTGAAAGGGCGTCGTCCCAGCTGTCGTCCCATAATGGTTTGGCGCCTGCTACCAGTTTTCCGTCATGGCCGATTGGTTCAGGATAAGCACTGCCATAAGGATTGATGCCTAGATTGCCTGTAACATTGCTTGATGCCCATACAGCAGCTTCTTCGGCAGAGTAACCGTTGTCCATACGATAGTTACGCATGGCTTCCCAATATAATTCATAATATTGGTTTGTATTCAACTGGTCGTAGTCTGCCCGTGCACGGCTTGAAAAACCATATTTGGCAGATAATTCAACGGTGGGTGCGCTATCTTTATTTCCTTGTTTGGTGGTAATCATAATTACGCCGTTTGCTGCACGTGAGCCATACAATGCAGCGGAAGCTGCATCTTTCAATACAGTGATTGATGCAATATCTGAAGATGCTATGGAGGAAAGAGCACCATCGTAAGGAACACCATCAACCACATAGAGGGGATTGGTTGAAGCGTTTACAGAACCAACTCCACGAATCAGGATCGTTGCGTCTGATCCGGGTTGACCGCTGGAGGAAAAAGACTGTAAGCCAGCTACAGTTCCTTGCAGTGCTTTTGATACACTACTGACCTGTGCTTTTTCAATAGTACCGGCGGCAATATAGCTTGCAGACCCTGTAAATGTGGATTTTTTGGCAGTACCGTAAGGAACGGTTATCACTACCTCATCTACCATTTGGGCTGCTTCCTTTAATTCTATGTTAATCACTTTGCGTCTGTTTACCGGTATGGTTATTGTTTCATAACCTACAAAAGAGAAGATCAGGCTTTCGTTACCATTAACCTGAATCTGATAGCTGCCATCAATGGAAGTGATGGTACCGCGAGTTTGTCCTTTTACAGCTACTGTGACACCAGGCATCTCTTCGCCTCCTGCGGTGACTTTACCAGTTACTGTAATTTCCTGTGCATATGTAATCATGCAGAATAGCAAGCTACATAATAATGAAGAAAATCTGTTCATATAAACTTGGCTTTTATTAGGGGTTTGTACATTGCCATTTTTCAGGCATTATATATTGAACTCTCTTTCTAAAATTGTGATACTACCTTTTTTATCATTATCATATTTCCTAATAGTGGTTTTATGGCCATCCAAACCTCATTAGGGTCTCTTTTTGCTTGTGTATTTTATAATTGTGATATTCAATAACAATCGCAAATATATGTATTTTGATTTAAATAGGATAATATATTTTAATATTTTTTTCATGGTGAACCTGTTGAAAGTCAAAACTATACGGAATTTTATTAACGTAGTTAAAATAGGAATTGTCTTATTTAAATATTGGGCGGATAGATCAAATCTATTTGTTTATCGCATTCCTGTGTGTTGATTTGTTTAATTTGATTTCAACAGTAAATCTACTTGAATATCAAAATGAATAAAAATATTTTTTAGACATATTTTATTGCTTGTTGTATGTTTATTCGTTTGTGGGCTATTCGTTTTTCAGTCGGAAAAGTATCGTTTGCAGAGAGGAGATATAGTAAATTAAGGTAAGATAGGAAGGATTTCGCCTAAAATGTCTATCTTTGCAATCCAATAACAAATAAGTGTACGTACATATTATGAATATAGAAGAAAAACTCACCACGTCCATTATCAGCGCTATCAAAACGTTGTACGGACAGGATGTACCCGGAAAAATGGTACAACTGCAAAAGACTAAGAAAGAGTTTGAAGGACATCTTACTTTGGTTGTTTTCCCTTTTCTGAAAATGTCTAAGAAGGGGCCTGAACAGACCGCACAGGAAATAGGCGGATACCTGAAAGAGCATGCTCCCGAATTGGTTTCAGCCTACAATGCAGTGAAGGGCTTTCTTAATTTGACAATTGCTTCGGATTGTTGGATTGAACTTTTGAATTCTATTCAGGCTGCTCCCGAATACGGTATTGAAAAGGCTACGGAAAACTCTCCGTTGGTGATGATTGAGTATTCTTCTCCCAATACAAACAAGCCGCTTCATCTGGGTCACGTCCGTAACAACCTGTTGGGAAATGCCTTGGCAAATGTCATGGCGGCAAATGGCAATAAGGTGGTCAAGACCAATATTGTGAATGACCGTGGTATCCATATCTGTAAGTCCATGCTGGCCTGGTTGAAATATGGTAACGGTGAAACACCTGAATCATCGGGTAAGAAGGGGGACCATTTGATTGGTGACTATTATGTAGCTTTTGACAAGCATTACAAGGCTGAGGTAAAGGAACTGACAGCTCAGTACCAGGCTGAAGGCTTGAATGAAGAAGAAGCTAAGGCTAAGGCAGAGGCAAACTCTCCTCTGATGCTGGAAGCTCGCGAGATGCTCCGTAAGTGGGAGGCGAATGACCCTGAGATCCGTGCCTTGTGGAAGAAGATGAATGACTGGGTATATGCCGGATTCGATGAAACGTATAAGATGATGGGAGTTAGTTTCGATAAAATTTATTATGAATCGAATACCTATCTGGAAGGTAAGGAGAAAGTGATGGAAGGACTGGAAAAAGGTTTCTTCTACCGGAAAGAGGATAACTCTGTATGGGCTGATTTGACTGCCGAAGGACTGGACCATAAGTTGCTTCTTCGCGGTGACGGTACTTCTGTTTATATGACCCAGGATATCGGTACTGCCAAATTACGTTTTCAGGATTACCCCATCAACAAGATGATTTATGTAGTGGGTAATGAACAAAACTATCATTTCCAGGTACTTTCTATCTTGCTCGACAAATTGGGTTTTGAATGGGGCAAAGGATTGGTTCATTTCTCATACGGTATGGTAGAGCTGCCCGAGGGCAAAATGAAAAGTCGTGAAGGTACAGTAGTGGATGCGGATGATTTGATGGAAGCAATGATTGAAACTGCTAAGGAAACTTCTGCTGAATTAGGTAAATTGGACGGTCTGACCCAAGAAGAAGCCGACAATATTGCCCGTATTGTTGGTTTGGGTGCTTTGAAATATTTTATCCTGAAGGTGGACGCACGTAAGAATATGACTTTCAACCCGAAAGAATCGATAGATTTCAATGGCAATACAGGACCTTTCATTCAGTATACGTATGCCCGTATCCAGTCTGTATTACGCAAAGCGGCTGAAGCAGGTATCGTTATTCCCGAAATCATTCCAGCGGGTTTGGAACTGAGCGCAAAAGAAGAAGGTTTGATTCAGATGCTGGCTGATTTTAAATCGGTTGTCAAGCAGGCAGGCTCAGACTATAATCCTTCCATTATAGCAAATTATGCATACGATTTGGTGAAAGAATACAACCAGTTCTATCATGATTTCAGTATTCTGCGTGAAGAAAACGAAGCGTTGAAAGTCTTCCGTCTGGCATTGAGTGCCAATGTGGGCAAGATTGTGAAGACAGCAATGGGCTTGCTGGGTATTGAAGTGCCTGAACGTATGTAAATGGCAAAGAAACAGAAATATTATGTAGTATGGAAAGGTGTCAATCCGGGAGTTTATGACTCCTGGACTGACTGCCAGCTACAGATAAAAGGTTATGATGGCGCACAATACAAGTCATTCGAGACCAAAGAGGAGGCGGAACACGCCTTGGCTTCTTCCGCTTTTCATTATATAGGCAAGAATGCTGTTAAAAAAGAAGATACTCCTAAACAACTTCCCGAGAACTTTGATATGAACTGCCTGGCTGTGGATGCCGCTTGCAGTGGAAATCCCGGACCGATGGAATATCGGGGCGTTTATTTGCTTACGGGACAGGAGGTTTTTCATTTCGGTCCTGTTTATGGAACGAATAAT
Source organism: Phocaeicola sp. GP0067 (assembly GCF_031119655.1). Classification (NCBI taxonomy): domain Bacteria; kingdom Pseudomonadati; phylum Bacteroidota; class Bacteroidia; order Bacteroidales; family Bacteroidaceae; genus Phocaeicola; species Phocaeicola sp. GP0067. The sequence continues at coordinate 271,694 of NZ_JAVHZY010000001.1, forward strand.
ATTGGAGAGTTTCTTGCCATTGTCCATGCCTTGGCATTGATGAAGCAGAAGAATATCAGTATGCCTGTTTACTCGGACAGCCGTAATGCGTTGAGCTGGGTGAAACAGAAGAAATGTAAAACTAAACTAGAGCGGACTCCTCAGACGGAGAAACTTTTTCAAATGATAGAACGAGCCGAAATTTGGCTGAAAGAAAATAAATATACCACACCTTTATTGAAGTGGGAAACCGACCGATGGGGAGAGGTCCCGGCTGATTTCGGACGGAAATAATAAAGAACTGAAGATATGAAAAAGAGGATTGCTTATATCAGCTTGTACTTTTTTACGGTCTTACTGATATTTATTCTACAGAAACCATTATTCATGCTCTATAATGGTTCCATTGAAAAAGGATTCGGGTTTGCCGATTATATGCAGGTAATGGTTCATGGCGCCAGTCTTGATGCCGCTACGGCGGGATATCTTACTGCATTTCCATTCTTGTTGGTACTGATAAGTATTTGGTTTAGGAAATTCCCTTTGAAAAAAATACTTTACGGGTATTATATTTTGGCTGCCGCGCTTATTTCTATCATTTTTGTGGTAGATATGGCATTATACACATTCTGGGGATTTAAACTGGACGCATCTGTTTTTCTTTATATCGATTCACCGAAGGAAGCTTTGGCGAGTGTTTCCGTCGGATTTATCTTGCTGAGGGTTCTTGCCATCTTGTTACTCATAGCCTTGAATAGTTGGGTCTTGCTGAAAATCACGCCTTCCGTTTTGACCGCCACCCGGAAACGGATAGCGGGAACTGCGGGAATGCTGTTATTAGGAGGTGTGCTTTTCATCATTATACGTGGTGGTGTAACGGAATCCACTTCTAATATAGGGCAAGTATATTTCAGCAACGAACCTTTCTTGAATCATTCGGCGGTCAATCCCGATTTCAGTTTGTTGTCTTCTATGGGTAAATCCCAGGATTTTGCATCAGAGTTCAATTTCTTTGATGAAGAGAAGCGGGCTGCATTGTTTGACGGACTTTATCCTACAACAGATGGGGATAGTATTATTCAAGTCCTGAATACCAAGCGTCCCAATATTCTTATTATTTTGATGGAAGGTTTTGGAGGTGCTTTTGTAGAACCTTTAGGCGGTCTTCCTGATGTGACACCCCATTTTAACCGTCTGTCAAAGGAAGGGGTCTTTTTTACAAACTGTTATGCCAATAGTTTCCGTACCGACCGTGGAACAGTCTGTACTTTCAGCGGTTACCTTGGATTGCCTACGGCATCGGTAATGAAAATTCCTGCCAAGAGCCGTACGCTGCCTGCTATAGCTGAAGGATTGTCCAAGGCGGGTTATAAAACAGATTTCCTGTATGGAGGTGATATCAACTTTACCAATATGAAGAGTTATCTGCTGAGTACCGGTTATCAGCGTCTTACAGCCAATACAGATTTCTCATTGGCCGAACAGACCAGTAATGCCTGGGGAGTGAATGATGATATTACTTTTGAATATTTATATAATCAGTTAAGAAACCGGAAGGAAGAAGGGCCTTGGCATACTGCGTTTCTGACACTTAGCAGTCATGAACCTTTCGAAGTTCCTTATCACCGGCTGGAAGATAAAATTCCCAATGCCTTTGCTTATACAGATGAATGTCTGGGTAAGTTTGTTGACCGGTTGAAGCAGACTCCCGCATGGAAAGATCTTTTAGTTATCTGCCTTCCCGATCATGGTTTCTATTACCCGCGTGAGGGGTCTAATGCGATGCCTCGTTTTTATCATATTCCCTTGTTATGGTTAGGTGGAGCGGTAAAACAGCCTATGCAGGTGGACAAGATTATGAATCAGACCGATTTGGCAGCCACTTTGTTGGGGCAGCTTGGGTTGGAACATACTGCATTTACGTTTAGCCGTAATGTATTGGGAAGTGATTATAAGTATCCTTTTGCCTTTTATAGTTTCAATAATGGGTTCTCATTCAGAGACAGTACAGGGGTGACGGTGTTTGATAATAATTCCGGCAGTATTCTTTTTGATGAGCCTGAAGCTGACGAATCCCGTCTGGATAAGGGTAAGGCGATATTGCAAACCGTTTATGATGATTTAGGGAACAGATAGTAAAACTTGGACGCGGACTATATGAATCAGTATGGAATTCATATAGTCCGCGTCCCAATCGGTGCAGAATCTGCCGGATATAACTATTTCCGTTTCTCGTTGAACTTGTACATGATTACCGTATTGCGTAAGTCGCAACTTCTGTAATCTGTATGGAAGACCTCTTCCAGCTGATACTTTGCATTGTAATTCTTTAAAAACTCCTCTTGTGCATTTGCAGAAAGTATGACATACCCTTCTTGCGGATTTTCCAGTGTGAAATTCCGCATTTGGTTATTCATATAATAATTTGTACAATAAAACCGTATCATTCTGTCTGTATATGAATAAACGACTCCTTCAGGCACCTGTTTTCTGATATCCTCTGCCAGATGCTTATCGGATTTTACAGCTAGTATTGTTGGCTGATATACCCCGTCTAAAGCGACAAACAGGCAAAGAACACAACCGGTGATTCCATAGAGGAGTGACCCCGTACTACTTTTTTTGATAACCAGCCTTAATGTACAGATGGCAGCCACTACCGGCAATACTATAATCAGCCATTTGGAAATAGAAAAGGACGTGCTTTCCAAAGCTTGCATAAACGCTATGTTTTCGGCAGCATGACGTCCGTTGCCCCATATGCTGTCCGGTATCATCTGACAGCGTACAGCAAAAAACACCACGGTGAGTAACAAACAGAGCGAGGCGAAGATATAAGCCGATATTTTGAACACTTTCGCCCCTTTTTGCATTAACGCCTCCAGATACTGGGCAATCAGTACAGCCATAAATGGATAGATAGGCAACAAATAGACGCTGCGTTTGCTTTTAGGAATACAATAGAAGACAAAAATAGCGATAATCACTATCCAGATAAACAGCTGTATGGGGGATTGTGAGCGGATGTTATCCCAAACCTTCCTGATGCGTCCGGTGAAAGAGTTTCCTGCGGGCAGCAGGTGCATTTCATTCCATTTCAGTCCGAATAGTGAGATAAGCAAGACCAATGTCCAAGGTGTCCACCCCCATATAATGGTCAGGAAGTTATACCATAAAGGGTTGTGATGCGACGGGTATGACATTTTGCCGACAAAGCGTCCGGTGTTTTCCTCCAGCATCAGGTCCATAAACGGCTGTCCTCCCTGTAGCCAGGCCGCATAAAACCAGATTCCCAATGGAATAAGGGAAAGCAGCCCGATTCCGAATAAGGAAAGGAAAGTCTTGCCGAATGAGCGTCCCCGTATCAGCTGGTAAATACCGATACACATACAGGGGAATATAGAACCCACAGGTCCTTTGGTCAGCGTGCCGCATGCCATCAGCACGACAGCCGTCCAAGGTATTCCCTTGCAGCCTTTTTCGTCCCAGCGAAATAGTAAGCAAAGTGAGATGACGATGAAGGAAACCTGTAGCATATCCAGCCTGCAAGCCACCGCCGCCCGGTGCACTTCGAATGAAGTGAGCAGTAAAAGGGAGGTAATGACTGCTGTCTTTGTATCCTTATAGCGGGCTACGAATCCGAAAAACACGAACTGCATAGCTAGAAAAGCGATAGCGGACGGCAGACGGGACGAGAATTCGCTCACCCCTCCGAAAATGGCGGAAATAGCTGCAATAGACCAATACAGGAAAGGAGGTTTATAGGCGATGTCTGTTCCGTAGTTCAAAGGCAATATCCAGTTGCCGCTTTCCAACATCGAGTATGCCACAATTGCTTCGCGCGGTTCCCCTTTAGAGTAAAAAATAGTTTCTCCCAAAAAGGGGATTATTACAAGTGTGCTTAGTAAGGCTATGAACCAAAATGCTTTTTTCTTGTCTGACATATATTTTTCGGTCTTTTATATTTACTGTCGCAAAAGTACGAATAATTCTTTAGTAATACCTAACTTTGCATTTTAAATCAATGAAAATGAATAAACTGAAACAGATACCCGAGTTCCTGCGATTTGTAATGGTAGGCCTTTTTGCTACAGGGCTGCACTATGGCATTTATTTTGTCTTGCAAAAATTCATTCAGGTCAATGTAGCCTATACCTTGGGATATGTGCTGAGTTTTGTTGCCAACTTTTATCTTACGGCTTATTTTACTTTCGGGCAGCCTCCTTCCTGGAAGAAAGCTTTTGGCTTCGGGGGGGCACATCTGACAAATTATCTGATACATATCGGATTGTTGAATCTCTTTCTGCGGTTGGGTTTTTCCCGTCCGTTGGCTCCCATCCCAGTGTTTCTCATTGCCATTCCGGTAAATTTTTTATTAGTGAGGTTTGTTTTCAAACAAAAGTAATATCTTTGAGGAGTCTTTATGATAGTGAAGAATGATATGAAGAAAGTGACTCTTTTGATTCCGGTATATAATGAGGAAGCGATGCTGCCCACTCTGTATCAACGTTTGATAGAGCTTGTCAACCGCAATGCCGTTTATGAGTGGGAAATCCTGTTTGTCAATGATGGCAGCAGCGACACTACGCTGGAATGCCTCCGCCGGCTGAGGCAGCAGGACAAGCGGGTGAATTATGTCAACCTTTCGCGTAACTTTGGTAAAGAGGTAGCCATGCTGGCGGGTTTTGATTACGCCACCGGCGATTGCTGCGTTGTGATGGATGCTGATTTGCAGGACCCTCCGGAACTGGTAGACCAGATGCTGGAATATTGGGAAGAAGGATATGATGACATTTATGCCAAACGGCGTACCCGTGGCGAGGAAAGCTGGTTGCGTCGTCAGTTCTCTTTGGCTTTTTATGGTATACTTCAGCGGATGAGCCGTATTGATATTTTGCCCAATGTGGGCGATTTCAGGCTTCTGGACCGTCGTTGTGTGCTCACGTTGCGTCGTCTGCGCGAATGCGAGCGTTATACAAAAGGATTGTTTTGCTGGATAGGCTATCAGAAGAAAAGCATTGAGTTTGATCGCGGAGACAGGCTGATGGGCCATTCCTCCTGGAACTTTCTCAAGCTGTTGAATCTGGCTGTCGAAGGGATAACCTCTTTCTCTATCGCCCCTTTGCGCATCGCCACGGTATGCGGAGTGCTCTGTTCAATCTCCAGTTTTATTTATGCCATTTATTTTCTGATAAAGACCGTGCTTTATGGTGATGAAACGGCCGGCTTCCCCACTTTGATCATTGTCATGCTCTTTTTAGGTGGCATCCAGCTTTTCTCTTTGGGAATTATAGGAGAGTACGTGGGGCGCATTTTCAAGGAAACCAAAGGCCGTCCTACCTACATAGCCTCTGATTATAACGAGGAGAAGTTGGGGTATGACCGTTAAGGAAGGCAAGGCGGTGAAACCCGTCCCACCTTATTGTCCGGTAGCTTTATTGACAGTCTTGTGCTCTTTTACCAGATACTCTGCACTCTGCAATGTGGAGAAACAGTATTTTTTCATCACGTAGAATGTACTGTCCTCCCCTGTTACAAGTTGCAAGGCGTTTCCTTGCTTCTTATATTTGAATTCCTGCCGGTCATGTGGAGAATAAATATATAGGTGGGTTGTATCTGTAGCCGCTATCAAATTATCGGCGGAGAAATAGACATACGGGCGTTGTTCTGTTAACAAATTTATGCCGAAGTCGTTTTGGGTATAACTCATGTTCAGCAGTCCGAGTAAAGTCGGTGCCACATCAGTCTGGCCGCCCGGCTCTTGTCTGATTTCGGGCTTGATGCCTTTTCCGTAAATCATTAGTGGAACATGGTTGTAGGATTGTGGTATTTCACAGTCCGGACTTCCTACCAATTTCCCATGGTCACCCAGCAAAACAAAGATTGTATTTTCAAACCAAGGTTGTTTGCGTGCTTCTTGCATGAATTGCCGGATGGCCCAGTCCGCGTATTCCACAATCTGATCTTCAAGCTTTGTGCTGTGTGGTTTGAAATAGTCAGGTATCACATACGAGGGATGGTTGCTGATAGAAAGCAATACGGTAAAGAAAGGTTGTCTTTCTTCTGCTCTTTTGTTCAGAATGGGCAAGGCATATTGATATAGGAAATCGTCTTGTACACCAAAGCTGTTAACGACTTTATCCTTTGGGTAGTTTTCTTGTGCATATATTTCATCAAATCCGTTAGTGCGGAGAAAAGCGTTCATATTATCGTATTGTGATTCGTGCGTCATGAAGAACAGGTTCCGATAGCCATTATCCTTTAATACGGTGGGCAACCCCGAATAGACAGGTACCACTGCTCCTTTCATGGCATTCCGTTTCATGATGGCAGGGAAAGAGTAGAGGGTGGCATACATTCCGTGGTTGGTATGTATGCCCGCTGAATAAAAATGGTCAAAACTGAGAGATTCCAGATAAAGGCTGTCTAGGAAAGGAGTCAGTTTTTTGGTAGATCCGAAATGCTCCATCAAGTTGGCCGACATCGATTCCATGAAAATAAGAACAACATTCTTTTGTGTAGGGACGGCTGTGCATTTCACTTCACGTGCAATGGGGGAGATGCCTTCTATTCCTTTTCTTTGCAATATACTTTGCATATTGGTTATTGCCTCCTGTTCCGGCATCAGGTGAAGATAGCGGTTTTCCTTACGGTTATCATCCAGTGTGCTGGTAAGTAGATTAAAGACAGGATTAACCCCTAGCTGATTCAGGAATGGATCGGTGCAATAGTATGCTTGACTTACCCTGATGGGGTTATATCCCATGCGTCCCCGTATTCCGAATAGACAAAGTCCTATACAAACAGCACCGGCGGCGAATATACATAGGCGGTTTATCGGGCTGATGGAAGTAGATTTCGAATTGATGAGATGATAGAAATAAGAAGATAACCGTAGTACACTTCCTGACAGCAGAAGAATAGATATCAGTCCTAGAAAAATAGGGAAATAGAATGATGTCTCACCCAATACCATTCCGGCAGTAGTGGCTCCATATCCGAACCAATTGTAAATGGAAGAATTGATTGTCTTAAAAAAATAAGAGAAATAAGGGATGTTGGCTGCCGAAATAATGAACGACAGTGAATAAAATAGAATGAAAAAGATAGAGATAAATCTGAATACCCACTTGGAGTGATAGTTGCAGAGAGCGGTTATCCATAAAATGACTAATGGTAACAGCAATATGTAGCAAGCTATAACATTGTCAAACCATAGCCCTTTTATAAATGCAGTGGCTTGCATGAGAAAGTTGTTTTGTATATCGGGAGGAAACTGATAATCTATTGAGGTGAACAGGACAAGCCGGAACAGGAAGAAAAAAAGTAAAGCAACTATATGTATGATTAATAAGTAAAGTAAAGAAAGAGTAAACTGTTGGATAAGCTTAGCCTGATTCTTACATGCTGTTACAGATTGCTGCATGAGTGAACGGAGATATTTCATTTGTTTTAGTAAAGTTTGCATTTGTTTGAATCAATCCGGATGATTGACAACAAAGGTAAACAGAATTTTAGAAATATCAAAAGAGGGTATGCCAAAAGTAAAATTGACTGCCAATTTGTTCACTTTAGGGGCAGACATGTGAGTCCGCCCGAAAATATGGGCAAGCAGTTTCCGTTTCTTATCCTATTTCTCGGGAAGGAGTAAGGCGGTCTCTTTTCATAGTCAGAACAAAAGGACAGAATAGCCGTGCTATCCGGTTGAGGCGCTCCAGACGTCCGTCTTTCCGCGTTCCGTTTAATTTCTGCCGGAGGAGTTCCCATAATTGCAGTTTTACCCGGTCTGTTGTGCTTAGTTTGGCAATGCGGTTGTAAAGCATTCCCCTTCGTATGCACCGTTTGTATCTGCTCAGGTGGGTAAGGTGTTGTTCCATAATGCGTACTATCTCAATATCTTCGCTCTTACCCCCTCCGTTGTTTTCAGCTTTGACGGTAACTTTCTGGTTATGTTGTCTGAAGTAGTTCAGTACTTCATATCTTTCTATAATGTCTCCTTGCATTGCCATATAAAACCAGAACAGCCAGTCGCCGCTGTAGCGCATTTGCAGGCATTGTTCCATATTTTGGGCATTTACCATGCTTTTTCTGAAAATGGCCGAGCTTGCATTGGCTATATAGCTGCGCCAGTAAAGGTTATGTTCGGCATAAGTCTTCCCATTGAATACGGCGTATGGAGGTATGGCAGATTTCCATTTGTTCATGTCGTAACTCAGCACATTACCGTCTTTATCAATATACTTGGAACCGGCAAAGCATACGGCGGCTTGTTGGTATTTCTCCATTAAAGGAACTACTTTCTCTAAAAAAGTAAGCTCACACAAGTCATCGGCTTCGGCTATCCATATATATTTTCCTTTGGCTAATTGCATGCCTTTAAACCATTGTTTAAATGGATTTCCGGTGTTGTGTTCGTTTAATAGAATATGGCTCACTTTGGCATGGTCTTGATAGTCCGATAATACCTCTTCGCTACCGTCTGTTGAGGCATCATCAAGTAAAATCAGTTCGATATTCTGATAGGTCTGTTGCAGAATACTCTGAATTCGTAGATTGAGGTATCGTTTATAATTATAATTAGGTACCACTACACTGACCAAGGGAAGTGCATTCATGCTTTATTGTTAAGTTAGTTCTTGTTTTATTTCTACAAATGTAATGTTATACAGGTAAATAAACAAGTTGCTTCTTTGTTTTTTTTTTCAAAAAACAGGAATTTTGTTGAACTTTTAAAAAGAAACGATAATTAACATTTTAGTATGCAGTCTTTCTTGTACCTTTGCATTATACACTACATAGCATTTGCTGTATTAAACTAAAAATTAAATTAGACATTAGACTATTGTTTAAATTCAATTAGTATGAGAAAGAAAATTCTTTTTATTATTCCGTACATTCCTTATCCGCTGGATTCGGGCGGTAATCAAGCTTTCTTTAATATGGTGGAATATCTGCGTCATAAGATGGCCGTATCTGTATTGCTTTATCCTGAAACAGGGAGACGTATGCAAGATGTAGAGTCATTGAAGAAAATTTGGGATAATGTGGATTTCTTTATTTATACTCCTAAAACTAAAACTGTCAGATTACCCAAAATTAAACATCCTTTTTATTATAAATGGCTGCAAAAGATACATGCGTCTGTAACCCGTAAAATGAACCGGCAACAGATATGGACGGATGAAACGGGCGAAGTTGTGGATTTAGTACGGGGAAAGAGTACTTTGTTCAGCTCTTGTTTCCAGCCGCTAGACCAGGGGTATGTGGAGTATGTTTCTCAGGTGGCTCATTCAGGTTTTGATATTATTCAAGTAGAGTTTTATGAACTGTTGTCATTGGGATTCTTGTTGCCTGAAAATGTACAGACTATTTTTGTGCATCATGAACTCCGCTACATCCGTAATGAAAAGGAGATTACTTTGTTCAGGGAACAGACTGCCGGTGACAGGATGTTGTTTCATATAGCAAAGGATTTTGAGCGCAGTGCATTATTGAAATATAAAGATGTTATTGTTCTGACTGAAGTAGACCGTAAAATTATGGAGGACTTCATAGGACGGAAAGACCATATCTACACTTCTCCGGCTGTGGTGCAAGTGGGTGACAGGCTGGAACAGCCTTTTGTTCCGGTCCAAAGCGGACGCCTGACTTTTGTGGGAAGTGAGGATCATTTTCCCAATCTGGATGCCGTGGCATGGTTCTGTCACGAAGTGATTCCGCATCTGCGTAAACGTCATTTTTCGTTTACATTGCAAGTAATTGGTAAATGGCGTGGAGAGTGTATCAATCGTTTGCAGTCCGAATACCCGGAATTGAAGCTGGCAGGCTATGTGGAAGATCTGGGCTCTTTTTTAAAAGGCAGTGTTGCTGTTGTTCCAATACGTATCGGTAGTGGTATGCGTATGAAAATATTAGATGCTGTATTGTCAAAAGTTCCTTTTGTAACGACGGCAAAGGGTGTGGAAGGCATTGATTTTAAGGATGGTGAAGATTGCTTGATTGTTGATGACCCTGCCGGATTTGCAGAAGCTGTCATAGCCTTGTCAAGTAATCCGCAGTTGCAGAGACAGTTGGTTACCCATGCGGAAGACAGTTTGCGGCAAGTATATAACCCCGGACAGATGCAGGAAAGAAGGCTTGCCGTGTATGAACAAATATTAGGGGATAAAGTGGGGTAATCTTGGGTGATTATTTCTTTTTTGTTACCTTTGCGGCATTATATATAATTGATAATTATGCTGAAACAGTTCTTTAGTTTGTTGAAGCGGTATATTCTTCCATACCGCAAATATTTGACATGGGCATTGATACTGAACTTTCTGTCGCAATGGCTTAATGTGTTTTCGTTCATGGCGATTGTGCCAATTTTGAACATTCTGTTCAAAATTGATACCAAGTCTTATGAGTACATTCCTATGGATATTCATAATTTGGATAAGGATGTACTCATAAATAATGCCTATTACTTTGTGAGCAATTTTGTGGCTACAAATGGTGCGTTCTATACACTTGCCATGATGGGAGGAATACTTATCTTTATGACTATGTTGAAAACTGCCGGTTATTTTGCTTCTGCGGCTGTCATGGTACCTTTGCGTACAGGTATTGTCCGGGATATCCGTATTCAGGTTTATAATAAAGTGTTAAGTCTTCCTTTGAGTTTTTTCTCAGAAGAACGTAAAGGAGATATCATAGCCCGTATGAGTGCGGATGTTACGGTGGTGGAGAACTCGTTGACCAGTTCCATCGATATGCTTATCCGTAATCCTATCGCTCTTTTGGTTTGTTTTGTCACTCTGTTTTCGGTAAGTTGGCAAATGACGCTTTTTGTTATCTTTATTTTACCTCTGACAGGTTGGATAATGGGGGTTGTCAGCCGGAAGCTGAAAAGACAGTCCTCTACAGCACAGGCGCAATGGGGAGATATTATGTCCCAATTGGATGAAACATTAGGAGGTTTAAGGGTTATCAAAGCGTTTATAGCCGAAAGCAAAATGTCTGCCCGGTTCTCTAAAACAAACAATGACTTCCGCGATGCAATGAACGAGATGATTATCCGGCAAAGTTCAGCCCACCCCATGAGTGAGTTTTTAGGCACTTGTGTGATTGTGACCGTGCTGTTGTTTGGCGGTGCTTTAATCTTAAATACAAACTATGCTCCGATGGATGCGGCTACTTTCATATTTTATCTGATTATCCTTTATAGTATCATCAATCCTTTGAAAGAATTTTCAAGAGCATTTTATAATATTCCGCAGGGATTGGCCAGTATGGAGCGAATTGATATGATATTGAAAGCGGAAAATCATATCGTAGAGCCGGAGCAGCCTTTGCCATTGGACGCTTTCACAGATAAGTTAGAGTTTAAAAATGTAAGTTTCAGCTATGTAGAAGGGCGTCCGGTCTTGAACCATATCAATCTGACTGTTCCTAAAGGAAAAACGATTGCACTGGTGGGCCAGTCCGGTTCCGGAAAGTCTACTTTAGTGGACTTGGTACCGCGTTATCACGATGTATCGGAGGGTGCATTGCTGATTGACGGCAAAAATGTGAAAGATGTATCCATCCACAGTTTACGTTCTCTGATTGGTAATGTAAATCAGGAAGCTATTCTGTTTAATGACACCTTCTATAACAATATTACTTTTGGTGTAGAGAATGCCACTATGGAGCAAGTAATAGAAGCTGCCAAGATAGCGAATGCACATGATTTCATTATGGAAACGGAAAAAGGATATGACACGATGATTGGTGATCGTGGAGGGCGTTTGTCCGGTGGTCAGCGTCAGCGTGTCAGTATAGCCCGTGCAATTTTGAAAAATCCTCCTATCCTTATATTAGATGAGGCTACTTCGGCTCTTGACACAGAGTCCGAGCGTTTGGTTCAGGAAGCGTTGGAGCGTTTGATGAAATCGCGTACTACTATCGCTATCGCACATAGATTGAGTACCATTAAGAATGCCGATGAAATTTGTGTACTTTATGAAGGCGATATCGTAGAAAGAGGAACTCACGATGAACTGATAGCCTTGAATGGATATTACAAGAAGTTGAACGATATGCAGTCTTTGTAAAGTGGAGCAAATAAAGAAATTGGCAATTGTTATTCCTGCCTACAAGGGGCGTTTCCTTAAGGAAACGCTCGACTCAATTGCAGTTCAGGCCCATAAAGATGAGTTCGTGTTATATATAGGTGATGATGCAAGTCCTGAAAGATTGGATAAGATTGTGGAATCTTATCAGAATAAGGTAAATCTGGTGTATCATCGCTTTAGCGAAAATATGGGGGGCAAAGATTTGGTGGCCCATTGGGAGAGGTGTATCCAGCTGTCTGCAGAGCCGTTTATCTGGCTTTTCTCGGATGATGATTTGATGCCGGCTGATGGTGTGGAACGTGTCATGGAGGTTTTGTCGCGCCCACACCATCAGCGAGGATATTTCTTTCGTTTTCCATTAGCTGTCATTGATGGTGAAAACAAGCGGATACGTGCCAATCGTCCTTTGGAAGAAGGAAGTGTGTCTTGTTACCGGCTGCTGCTAGATAAGTTACAGGGAAAGATAGATTCGGCTGCCGTAGAGTACGTGTTCAGTCGGGAGATATGGCAGTCGGCGGGTGGTTTTGTTCATTTTCCTATGGCTTGGTGTTCGGATGATGCTACGTGGGCTGCTTTTGCCCGTCATGCGGGGGGTGTTATTTCTTTGCCGGGGCAGCCTGTATGTTGGAGGAATGTTGAAGGTGCAAACATCAGTAACTCTGCCGGTCATGACAAAGATAAATTGCACGCTACTATTCTTTTCTTGAGATGGATGAGGAATATGTTTTCCGATTATGTGGATGATCCGGAGCTGATTAGTGCATTGCAATGCTATATCCATACCATCCTTCGTATTTCATTGCATAAACATTATAATATATGTGGTTTGTGGGGGGTATCTATGGCTTTGGGAAGATTTAATAAAAGGGCGGCCTTTACTACGTTTTTCAGGAATTTTAGGTTGTTCTCTTAATTTCATTTATGCAGCCGCTTGCGATTTCTCAAGAGTGCCTGTATTTTCATAAAAAGTTTGGGTGCATATATGCCCTCACTTCATATTTCTGTCCTGTATGTATAGTCAGATGTATATCTTCCTGTCATATATTGTTTCACTTTTTTAAAGAAGGACATTGGGGAGTTTTTTCATCCGTAAGGAATTGTGTGGTTTTAAAATCAGATTCATCCTTAAAATATCTTATCCGCATCCCTAAACATTTCTTGCTGTATGGTTAAGGGTTTTCTTCCTGTTTGTTCTATCTCCGCAAGCCTTTGGAGTTAACTCCATAGTCTTGGGAGATAACTCCAAAGCTTATGGAGATAACTCCAAAGGCTATGGAGATAGAATAGATGCATATAAAAAGGTTTAATCTGGAGATAGAAAAAGCTTATGCAATAGGGCTGACTGCTATACACATCCATTCATTCCCTTATTTATTGGAAGAATTTATAGATAGCCTGTATTATTGATTGTCTTATTTTGAAGGAAAGATAATGAATTCTTTTAAACGTTTTGATCTTTTTCACCGTTGCCATGCCTTCGTTATCCGTCATTCTGTGAAAGTACACACTCTTTATTGCACTTTTGCAAGGAAAAAGTCTGAAAATGCCATACTTTATATCAAGTCGGAGCAGCTTACAGGAAAGAATATATAACTGACAGTAAGTAGGTTATGAGAAATTCTGTTTTAAAATGTAGTGAGGGCATGAGGGTATAAGTGAGAGCAATTTTTTTTATCATCACTACATAAATATCTTATAATTAACTTGTTATATATGTAGTGAGGGCATGAGGGTATAAATGTTCCGAACTTTCTAGTGAGCTGATATATTAAGAATACTTTCGGATGTTATCCAAAGAATAAAATGATACTTTAAGAACAAAGGTTCTCCCCTTGATTTTTCAGGTGAATCCTAAAGGAAGCCAGGATTTTTTGAAGGGGGGGATAATGTTAAGACGGTATGAAATTTTATTTTGGATAGCGCTGATTATCTTGTAATTGCATATAAGAGAGCATGGAATTATTAGAATTTTGATTTGGTATGATAAAAATAAAAGTATTATTCATTGATCACTTCCATCCATTTCTTTATGATAATTTCGATGGAAAATTGCTTGCTACTTTCAATAGCGTTGGCAGACATTGATTTACGTAGCTTTTCATCTGTCATCAATAGCTTCATCTGTTTAATATATAGTGATATATCATCATTGGGGATAGCAAACCCATTGACTTTATCTGTTATTATGTCTGTCAATGAAGCAAAACTATGAAAAGCTAAAGGAACGCAACCATATTGTTGTGCCTCGGTTAATGTCAGCCCCCATCCTTCAAAAGATGAGGTCATCATAAAAATAGAAGCTTCATTATAATAAGGTTCCGGATTTTTTGTCCCTTCAAAAAAGACACGTTGTAAGCCATAATGTATGACTAGACTTTTGTACCAGCTTTCCATTTTCCCATGTCCTACTATTTTTAGCTTCCATTCGGATAGAGTATGGTCTGTTTCAATTTCCTTCCAAATCTTTAAAGCCAGAGAAATTCTTTTAGGTTCTTCTTCCAGTCTGGATACAATAAGTACTTCTTTCTTTTTGTGATTATAGTTGGCTAAATCATAGAAAGAGTGAAATGAAAGAGCATTATGGATTATTCTTATTTTACTATCATCTTTTAAATGAGAGTATTCTAGAAACGGCTTTTTGAAATGAGAAGATAATAAGATAACCTTATCGGCAAAATGATATGACTCTCTATATAAAATAGGTAGTTTTATTATTTTTCTTATCTTTTGATATGGAAAGGATAAAAATTTGCTGATGTTTTTCCTAATGTTCTTTCCTTCTTTTAGTTCTTTTTTAGGATTATCTAAGGTGATGAAATTAATTTCCGTGGCAGGACTTACGTGGAGTGCAAACATTAGCTTGCATTTTTTGTTTTGAGACTGGTTTAAAGCAAGTCTTAAACTCTTAGTTAACTTATGCTCTCCTTGATTAATAATGACGTCAATTTTATTTTGTTCTATAAATTGGATTAAATTATTGAGATTGTGATAAGAATTGATTTTAATTGTATTAACGAATTGCTGTTTAATAAAGGATTTGTCAATGTTGTATTTATAGGCAGAGTAACAGTTCACATTATAAAAAGTAGTTAATGCATTTGCAATATTAGCAGTAACTCTTTCAACACCTCCGTATTGTGGCGCAACTTCATTGGTAGTATAAAATAGTATATTCATTTGGGAACTTGTTTTAAATATAATTTTTGAATCTTGTAGACAACTCCCATCTGGTTTGAATTGAATTTCCGTGCAAATATTTTATTAGAGTTAATAAGCGTCTGATAATCATGGTCTTGCCATATATAGGGGCTGCCATGCTCCCAGTCAATTTCCCGCATACTACCGGTATTGGCATTGTTCGTACAATGCATTCTTTCTCGAAAAGGAGAGTTCCATAAAATAGTTTGAATGAATATTTCATCTGCGCAAAGTGTATATTTCATACGATTTAATACAATCTCTTTGTATTGTAATAGATACTTGACTGCGTTTTCGGTAATACTTATCCAATTTCCTCCTTTTTTGAATTCAAAAGTTTGTTTTCTGCGATAATGGCTTATTTTCTGTACTGCTAATATGAGGTTTCGGATTAATGCTGTAATTCCATGTAACAGATGTTCCTTATCTTTTAACCTTTTTGTAAAAAAATAGTATCGGAATACTTTGCGCTCCAAATCACGCTGATGAGCGGCATCCTGCCAAAAGCCTACAAATTCTTTACCGGCATTCTGCTGGAAAAAAGCATGAATGTAATCTTGGCTTTTTATGGGCAAATCCGTTCCGGATAATAAATGATAATAAGCATAGGGACCGTGTGATAAGGCCGTTTCAAAGAGAAGATATTCTACTTGTACTTGGCTGATATCACCCCAATATACTTTGATGGGATTTTCTATTAAATAAAAGCCGGCTTTCTGCATTTTGACTTTTTTTATTTGCTGAAACAGTTCTGTAGCCCGTTTGTCAATATGCAAATAAATGTCATTACGTTCATCGTCCAACATGGAAAGTAGTACCTCCAGTACCGGATATTCATTGTGGGCGATAATCAGAAATGCATGTTTCATTATATATCAGGTTTTAATCTTTTAAAGAAATTAGGAATCGTTACATCCGGAATAATGAATCCGTCTTTGCGAAGTGCTTCAAAATAAGCACTGCCGATAACACGTTCATATTCAGCCTCTAGTTTTCCTTCTTTATGTAACTGATAGAAGTAGCGCCAGTGGCGACCTCCGTGTCTGCCCTTGTGTTGCTCCAGTTGCTTGCCGCCATTTATCATCTTTTCCATAAACTGCTGCTTGCCGCGTATATTGTAATGATATACATGGATATGGCTGTCGGCAGAGTTTTGTGGGAACATGGTTACTTTATGGTTTCCCATTGAAATTTGCAGGTAACCGGCAGTCCGGTGAATGACTTTTTTGTTCTGACGCTCAAACAGCGAATAGAGTGACAAGTCATATTTTTCAGGTTCGGTTACCGCTTTTACAGTCTTATCCCATTGCCAAAAGGGCTTTTCTTCTTCAGGATAGACACTTCTCATTTCACAATTCAGCACATTGGCATTGGTGGCATATAATTCATCTTTCAAATTGCCGGTAGGGGCATACCATAATTCGTCGGCATCGGCATTGATAATCCAGTCGGCCTTATAAATGGTTTTGGCTTTCCAAATCATACGGTCTACCCAGTCCTTTTGTTCATAGTTGGTAGCCTTTTCTTCTATCACTTCTTTAATCCACCCTTTTTGTTTGTATTTACGGATAATGTCCGGAGTTGAGTCTGTGGAGTTATTATCAGTAATGATAAACCCGTCCACTCCCATCGCTTTATGGAACTGTAAATTCTCTTCCAGCATCCCTTCTTCGTTTTTTACCAGCAATGTCATGAATAATTTGACTTCTTTCGTTTGTTTAAAAGCCAAAGGAAATTCGGATATAACGTGCCCTATTTTGGATAGTAATAAATTGCTCATAAATAACCAATGATTATTGATTTCTACCTGTCATATTAGAGATAATTAATACTATTGTCAAAAGAATTTGTTTTATTCTGAACTCATTATAATAGATAACGTAATCCTTAGTTTTCTCATAATATTCTGATATCTAATTATATAACAAATTTACTCTTTTTCTGTAAATATAGTATATAAATGCTAGTTTATTATGAAACATTAACTTGTAAGAGTGTTGCCGTTTTTTAGCTCATAATTCCAAGTTTTTCATGTATTCCGTCGCAATAGGCTTTCCATAATCGGGGTATATCTTTCCATTGATAGGCTTTTGCAAACGGACTGGTGAACAACGCGATGAAAATATATCCCATTACTCCGTTGAAGCCGCGAAGATATTTCACTGCTATGTTGCGTCCGTAGTGATGGTTTAAATAAGTTGAATTACGGATCTGATAAAAGCGTTTCCACTTTTTCTTCTTGCTTCGCTCATTCCATGTGTCGTTGGAGAAGAATTTCTCTTTATCCATCAGGGCATCAGGTATATAGAGTATTTTGTACCCTGCCCGTATGGTGCGGAGACAGTAATCTGTATCATCACAGAAAATGAAAAGGTCTTTATTGGGAAGACCTATCTTCTCAACGACTTCGCGGCGGATGAACGGACCTTCGAAAGCTGTTCCCATAATTTCTGTCGGTGAGGTGATGTGCCGTCCTGCCAGTTTCTTGCTGTACATGGATACAAAAGGATTGCTCAGGTTGTATGCCTGGAAGTCATGGGTGAATATTTCTCCTTCGAGCAACCTGCGAGGGGCCAGTATGCCGATATCTTTCTTGCCGGTATACGGCAAGAGTTGTTCCAGACAGTCGGCCCGCGGAAATACATCGTCATCCATGCACCAAATCCAGTCGGCACCCGCCTGATAAGCGTATTGTATGCCTGTATAGAATCCTCCCGCACCGCCCACATTGGTCTGATTGATTACTGTCAGCCCTTCCTGTGCGGCAAGCCATTCCGTTGTACCGTCCGTGCTTCCGTTATTTACTATTACAATGGAAGATATCGGCTTGTTTTGTTGCAGACAACGAATATTTCTTTTCAGAAGTTCCATTCGGTTGTAGGTTACAACTACGGCTATAATGTTCATGATGCATTTAGTTTTTAGTAAAGGTTATCTATTTTTCCCGGCTGTACGCTTCTATAGGCTCTCATGAGCTCAAAGCATTTTTCCACATCAAAGTTCCGTGCCTTGGCGTATTCTTCTGCCATCCATCGGTGCATTTGTGGAGTTGCCGGCAGGCGTTCAAAGTTTTTGCAGCCGGTCTTCATATCTATGGGGCCGATGTACATCCGGTTCAAATCGACAATTTCTATTGTTATGCCATTGGGAGTTTTCTGAAACAGGATGTTGGCACGTCCGTAGTCTTTGTGGGCGTATCCGTGTTCGTGAAGACGGGCGGTCACTTTGCCTATGGCGCGGAATACTTCCTCGGCGTAGTCGAATTGCTGTGTGAACAGGTTGTCGTAAATGTAGGGGCAGGTGGAGAGGAGGCTGATATAATAACTTTTATCGAACAGCAGCCCTGAACGTATATTCATATATCCCACCGGTTGCGGAGTGCCTACACCTATTTTCAGCAGCATTTCTGCATGGTCGTAAGAGCGTTTTGCCTTGGATGGACGAAATATGCCATATACAAACCGGTTGATAAGGTGGGGGCTGTGAAAGGATTTGATAACATATTCTTTGCCATTGTATTCCATTTTCCGCAATTCATTGCGCCCTTGGTGAATAACAGTACCTTCATTCCTTTGGAAACGTTCGGGAATGGATACTATAAATTCTTCCAGATTTTTGAAATCAGGGTGAATCACTAAGGTGCGGGGATGAAACAAACGCTCTGTCTTGCTCATATCATTATAATAGTGTTAAATTTTGTCTAGTCCTTTGGTATATTTCAACCAGTAATATTTTAAAGGATTCTTGTATTTCAGTTGTTTCCACGGACGGCTGCTATGGGGCCTGTGCCATACGGGCAACGTGGTGAACAGGTAGTTTTGGAAACCTCGTTTCAGTGACTCGTGCGAGATGGTCACATCATACCAGTTCTTGCTTGGGTCTAATGTCTGAAAGTCAAATGCTTTCAGCAGTCCGGGGGTGAGTAGTGAACAGCAGAAGCTGCAATGCTTTTTTTCCGGGTACACTTGATTCTCGTGTCCTTTGGCGTGTAGGTAGGGGTAATTGATTACGCCTTTTTCATCGGTTGTCACAGCGGCTGCAATTCCGCATTGTTTCTGTTGCAATGCTCCATTGTATAGTGATTGCAATGTGTTTTTTTTGACAATAACATCCGATTCCACAATCAGTAATCCTGCATCTGCTTCGATGGCTTCTTTTTGTGCTGTTTGTAACACCAGTAGATAGTTGGGAGAGGGGTGGTCGGTCAGGTCTGATAAGTTGACCAGACGAAAATTCCATTGACGGGCGGCCTCTTCCAGCCGATGGGTATTTTCTTCCGTGCTGAAATCGTTATAGACAGTATAAGTGAAAGGAACCAAAATATCCGATTCCATGATTGCTTTTACGGTTTCAAGCGTGGAGTCAATCGAATCTTTTACGGGTGTTATGATATGAAGGCACTTCATTGGTTTGTTATCTATGTTGTTTGTCAATTTAGGAATATCATGCAAATTTAGCGGAAAACCTTGGGGAGTCCAAGGATTTCCTTTTATTTAAATGTCTTTTTGCATAAGGCGAGGGCGGCGGCTACGGTATCGTCCATGTCGGCGTATGCGTATTGTGCCAGACGGCCTCCGAATAAAACGTCTTTCCGCTCAGAGGCCAGTTTTTTATATTGGCTCATCATTTCGGTGTTCCGCTTGTCGTTTATCGGATAGTAAGGTTCTTTGCCCGGCGCGAAATCATCGGGATATTCATACGTGATTACAGTGGTGGGCTGTGTGCCGAATTCAAAGTGTTTGTGCTCAATGATTCGGGTATAGGGTACCTCACGTTCTGTATAATTGACTACTGCGTTGCCTTGGAAATCCTCTGTTTCCAGCTGTTTATGTTCAAAGCGCAGGCTTCTGTATTCCAGATGTCCGCATTGGTAATCGAAGAACTGGTCTATGCATCCGGTGAACAGGATATTGTTTGCCAATGCGTCCAGTTCATTGCGGTTGTTGAAATAATTGGTGTTGAGACGAACCTCGGTTCCTTCCAGTAACGCATCGATAAGGGCGTTGTATCCGCCTTTGGGGATTCCTTGGTAGCTGTCATTGAAATAGTTGTTGTCATAAATGAAACGGAAAGGAATACGTTTGATGATGAATGCCGGTAATTCTTTGGCGGAACGTCCCCATTGTTTCTCTGTATAACCTTTGATAAGGCGATGGTAAATGTCTTTTCCACATAGCTTTAATGCTTGCTCCTCCAGGTTGGCGGGGGTGGCGATATGGTCAAATTCTTTACGTTGCTCTTCTATCTTGGCCTTGGCTTCCGCTGGAGTCTTTACTCCCCACAGCTGATAAAAAGTGTTCATGTTGAAGGGAAGATTGTATAATTTCCCGTCAAAGTAAGCCAAAGGGGAGTTGGTGTATCGGTTGAATTCGACAAAGCTGTTTACATAGTCCCACACTTCTTTATTGTCGGTATGGAAGATATGTGCACCATATTTATGTACATGGATGCCCTCTATATCTTCACAGTAGATATTGCCTCCGCGATGATTGCGCTTGTCAATTACCAGGCAATGTTTACCTACTCGTTTTGCCTCGTGGGCAAAAACGGCGCCGAACAAACCGGCACCTACTATCAAATAATCATATTTTTCCATAATCACTTAGTTTCTTCCTGTTGTCTGCGCAGCCACTCTTCTTTGGTTCTTTTCCAGCGGTTATGGCTCCAGAGCCAATATTGGGGATGCGCTTTTATTGTTTGTTCCAATTCTCGGGTAAACAAATCGGTCAATTCAAAATCGGGTACTTGCCGGGGGGTGTCGCACAATGGTTTGAGCCGGCAGTGGTAGTATCCTCTTTTGACCCGTGTTACGTCAGCATAATAAATCAAGGCGTCCACTTGTTTGCCTATTTTCTCCGTACCGATGAAAACCGGTGTTTCTTGGTTTAGAAATTCAGTCCAGTGATGTATGCTGTTCCACTTGGGTGCTTGGTCCGAAATAAATCCGATAATTGCCTTTTGCTTTGTCCGTTTCAATTCAATGATGCGGCGCAAAGTCGTTTTCATGGGGATGCATTCGCCTCCGAACTGGTTGCGTAATCTTAGAAATAGTTTGTCGAAAGCCTGATTGTACAGTGGATGATAGATTTGTCCGCAGGATATGTCTTTGGAAATCCAATAAGGCAAGGATGCAATCCATTCCCAGTTGCAATAATGCCCTAAATAGATAAAACAGAAGTCTTTGTTCTTTTTGTTCATGCTTTCCACTATCTCGTCCAGTCCTTCAAAAGTCATTCTTCTCATCAGTTGTTTTTTTGAAATGGAGAATAACTTGAGCGTTTCTACTATATAGTCGCAAAAGAAAGAGTAAAATTGTTTCTCGATTTGGACAATCTCTTTTAAATCTTTCTCGGGGAATGAGTTTGATAAATTATTGCGTATGATTTTACGTCTGTAGCGGATGCAATAATAGAGCGGATAAAAAAGAAGATCGGATATGAAATATAAGAATCGCAAGGGTAGAAGCGAAAGCAAATACCACAAGAAGAAAACGGAATAATATATGAGATTTATTTGTTTCATTTAACTGATGACTTTGTTTATGTGTTCTATTACCATTTCGGGAGTTATGCCTTGCAGACAGGCATAATCTTTTCTATAACAGTGCTTTTCTCCGGATAAGGAACAAGGACGGCAGGGCAGGTCTATCTGTATTGTGTTTGCCGCAGACTGATTCCATCCTGCAAAGCCTGCACAGGGATGCGTTGCCCCCCAAATGGACACAACCGGGATGTTCACTAATGATGCAAGGTGCATATTGGCGGCATCCATTACCAGCATGACGTCCATATTGCTCATGAGGGCCAATTCCATATTTATGGTTAGTTTGCCGGCTGTTGAGATGACATTGGGGAAATGTTGGGCCCATTCTTCCAATACTTTGATTTCTTTTTTCCCGCCTCCGAATAAGAAGATTTTTGTATGGTCGCGTGCAGATAGATGTTTGAGGATCTGCTCTTGCTTTGACAACGGATAGATTTTGCCTACATGTGTTGCAAAGGGAGCGATTCCAATCCATGTTTCTTGGTTCTTTTCACCGGTTAACGGAGCCAGGCTGGAAATATTGCCTTTATTCTTTCCGAAAAGGGAGAGGAAACTTAACCGGATGGGGTAACCTATCTGACTGAGCGTATGGGCACAGCGCTGAAAAAAGGAGTCTTGCTCTGTATATATTTTATGTTTCCGCCGTATCAGTTTTTGCAGTTCCCGCCTGTTCTGCTTGATGTGGGCTGCTTTTATGCCTGCCAGACGAAAACGCCAGCAAAGAAAACGGCTGCGGAATGTGGGCTGGAAAGCGGCTACGGCATCAAATTTTTCTTCTTTTAAATCATTGTACAGCCATCCCAGACCCATTAATCCGGCATGTTCTCCTCTGAAATCTGCCCCACGGAAAATAACATTGTCCGGCACATTCTCGAATAAGGGGGAGAATGTGTCTATGCTCAGCACCATGATTTGATGCTGGGCATATTGCGTAGCCAATGAGTGAATGACCGGGATTGCCATTGCCACATTATTGATGGATGAAAAGCAGATTACAAGAATCTTGGACATAACAGCTGTTTTATTGAATGTACAAATCTATGCAAAGTTTTCTAATCAGCCAATTATTATTCGGTAAAAGTGTCTACCTTTGTTCCCAAGCAAGTTTTTGAAAGATGAAAATAATTGTAGATAATAAAATACCTTATATACATGAAGCTGTCGAACAGATAGCCGATGAAGTGGTGTATTTGCCCGGCAGTGGTTTTACCGCCGGGGATGTACGGGATGCTGACGCATTGGTGATCCGTACCCGTACCCGTTGTAACCGTGAACTGCTGGAAGGAAGCAAGGTGAAATTCATTGCTACTGCGACCATCGGTTTTGATCATATTGATGTGGACTATTGTGATGAGGCGGGAATTGTATGGAAAAATTGTCCCGGTTGTAATGCCGGCAGTGTGGAGCAGTACCTGCATTCGGTATTATTATTGTTGAAACGCCGGAAGGGGGTGAGATTGGAAGAAAGCTGTCTGGGGATTGTTGGGGTAGGACATGTGGGAAGCCGTATCCAACGTATGGCGGAGGCATTGGGGATGCGGGTCTTGCTGAATGATCCTCCACGTGCGGACCGGGGGGAAACGGAATTTGTGGATTTGTCTGTACTGGCAAGGGAATGTGATATAATAACCTTTCATACTCCGCTGAACAGGAATGGGAAATATAAAACGTTCCATCTGGCGGATGCGGATTTCTTTGCCGGTTTGCAACGGAAACCTTTTATTGTGAATACTTCTCGTGGAGAAGTAATAGAGACATTGGCTTTGCTTGATGCGCTGAAGACAGGCCGGATACGTGATGCGGTTATTGATACGTGGGAAAATGAACCGGATATTCACCCGGATTTGTTGCAGAAAGTTTTTTTGGGAACCCCTCATATAGCAGGGTATTCAGCTGACGGAAAGTCGAATGCTACACGGATGGCATTGGAGGAGCTTTGTAACTTCTTCCATATACAGGCTGATTTTAAAATAGTACCGCCCGCTTTGCCGTATATGGATTATTCTTCTGATCCGGAAGAGGCTTTTCTACAGGTGTATGATCCGACTCGTGACAGTGATGCATTGAAACGGCATCCCGAAGAATTTGAACATTTGCGGGGGAATTATCCATTGAGGCGTGAAATTTCTTTTTTACCGTAGGGGGACATTTCAATGTACCCCTACGGTGGCCAGAACTTTTAGTCTGCTTTTGCTGTTTGCATCTCTTCTGCTACAATCTGTTCGCAATCTTCAATGCTGTATCCCGATGCGGGTTCGCTCCAATACCATAAGGCGGGAGCTTGTTGTAATGTATCCATAATCAATTATTTTTTAGATGGGTTATTCAATGTTATAGTTGTTTCCGAATGTTGGTTGCCGCCCAGAATACCTGTTCCTCCCTCCACATTGCTGTAAACCCGTAGAGGTTCGGCTAGTCCAATGTTACCCAAGCCTCCTTCTAACGTGCTTCCGGCAATTTTTTGTAAGGACAACAGGTATAAAAAGTAGGATTCGGAAAGGGAATAGATGGAAATGATTCTTTGTTCTGTTTCGTCTAACTCTGCCGTTGTCTCTTTTATTTGTAAAGTATAGGTTTGTCCGTTAATGCTTTGGTCGGTAAAGAGGGCTCCTCCTCTTTTTTCCAATCCGTTGAATGCCATACTTTCGTCCAATATGGCATCCTGTTCCTTGAATACAGGATCTATATAATCTATTTCTGTTTCGTAGTAACCGTAATAGCCCGTTTTTATTTGTGTGATTTTGGCCAGATAATAATTGTTCTTTTCCGGAAATTCATCAAACGTGACTTCATAGTATATTTCAAAATAGTCGGAAATTGTTCCTTGATAAACTCCGTTACCTTTTTTAATTGTATGACTGGCGTTTTTTATAGCTACTTTCTTTGGTATGATATCTTCTGCCGTTACCGTACCATATTCGGGGGTGGATGCAACAATTTTTATCCGGTCTCCTTCTGCCGGGATTGTATTTGAAAGGAATAAGGTATCCGGCTGGTCTGGGTTCCGGGGATTATTCAGTGTTTTCCATTGCATGGTTTCTATGTATTGATTGTTGATATAGAGCTCCACATGGGCGTGAGGGAGATTGACATAAGGCTTCTTGTCTGGATAGAACCAGGTCCGGGTGATGGAGGCCATTACCACTGTGTCGGGGGATACTACACTGTTTATTACCATTTTGGGCGTAGTGCGATATTCGTTCAAATCTATTTTTCGATAACAGGAGGTAAGGAACACTCCTAGAAGTAATGTATATAGCAGATGTTTCATAATCATTTAAAATTTATAAGTGTAAGAAACTGATGGTATAATGGGAACTATGCCCAGGGTATAGAAGCAGTCGTTATTATACCACCATCCTTTGCGTATGCTGACGGGTGCCATGTAGGAATAGACATTGTAGATGCTGATATTCCATATTCCCATCCGGTTCTTTTTCTTTGGCCGGTAAATATTGATGCCCAAGTCGAGTCTGTGATAGGCGGGAAGTTGGAAATTATTACGTTCCGTATAATAGTCTAATCCGCCTGAATCTATATAAGGAGGAACCAGGCTGCCTCCCGGAAACGGATGTTGGGGAGAAACGGCCTGGTAGTTTTCGAAAGAAACCGTGAGCCGGTTACCGGTTGCGTAGGTCCAGCTTCCGGTCAACTCCAGTTTGGGCTTGATTTTCCAATTGGCTATTATATTGAATTTATGCCGGTTATCGAATTTGGCAGGAAAACGCTTGCCTTTATTTATCTCAGTGAACTGTCTGTCATTCCAGCTTAGAGTATAGCCTGCCCATCCGGTTATTTTCCCTTTTTCTTTGCGGGCAATAAGTTCTACGCCGTAAGAACGTCCTTTTCCTTGAGTCAGTTTGTCTTCCCAGCTGGTGGAAGGAGGGAGAAACTGGTAGTTGTCTTTATAGTCCATCAGATGTTTCATCCATTTATAATATCCTTCTATGGAGAAAGAGTAGATTTTGTTGCCGGTGGTGTAATAAGCTCCTACAGCCAGTTGGTCGCTCTGCATCGGTTTCAGCTTGCGGCTGACCGGTATCCATGTGTCTGTGGGCAGGTTGATGTAGCTTTCATTGACTTGATGTACATATTGGCTCATCCGGGTATAAGAGGCTTTGAGGCTGAGTTGCGGATTGATCAGGAAACGACTGGAAAAACGGGGTTCCAGGGAAGTGTACGTTTTCCCGTCAATGGTGTATAGTCCGAGGTGAACCCCAGCGTTCAAACGTATTCTTTTGTTCATTTTCCAGTCTTCTTCCATATATATGCCTAATTCATGTGCAGGTAGGGCAGTGTCGTTGTTTTGTCTGGTCTGGGTGGTCATGCCATTGGAAAAATGCGATTTTTCGTCTACGGGATGAAAACGGTGGTAAATATAATGAGTGCCGAAATGCAACTGGTGGGAAGCATTGGGGCGGAAATCGAAATTGGCTCGTATGCTGAGGTCGTCAATGCGGTTCCGGGTTGAACTTTCCTGTGATACGTAGTTGGCTTCTGTTCCTTGGTAGTAGTCTCCTTTCAAGGTGGAAGAATAGTGGGTAAAGGCGGCATTCACATTACCGAAGAGTTGGTTGTTGAATACGTATGACCAGCCGGTAAATGCCATGATGTTTCCCCATCGCAGTCTGCCGGTGTTTCTGCTTTCATATCCATTGTCACCTTCTCTTTTTTCTCCTCCCTTCAAAAAATCGTTTCCCCAGTAAAGACCGGCATATCCGCGGCTGCGGTCATTGAACTGGTGGTTGAGTTTAAAGTTCATGTCGGTAAAAGCGTATCGTGCCACTATTTGGGTTTCTCCTTTATTTCTGGTAGCGTTCCAGATGGCGATGGTTGGGGCCGAAAGCGCGTCAATCCATGAACGGCGTAATGCAAAGTTGAATGAGGTCCGGTCTTTGACCAACGGACCTTCCAGATTCAGGCTGCCTGAGGTCAGTCCCAGCATGGCGCTTCCGTGATATTCTTTCATGTTGCCATCCTTTGTATGGATATCGACTACGCTGGACAGTCTTCCTCCGTAACGGGCGGGGAAGGCGGACTTAAAGAATTCTACATCCTTTACGGCTTCGGCGTTGAAGGAGGAAAACAGACCGCCCACATGGTTGATCTGGTATAACGGATTCCCTTCTATCATATAAAGATTGTCGTCTCCATTACCGCCCCGCACATACATTCCTGCCAATCCGGCTGTGCCTGCCGATACACCCGGCAAGGTCTGTAGAGTTTTTATAATATCAGCTTCTCCGAATAATACCGGGGTTTGTTGGATCAGGTCTTTGTTGAGACGGGTATGTCCCATATCGGATGTTTGGACTAATGGAGAAGAGGTATATTCTCCGGTCACTACCACTTCGGCTAATTGCTGGTGGCTGTTCAGCAGAACCGGAAGCAGCGTGTCTTGTTCCAATTGTGTGAATGAACGGTGGAAACTGTCATAACCTACATAGGAGATGTTCAGGTATACATCGTTTCCGGCTTCCAGAGTCAGACTGAAAAAGCCGTCGGCGTTGCTGGTTGTTCCTTGATGGCTTTTGGCATCATAGATGGAGGCGCCTATAAGGGACTCTGAGGAGGATTTGTCTCGTATGAAGCCGCTGATTACAATGTTTTTCTGTTTTTTCTTGAGGATGATGTATTTGCCTGATTGTATATATTCTACGGGCAGTTTTTGAAACAGAATGCGCAAACAGTGGGATAACGGCTGGGCGGTTATTGTTATATCTATCGGTAACAGATGTTTTGTTAAGGAGGACTCATACGAAAAGGTTACACCTGTCTGCCGGGTGATTTCTGCCAAAACTTTACGGATGGGGGTTTGTTTCATATCTAATGTTACGAGGGGCTCATCATGTTCTGTTCCTTTTGCCTCAATACAAATGTGCATGAGGCAAAGGAGCAGAAGAAAAGAAAATTTAGAATGGAATTGCATCATTGGGTTATGTCTAGTTTCGTATCTAGTGTTTGGTTTATGATTTCAATTATGTCTTCTATCGGAGTATTGTCAAAGGTCGTGGTCAGATAGTACTCTTTTTGTGGAATTCCGCCGATATGGACCTTATAGACTTCTTCTAATTCTTTTACTACCTTTTTCAAGGGGGCTTCATTATAAACAAACACGTGGGTCTTCCATGCAAAAGTGTTGGGGTCACTTTGTTTGTTTATTTGCATTTGTCCTTTTTGGTTAATGAAGGCATACATGCCTTTTGTCAGAATAGCCTCTTTTTGTTCTTTGTTATAAAAACGGACTTTTCCAGACTCTACGGTTGCCGAAGTCTGATTTGCATTTGCCGTTACTTGGAATTGTGTACCCAGTACTTGTATGTTTGCCAGTTCGGTCTGTACCCTGAAAGGACATTGTTCTTGATGTGTGACTGAAAAATATGCTTTTCCATTTAAAGTGACGTTCCTGTTTTTTTTACCGTATGCCAAGCGGTCATACTGTAAGGCCGAATTCTCTGCCAGCGTAATATGGCTGTTGTCCGGAAGCGTGACTTCTTTGACAGCGTGTGCGGATGAGGCAATGACAATCCAGTCTTGCCTGTCGTATATCCACCACCAACTGAATCCGGCTATCAGGAAAGTGACAGCAGCGATAGTTATCAGTCTATATAATAAGATAGAGTTATTTCTTTGTTTGCCGATACCTAGTTTTTGCCAGGCTTGTGTTGTGTCCAGCCTGTTTTCCCGATAGAACCGGGCTACAAAACGAATATCTTTCTCTTCTTTCTCCATGCGATCTTCTTTCTTTTTATTGTTAAGACAGGGAAAAGACAAAATCCCCCTATTCGCTTGCCGATTTTTTTATCCGAAGAAAAAAGTATATATTTTAATGGCTGTTTCTCGTAATGTTTTCAGTGCCTTACTGATTTGATGTTCGACAGTTTTTATAGAAATACCCAGTTCGGTGGCAATTTCCTGATAAGTAAGGCCGTCACGTTTGGAAAGCAGAAAGATCTTTTTCCGTTCGGTAGGAAGGTGGTCGATGGCTGTCCATAAACGCGCGTCACGTTCTGACCGGATGATGCGTTCTTCTTCTGTTAAATCTTCCAAGTCTGTCAGTTCGGTTGTTTCACAGTGTGTTTGTCGGTTGGTTATCAGTGTGAGTGAGCGGTTACGTACAGTTTGGTACATATAAGCTTTCAGGTTTTGAATAGATGTGCCTCCGACAAGCTTCTCCCATACATCAGAGAAGGCTTGTTGGACGATGTCTTCTGCGTCATCCAGATTTTCAGTATAGCGCAGGGCATACATATTCAGCGGACGGTAAAGACAGCGAAATTGGTATTCAAATTCCTTGGGTGATAATTGCATCCTGTGTTTTATTCTTTTTTGGAAAGCAAACTTACGGCTTTTCTTTTATTTGCCAAGCAACAAGAGATGAAAAAGTCTTTAATTTCATTTAGTAATGATAACAATTCGGGTGCGGGAGGTTATTGTATCGGCTTTTCGGAGGTAGTCATAAAATAGGGCAAACCTCACGGTCTACCCTATCCGAAACTTTAATATGGAATACCTATTGAAACAAAAATCACAGTCTTTACCTTAAAATATTGCCTTTAAAAGTTTCCTTTATCAGCATTATCCCACCAAAGATGTGTACCGCCTTTGTCGCCGGAAATACCGAATTTGCTGGAATTTTCTTCGTCCAGAAGCTTGATTCCGCCTTCTACTCCCTTAGCGTTGGCATCATAAGCCTGGCTGCTATAAATTACGCGGCGCACACCTTCTTCTGTGTTTACGGCTCCATTACTTTCATTGACGAATGCAGGGAAGAAGCGTGGATAGCCGGTGCGGCGTTGTTCTGCCCAGCCTTCGGTGGATAGAGGGAATAGGGCGAGCCATTTTTGGGTGATGATTCTTTCCAGCTTTTCTTCGTTGCTTGCGCTCTCATCCCATTTTACACTTAATTTATTTACAGCCGGAGTGCTTAATTCGGCTTTGATGGGATCTGTATAGTCTATTTGGGTGCTTGTTCCGTTGATGTAGGCATCTACTGCTCCTTCCGGATATTCTTTGATTCCGGCATAAGCCCCCCGATAAGCTAATTCATTAGTCATGGAAACACGGATTCCATTTTCATATAGGTTCTTTACACTTTCACTGCCAATATCCCATCTTAATTTTGCTTCAGCCAGTAGGAAATAGGCTTCCGCTGCTTTCATGATGGGCAGTGGCATGGAATAAGAGGAACCGTTGTTTCCTTGAATCCAACCGGAGAAGTTACCCCAACTGTTTGGTTTGGCAGGCAGGCCACTGGCAAAACGGATACCCAGGTATTGACTATTGGCAGCTACTGTGGTAGTACCGGCTTCGTTTTTGATATCTCCGGTATTCAGGGTCATATATAACGGTTGGCGCGGATCTTTGGTTCCACTCATAATAGTTACCAGATTGGCATTGAACCCACAATCACCCCAATTGAACATCAGCCACATTTCATTCTCAAGACTTTTATCGATCAGAATATCCTTGTTGACTGTTGCCAAAGTGTTTTGGGCAGCCTCGGTAGCGATTGCCTTAAGGTTCATTCCGGCGTTGCCGGCTTCGGTTTCCCGTTTGGACAGGCGTAACGCCATGCGTAGTTTCATCGTATTGGCTATTTTTACCCATAGGTCTTTGTCGCCGTTGCACCAACAGTCAAAGGATTTCAATTTGGCTATTTCATCTGCTCCCATGGCACTGATGTCAGTAATGGCTGTACTCAGATCTTCAAGCATGGCTTTATACAGGTCTTTCTGGCTGTCGAACTCGAAATACACTTCGTTTTCTCCCGATAGGATGGAGCTGTAAGGTATCGGTCCGTAGGCATCTGTGGTCATCAATGTTCCGTAAGCCTGTACGATACGCATCACGCCTGACAGGCCTCTTTCACCACTGGCGTCACATTGTGCGATGATGCGGCGGGTGTTATTGAAAATATGGAGATAATAGTTTTCGTACATACCACCGCTATGTCCCCGGTTCTCTCCCATATCACCGTTGGTGAAGTTACCGTTGGGAGTCATAAAATAACCTCCATAAAGGTCAATAGTCAGGTTGGTCCAAAACTGGAACATATTTTGCTGAGGAGGATAACAGTAGGTCATCGGTTCGGTACATTGTGCGGCAAAAGGAAGGTCTGCCGGATCTACCTGTATGTTACTGGTATTCAATTTCTCGAAGTCGTCTGTACAGGAAGAAAAGATGTTTCCTGTAGTCATGGGGATTGCCATTAAGAAGGCGTATGTTAATATCTTATTCCGTTTCATAGTTTCAAGCATTAGAAGTTAAGTTTTAAATTAAGACCAAAGCTGCGTGAGGTAGGCAGTGCAAACATATCTACACCTTGTATTCCATTACCTGTACCTGCCGATACATCCGGATCCATCGGGGCGTCTTTATGGAAGAAAAACAGGTTGCGGCCGATGATGGCTGCTGTCAGGTTCTTGCCTGCACCCAGCAAGTTACGGAAGGTATAACCGAAAGTCACTTCACGAAGACGTATATTGGTAGCATCATAAACATAGTTTTCCACAGCGTATGGACTGTTGAAGTTGTTGTTACCGGTGGTACGATAGTACTTGTCGGCATCAAATTTTACTCCGTCCACTGTAATACCGCCGGCATCACGGGCTTCACCTGAACGTTTCGATACGCCCCATCCGTCCAAGGCGGCTTCGGTCATACTAATCACTTTTCCACCGAATTTAGCATCAATCAGGAACGATAGTGAGAAGTCTTTGTAGCGGAATGTGTTTGTCCATCCCATATTTACTTTGGCATTCATATTGCCTGCGTATTCCAGTTCGTCCATAGAATCACCACTTACGATAGGCTCTCCTTTTTCGTTTTGCAAGGGTTTGCCGTTCTCATCACGCATCAGATGACGTACATACAGATCTCCGTAGTGGCCGCCTTCTTTCAATATAACTTTTGCACCTCCGAAATCGGTCAATGTCAGTCCGTTGGGAAGGTCATCTACCAATTCTTTGATTTTATTATCATTATAAGAGAAGTTCAGGTTGGTACTCCAGCTGAAGTTGTCAGTGAACTGCTCGTACCATCCGATATTGAATTCAAAGCCTTTGTTTTCTACATTACCGGCGTTTACATAACGGTTTCTCAAGCCTGATTCGTAAGGAGCCGCAACGGAGAAGAACTGATTTTTAGTGTTGGTTTTATAATAAGTCAGGTTGATATTCAGTCGGTTCTGTAAGAATGTACCGTCAAAACCAATTTCTAAAGAATGGGTTTTTTCCGGCTTCAATGTTCTGAACGGAGCTTTGTCGGGGGGAGTGATGGCACCTTGAGAACCTAGAGAATAGAGTAGATTACTCATGAATACAGGTACGTCATTACCTACGATAGAATAGCTTGCACGGAATTTGAACAAATCAATGTTCTTACCCATATCTACAAATTTGTTCAGCAGGACACTACCTCCAAAAGAGGGATAAAAGAATGAACAGCTTTCTGTGAAAGCCAATGCCGAAGACCAGTCATTACGTGCTGATATATCAAGGAATATGCCTTCACGGTAACCGAGTTGTGCGGTGGCGAATACTGAGTTCAGCCGTTTTTGGGTCATCCAGTTGTCATCTTTGCCCACGGTGGACATATTGCCATAATAGTTGTTCGGAGTAAAGATGTTCGGATAAAAAATGTTTCCGGAACCGGGCTGTGAGAACTGGGAACCCTCGCCCCATAGGTCTACATGAGAGGTTTTGGTTTTTGTAAAACTGGAACCTGCGGTAGCGGATAGAGAAAAATCATTGAATGTATGGTTGTAGCTTACTAAAACATCGCCATAAAGTTGGTCGCTGAAATAGCGGTTGTCTTTCATGCGTCCCATCGGATAAAGGTTTCCTACGCTGGATGCGTAAGCATTGTGTATCCAGTGTTCTTCTCCTCTTTCGTAACGCATACGTCCTTGGATATTCAGATCCGGAGTAATGTTCCATTTGATGCTTCCGCCGAATTCATAGCGGTTACGGTCGGTGATAGGGGTCTGTCTGTTCAACATCCAATATGGATTACCGAATTGCTGTTGTTGTGTATTTGTCCAGTTTTGGACATAGCAGCCTCTTGCGGGATCATATACCTCGAAGTTCTCTTTATAGCCATTCCAGTCTTCTCCTCTAGGGAAGAGATAAACACCGGTCAGCGGATTCCATAAGTAACCGGCAGCTGCCTGATTGGTGATGTGCTGGTTGGTAAACTTGGCCGTGAAATCAATATGAATGTCTTTCAGAATATTGAAACCTACTTTTGAATTCAAATTGTGGCTTCGGTAGTCATTCTGGGGAGTGATGCCTTGTGAATAGACATTGGCATAGGAAAAATAAGATTGGATATTTTCATTGCCTCCGCTTAAGGAGATGGAGTTATTCGTTGTAAATCCGGTACGGAAGAATTTTTTTGCATAGTTTGGAGCTTTGCTGCTTAGTTTCTCACCCCAGCTGAAAGTACCGTTGTCGCTCATTCCATAAGTAGTCTGGAATTCGGGTAGCACCATTGGGCTCTCCATCGTGGTGTTGCTGGATACATTAACGGAAACTTTACCCGACTGTGCTGATTTGGTGGTAATCATAATGGCGCCATTGGCTGCTACCGCACCATAAAGCGCTGCTGCCGATGCACCTTTCAGCAAAGTGATTTGGGCGATGTCGTCCGGATTGATTGTAGACATGGCGTCACCACCGTCTCGCTGGCCTCCGTAGTTGCTGTCTACTTGTGAGTTGGTGATATTCATCATGACAGGAACTCCGTCTACTACTACTAACGGTTGGTTGTTACCGCTGATGGACTTATTGCCACGGAACAGAATCTTGGAAGAACCGCCGGCTCCGGTTGAGTTCGGTGTGATCATCATACCGGCACTTTTACCTTGCAGGGAGTTAATCATATTGACGCTCTTGATGTCATTAACGTCTTTACCTCCTACTGTTTGCGCAGAATAGGTCAGTGTTTCGGATTGGCGTTTAATACCCATTGCCGTTACTACGACTTCACCCAGTGTTTCTGTATCCGATGCCATTTTTACGTTGATTACTGTACGTCCGTTTACAGGTTCCTCTATGGTTTTCATACTTAAATAGGAGAATACCAGAATGTCTTTGTCACCGGCTTGCAGGGTATACTTTCCGTCGAGGTCGGTCACTGTTCCGATAGTTGTACCTTTAATTAATACGTTTGCGCCGATCAGAGGTTCGTTAGCGTCTTTATCTATTACAGTACCGCTGACTGTATGCGTTTGTGCATACAATGCTGTTACAAACACTCCCAATAGGAATGTCAGGAAAAAAGTAAAAATTCGTCTCATAAGGTTAGATTTTGAGGTTCGTTCTTAATTAGATTTTTGTTTTCAGATTAAATAATAGGTTTGTTGATAATTGGGCATGTTTACCCAATAGGTTTGATTTGATAGTTTTTCGCATAGGCATTCAGTTTAAGGTTAACTTATCAAGGTTTATTTATTAAGGTTTCTGTTAATCTCTCTTTAAGTCGGTCAACATTATTAATACAAATATCATAACCGGGTTACTAAACAAAAACTTATATTTTTTGTATTTTATCTCATTCTTGTTTTCTTATTTTGAAATAAATACTTATGTTTGTGTAACCTTAAATTAAAAATGACCTATGAACCTTAATGATAACCGCTTAATTATTAAAACCTTGAAGTCGGGAGATCAAAAAGTATTTTCCCTGGTTTATGCTTCTTATTACAAGCCGCTATGTTTGTTTTGTTCCTCGTATGTTTCTCTTGAAGAGGCTGAAGAGATAGTGCAGGATTTGATGATGTATGTGTGGGAAAAACGTGAGTTGCTGGTAGAGGACTTGTCGCTGAAATCTTTCTTATTTACCAGTGTCAGGAACAGGGCTTTGAATTCAATCACCCGTTCCCATATTACCCGTCAGGTATATGAAGAATATCAGAGCCAACAGTTGAAATCTCTGCCGGCATTGGATTCTTGTTATGGTACGGAGTTGTTTAATGCCTATATGGAAGCCCTTCATTCTCTTCCTAAAGAACTGCAAAGAGTATATGTTATGAGTCGGTATAAACAACTGACCCATAAAGAAATTGCTGACAAGCTGGAGGTGTCGGTGCAGACTGTCAATTATCGGATAGGCAAAGCTCTTCAGTTTTTTCGTATTAGATTGAAAGATTTTTGCCTAGAATAGTCGCTTCAATCACCCGAGGGAAATATTCGTATTCCAACTGGTGCACCCGTATTGCCAATGTATCTGGCGTGTCAGTGGGCAATACCGGACAGGTGGCTTGGAAAATGGTATTTCCTTCATCATATCGTTCATTTATATAATGGATGGTGATGCCGCTTTCCTTTTCATGGGAAGCTATGACAGCTTGGTGCACGCGGGAACCGTACATACCTTTACCACCGAACTTGGGAAGGAGGGCCGGATGAATATTTACTATTTTATTCGGATAATCATGCAAAATGGCATCAGGTACTTTCAAGAGGAAGCCTGCCAGTACAATAAAGTCAATATGATATTGGTGCAGTATTTCCAGTGCTTTCCCGTCGGCAAAGTCTTGGGCTGTGAGGATAAGTGACGGAACACTCAGTCTTTCAGCTCGCTTGAGTACACCGGCCTGTGCTTTGTTGACGATAACCAATGCTACTTCAGCTGTTCTTTTCTCTAAAAAATACCGAATAATTCTTTCAGCATTCGTGCCTTCTCCTGAAGCTAAAATTGCGATTTTCTTCATGATGTTCTCTATTTTGGTGCACATAAAACAAAAAAATGTGCAAAATTCTGCATTTATTTGCCTGAATATTTGCTCAGCCCAAGAAATATTTATTCCTTTGCAACCGCAAAGAAAATAAAATAATTCAATTTATTAACTAAAAAATTAAAGTTATGTCTGAAATTGCATCAAGAGTAAAAGCTATTATCGTTGATAAATTAGGTGTAGAAGAATCAGAAGTTACAACAGAAGCAAGCTTCACTAACGATCTGGGCGCAGATTCACTGGATACTGTAGAGCTGATTATGGAATTCGAAAAAGAATTCGGTATTTCTATTCCTGATGATCAGGCTGAGAAAATTGGTACAGTAGGTGACGCCGTTTCTTATATCGAAGCTAACGCTAAGTAATTATCCTTATTTTATAATATGGAATTAAAAAGAGTAGTAGTAACAGGTCTTGGTGCTCTTACTCCTGTAGGTAACAATGTTGCAGAAACATGGGAAAACCTGGTGAAGGGGGTAAGCGGGGCAGGACCTATTACTCATTTCGATGCGTCTAAATTCAAGACTCATTTTGCATGCGAAGTGAAGAATTTCAATGGAACTGATTACATTGACCGTAAAGAACTTCGCAAAATGGATCTGTATACACAGTATGCCATTGCAGCTGCTAAAGAAGCGGTGGAGGATTCTGGAATGGACCTCGAAAAAGAAGATTTGAATAGAATAGGTGTAATTTACGGTGTAGGTATCGGAGGTATTCATACTTTTGAAGAGGAAGTAGCTAATTATACACTGAATAAAGATACTGTCGGACCGAAATTCAACCCGTTCTTCATCCCCAAAATGATAGCTGATATTGCATCGGGACAGATCTCTATCATGTATGGT
Source organism: Phocaeicola sp. GP0067 (assembly GCF_031119655.1). Classification (NCBI taxonomy): domain Bacteria; kingdom Pseudomonadati; phylum Bacteroidota; class Bacteroidia; order Bacteroidales; family Bacteroidaceae; genus Phocaeicola; species Phocaeicola sp. GP0067. The sequence goes on from NZ_JAVHZY010000001.1 coordinate 308,098, forward strand.
TTCCACGGTCCTAACTTCACAACAACTTCTGCTTGTGCATCTTCATCAAATGCTATTGCCGATGCATTTAACTATATCCGTTTGGGTAAAGCAAATGTAATTGTGGCAGGTGGTGCGGAAGCTGCTATTTTTGAAGCTGGTTTGGGCGGTTTTAACGCTATGCATGCTTTGTCTACCCGTAATGATGATCCGGAACGTGCATCCCGCCCGTTTAGTGCAAGCCGTGATGGCTTTGTGATGGGTGAAGGCGCAGGCTGTCTGATTTTGGAAGAATTGGAACATGCAAAAGCACGTGGTGCCAAGATTTATGCGGAACTTGCCGGTGTAGGCGCTTCTGCCGACGCTTATCACTTGACAGCTTCTCATCCGGAAGGATTAGGCGCTAAACTGGTTATGTTGAACGCATTGGAAGATGCGGAATTGAAACCGGAAGATATTGATTATATCAATGTACATGGAACTTCAACTCCTGTAGGTGATGTTTCAGAAGTGAAAGCTATCAAGGATGTATTTGGAGATCACGCTTATAAACTGAATATCAGCTCTACTAAGTCTATGACAGGACACTTGTTGGGTGCTGCCGGTGCGGTAGAAGCTATTGCCAGCGTATTGGCTGTGAAGAATGACATTGTTCCGCCCACTATCAACCATGAGGAAGGTGATAATGATGAAAACATTGATTATAACTTGAACTTCACGTTCAACGAAGCTCAGAAACGTACAGTAAACGCTGCATTGAGCAATACCTTCGGTTTTGGTGGACATAATGCATGTGTAATCGTAAAAAAATATGCTGAATAATCGTGTTTAGCAATATAAAGGATAGGATAAGACTTCTTTTTCGTAAGGATAGGGAGTCTTATCTTCGTTTTTATAAGATGCTTGGATTCTATCCCAAAGACATTAGCATCTACGAACAGGCTTTGCTTCACAAATCTTTATCAGTGAAGTCTGAAAAGGGGCGTTTGCTTAATAATGAGCGTTTGGAATTCTTGGGGGATGCTATTCTGGATGCTGTGGTGGCAGATATTGTTTACAAAAGGTTTGAAGGAAAGCGTGAGGGTTTTCTCACGAATACCCGCTCTAAAATAGTGCAGCGTGAAACATTGAATCGTTTGGCTATAGAGATTGGTTTGGATAAGCTGATCAAGTATACGGCCCGCCAGTCTTCTCATAACAGCTATATGTGCGGCAATGCATTCGAAGCATTGGTAGGTGCTATTTATCTAGACAGGGGATATCGTGCCTGTAAATATTTCATGGAGCATCGTATTATTGGGCCTTATATAAATTTGGAGAAGATTTCCCGTAAGGAGGTAAACTTTAAATCCAAGTTGATAGAATGGAGCCAGAAAAATCGTTTTGAGGTTACCTTTGAGCTGATAACCCAATCACACGATCAGGGATATAATCCGACTTTCGAGAGTGAAGTTCTGGTGGAAGGTATTTCGGGAGGAAAAGGAACCGGTTATTCTAAAAAAGAGTCTCAGCAAATGGCTGCGCGTGTGGCTTTGGGAAAAATAAAGAATGATTCCGGCTTTATTGAATGTATTTTTGCGGCTAAGACTGCCCGTGAGTTGCCTCAGGAGGAGGTAACGGTTTCTGATAGTAAGCCTTCAGACAGTGGGACCGTTACTCCGGATCTTTCTTTGGAGGAGATTAAGAAAACGGATGTGGTCGAGCAGATAATCAGTGAAGCGGAAGAAAAGGCTTTTAAGGAAAACGCTTAGCGGATTTTATCGATATTGTTTATAATTTATTAATTAGCTATTCCGGTGGTTTTGGGTATGTCCGGCAGGAATACATAATACATTGGAATATGCCCGATTACATCAAGAAAATGTAGTCGGGCATATTTCATATACTGACGGGAATTAGATTTCATCAGGCCATGGGCAGGTTTTTCCTGTGGCTTTGAATGTGGGACGTTGTCCTCCTGTTGCTCGCAAATAGTTCCCTAATTCCTTGGAGAGCCGTTTTACGATGCCGGGATGTTGCTTTGCTACATCATTTTTTTCACTGATATCATTTGGTATGTTGAAAAGTTCTTTTTTACCGGTTTCATAATAATAGACCAGTTTCCATTCGTCTTTGCGGATAGAGCAGTCCAGATTGATGCCTGGTCCGTCATTACCCCAGATATTAGGGAAATTCCATACCAGTGCGCGTCCTTTGGACGGGTCTCCTGTACCTTTCAGCAGGGGCATAAAGCTGATACCGTCTATAGGGTTGACTGTCTCATAGTTTGTGATACCCGCCATTTCAAGTATGGTAGGATAAAAATCTTCAATTATAAGATATTTGTCACAACGAGTATCCGGGGTGACTACTCCGGGCCAGCTTACAATCATTGGTTCGCGTATTCCTCCTTCATATAAGGAGCCTTTGCCACTATTGAGAGGAGCGTTTTGAGTGTGAATTTGTCCGTCGCGCCATCCGGGTTCGGCAGCTAGCCCTCCGTTGTCACTCATAAAAATAATAACGGTATTGTCTGCTTCATCATTTTTTTCCAACCAGTTCATCAAATCCCCCAGACTTTTATCCATTCCTTCAATTAAGGATGCATATGCGGCTTCTTTGTCACTAAGTCCTTTTTTAATATACTTGGGGAAGAAGCGCATATCTTTGTCAACAGGAACGTGGATGGCATAATGTGCCATATATAGATAAAAAGGTTGATTGTACTTTTTTGCTTTGTCCAATGCTTTGATAGCTTCTTGTGTCAGGGCTTCTGTTGCAAATATACCTGTTCCCCAATAATCTTCCAAGCCGGGGATGGCCATTAGTGAATAGGGCTTTCCATCGCGGGTGTGCCCGTAGTTCTGTTCGCTCAGATAAGTAGCCAGACCACCGGCGGCATGTCCGGCTATATTTACTTCAAACCCCCAATGGGTAGGGTTCTCTCCCGGTGTGTCAATAGAACCGAAATGAGCTTTTCCGCAGTGGATGGTATGATAACCGTTCTGTCTGAGTAACTCAACGAAAGAAGTGCCGACAAAGGTATTGGGCGTTCCTGTTACTTGGCTGACTCCGTTGTAGTTCCAGTCTGGCAATTGTATTGTATTGCTTGGTCTGTCGGTAGCTTTGTTTTTTTCAAGTGTCCAGTTTGTTACACGATGTCGGGTGTTGTTAGCACCCGTTATCAGACTGCAACGGGTAGCGGAACTGATATTGCAGGCGTATGCTTGTGTGAACATCATCCCTTTCTTGGCCAGACGTTCCATATTGGGAGTTTCGTAGGCTTCATTATAATGTGTTTTCTGTGTCCAGAAAGGTAAGGATGTATCTTGCCAACCCATGTCGTCCACCATAAATAAGATGATATTGGGACGTTGTTGGGTTGTTTCTGAAGACATTTTTTCTTTTGCTTGCGTCGAGATTCCTGTTAAGGAAGCGAGAGCGAAAGATACAAGTAGTTTTTTATTCATATCGGCTGGTTTTATAAGTTATTTTTCGATTACAATTTTTTGGGGGGTATCTATGGAAATACTTCTCAGTTCTTGCTTGCCGGAATTTTCTATCCATACTTTTAGTGTACCTGTACATAGTACGTTTAGCACCAAGCGGTTCTCTGTTAAAGAGATAGTTTGGACGGTGGCCGGGGACAGATACTTTTCCTGTATGCCAATGACTGCCCATCCTTTCCGTATGGGGCAGAGATGAAACAGTTTGTCTGTAAATCCGATAAGTTCGAATGTACTGCTGTCTGATAGTTCTTCTGCCTTTTGTGATTCCCAATTATAAAGCAGCACGCGTTCTTCGGGGGTGGCAGACATTTTCTCAAAACTGTTCCGAAGAGAATAATCTTCTTTTTTTATAGTGGCCTGGACTTGCTGATGTCGGGGGGAAGCATTCAGGTTGTAACAGATTAATGTCATTGCTCCGTTGCCTGAGGGAGCTGCTACTCGATATGCTTTTCCACTCCATAATGGATTGGTCAGTATAGATTCCGGCATAGGTACGGCAGGAGCTTCGGGGCGGAACAGTTTGCCTTGTTTGTCAATTAAGGGAAAGATGTTTTCCTTGATAAAGTCCCCGGGGGCGTCCGACAGGTAGACCGGACCTCCGGAAATGGCCTTGGAACGTGCCATCAAAGTGCCGCAAACGGTATCGCAGGAATGAAACATATCATGGTCGGGCCATACGGTTTGTCCTAGTAGCAGGGTATTGGTATAAGACTGGAATAGATGTGATTTTGCCATATCCTCATCATATTTCTTATAGTCTATGCTGACACGGGTGCTGTTGCTGTATGACGTATGGTCGGTATTGATGATGTTCTGTGCCATACAGTTCATTAATCCCATATTTTGCCGGTGGATCTCGGCTTCCAGGCTTCGGTTACAGTCGGTTGCCTGGCGGATACTTTCATGCCCTCCCATGTAGAGTGGCAGCGTAAAAGCTTGGTTATCTACTTTCAGAAAATCGAATCCTTGTTCTTTTAAGGTGCTGACGTAGTAGCGATAGAAGGAACGGATGCGGGTGCTGTCCGTTCCTGGCAGAAGGCTGCCGGCGTGTGGGTATAGGGCTTGTCGGATGACTTGTGGAAATCCGTTTTCGGGGGATAATCCCATCCAGTATCCCGAAAGGCTGTACCACAGTCCGATCCATTTGATTTTATTTTCTTTTTTGTATGACATGATTTTTTTCCATCCCGACGGGAAACGTTGTTTATCCGGTATGAAACCGGTCAGTTGCCTGTTCTTGTGGGCGAGATGACCGTCGTCAATCAGTACATACCGGATAGGAATGCCGGATGCCTCTATCGTTTTCATATCGTTTATTACCTTGGATTCGTTTATATCATCATGATAATGTTCCCATGTACACCAACCGAGATAGCGGAAAGCTTCGAAATATTCCTTGGCTGTGCGGCTTTTTAAGTCGGCGGCTTCTGTATTTTTCATCAGCGCTTGATAGGCTTGCCGAATGGTTGAATAAATATCTTTTCCTTGTCGGATGAGTAGAAGAGGGACTTCCGGTTTCAGATAGTCTTTTCCTAAGGTGGATACATATAGGGTGACAGAGCCGTTATCGTTTACTTGCAGCCAGCTTAAACTGTTACGGCCGGCAATGGCTTTGGCAAACAAGTATTCTCCGGTTGTCAGTTCCAGCAGTAATGCATCTCCCAACGTAGATGGGGCTGCATTGGAAGGTATTCCCGGATAGCGGGTGTCGGTTAATTCTTTTAAATCGTTGAACACCCAAGGTAGGAGCCGGTTGGTATTGTTGGGCCATTCAAAATCTCCCGGACGGGAGTCTCGGCTGAAGAAAATACCTCGGACGTACCCGGGTAACCGTACCGGACAGGCAATAGTCTGGGTTTGTCCGGGTATGGATTTCTTATAGGATATGGGAGAAGAAATGGAAGTTAAATCAATCGTATCTGTCATTGACAAAGCGTTTGTGTTCTTGAATGACTTTCCTTTTTCATATGTGTAATCTGTTTGCCCGAAGGATTTCGGACAAACAAATACATTGCAAATCAGGATACAAATGAATATTGCTTTATATTCTCTCATGATTTTTTATTTGAGGGTTACGTTATAGGCACTGAAATGTCTGATTTCGGGTAAGGCAACGGATTGGGTTACGGTGAGGCGCAAGGCGGTGGTTTCTACCGGTTCGAAGTGTGCAATGCGTTTGTGTCCCACAGACTCGCCGGAGCACACTGTCTGCCATTTTCCGTTGACTTTCGCTTCTATCTTGTATTGGCGTATTCTTTCGCCTTTGGCAATGTCTTCTTGGATGATGCAGTAGTTGACCGGTTGTTTTTCATTCAGATTCAGCGTAAGCCGTTGCCTCCGGCCTTGGGTTTCCGCCAATGGTGTACCAAAGCGCCGGTTTATTTCTTCTCCCCATTCTTTTAAACGCTGTTCGTCACCTGCCGGCAATAGCCCATCGGGATCGGGGGTCAGCCCGATGATTAACGTAGCGTTGCGACCCACTGATTTTTCGTACATATCCATCAACGTTGTCAATGGATAGATATTATTCTCGTCATCGGGTTCCCAAAACCATTCGTGGCGGCCGTTGGCACCACGCAGGGGGCTGTCTGCCATAGCTGGTACCCAGTATTTGCCTTCGGGATCACCTTGTTTTAATAAGGCTATTTGGTCTTTTTGGCTTTCAATACGTTTATGATGTGAACAGGGGGCCGGAAAAGTGGACCAGCAGGGGTATCCCACTGTGCCGGTTTCTGAACCTCCCCAGCGGAAATCAGCACGGTCTATGTTGTGGTAGAACAGGCAGTTGGGTTGGTATTTATTGACGATGGGTTCCACATCAGGACCGTCACCTCGTGGGTCATCGGCTCCGCCATCAAACCAAATCATATATAAATCTCCATAGCGGGTACAAAGTTCTTCCACCATTTTCTCGCAGAAGCGTTTATACCACGCCTGTCGGTTGGCGGCAAATTCTCCGTCACCGGCTACCTTGAAATTATGGATACCCAGAAGTGAATTCCACCGGATGCCTACATAGATGCCCGGCTGGATACCATACTTACGGCAGGAGTTGACAAAGTCGCGGACAATGTCTCCTTTGCCATCACGCCATTTTACAGCTTTCAGGCAGTATGGGTTTACGTCACTTTGCCACAATCCGAAGCCGGTTTCATGCGTGGCTGTGAGTACGGCGAATTTGCAGCCTGCGGCTTTAGCTGCCTGAATCCATTGGTCAGTATCCAGTTGGGTAGGATTAAATATATTATAATCTTCAATGGGGCTGATACGGTTATTGCCTTGTCCGTAGCGGATGCCGTCGAATACGTGGAGGTCATAATGAAATACGGCTCCCATTTCCGCTTCATGCCATTTCAATTGATGCGGTTTGGGTACAATGATTTCCGGTTGTGCAACACTCAGTACACAGTTCATAAGGAAGAGAAGGGATGTATATAGTATCTTCATAGGTTATAAATAATTAAAAAATGGATCTTCTGTTTTTTGCAGCCATGTTTTTAATTGGCTTTTCAATCGGTTTACCAGTTTGGGATGCTGCATAGCTATATTATTCATTTGGTAAGGGTCTGATCTCCTGTCGAATAGAATAATCTTATCTACCTTACCATCGGTTGCATGGATAGTAAACGTATGTGTAGCGGTGCGTAATCCCCGGTAGCCTGTTGCCGGATTGGATGACTGTATGTAATAATAGGGTTGGACAATGCGGTTGTTTTCTTTTCCGTAGAGGAGAACGGAAGCAAGGTCGAATGTTTGTACTTCTTCCGGTATTTGTTGCTGAAAGCCCATGATGGAAAGCAGGGTCGGATACAAGTCGGCAAAAGCTATCATGGTTGTTCGGTCGGTTTTCGGCTTTATTTTTTCCGGCCATGAGATAAGGACTGGAATTCGCATGGATTCCTCATAAAAGATATCTTTTCCGGCTTGTTCATGAGCCCCCATGCAGATGCCGTGGTCAGAAGTGAATACTACAATAGTATTTTTAAATAAACCCAAACGTTTCAATTCGTTGATTATCCGACCTATATTTTCATCGACTCCGGTCATGCAGGCATAGTAATTGCGGATATTGTTGCGGAAATAGTCGCCCATTTCAGTGCCTTTGGCGGGAATGTCGGGACGGTTGGCACATAATGCCTCTACATTCAGGTTTTTATACATCTCCTTGTATCGGTCGGGCACCAACTCGTAACCGGTGTGTGGAGGGTTCATGGATACGACTAAGGCAAATGGCTGCGTTTTATCTATATGCCCGTTGAGGTACTCAATCGCTTTGTCGGCTTCATACTCCGGTCCCCATTGATTGACATAATAAAAACTGTCCCGGGGAGCGTCAGTGTCCCAGTACATGGGTTTTAAATGGTAGTCGTAAGTGCCATAAGCGGTCCAATAGTCAAAACCGTGCCGGCGTTCTTTTGGACACCATTCGTTCCAAGCAACTGCACCATGGTTGTTGTAAGTATCTATGTATGGTTCATAAGGAGCATCCAGATGCCATTTGCCGATATATCCTGTTTGGTATCCATTGGCTTTAAGTATATCACTCCAGCAGCGTGCATCTTGTGGAAGTTCTACTCCATAAGGAGCGTTGGCAGAATTGCAATTGCCTGTTACTTTGTTCTTATGCGGATACATGCCTGTCATCAACATGCCTCGTGCTGGTGAAGATACGGGATAGCTGCTGACAGCATTGGTGAAATTCACACCTTCACGGGCCAGTTGGTCCAGGCAAGGTGTTTTGACAGGTTCTTTTCCGAGACAACCTAAAGCATCTCCTCTCCATTGATCTGCCATGATGAAGACCAGGTTAGGTTTTTCTTGAGCTTGTAAATAGATAGAAGTCAAGAACGGAAAGATGAAAAATGTTTTTTTAGAGAAAAATTTCATATTAATTCGGTATGATATTGGTAAAGGGTGTGTTCAAAGGTACAATAAGAATACATTGTAACGAATTAAACTACACCCTTTTTGAGTTATTTTATCTAAACCTATTGCAGAGCATATTGATTGGCACCGACAGGCCAGCCTGGATTTTGATAAACAACGGAAGTGGAAATATCGCCTCCTTTCTCAGGGGTTGAAAGACGGAATACGTCATAAGAGATAGGGGTCAGGTAATTCGCTTCTTCAAAGTTGTAGCCATTGTTGGTAATGATCAGTTCGTTGGCAAAATGCGGACGTAAATATTTAGAATTACTAACCACTAAGCCGGCAGCCAATTGTTTCACATAGTAAGGCTCTTTTTGATACTCTTGCCAATTGAATCCTTCTGTTTGATAGTTTTTCATTTTATCTAGTGAACGCCAGCGTAAAAGATCATCTTTACGCATGCCTTCTGCTATAAATTCGCAACGTCGTTCACGGCGGATATTATATAAAGTTTTATCTATCATCTGACTTCCGGACCAAACAGCCAGATCGTTTTCTTTACTTAGATCTGTTGCATCGATAGTTTTTTGGAAGTTTTCTGATACGCCGGCACGCTTTCTCAAAGCTCTCCAGTATTTTTTGCTATAATCATCTAGATTTTTGTTTTTCATATAGTCAGCTTCCATATAGTTGAGATATGCTTCGCTGGCGCGGAATATCATATAAGCCAAAGGTGAATTATCCGCTGGAGCTACATTGCTGTCTCTCCATCCTTTACGAACTAAATATCCTGTAGCTGTTCTGCTTAAGTTTTGATAAGCTTGTAGTAGATTTGCATAGACCATTCTTCCGTCTTGGTCCATATTACCACCTCTCCAAACCATATCACCCGGTTTGAATGTTGATTCTACAAGGCGTAAATCACGATTCTCCATTACATCGGGGATACTCTTGTCGCCTTTGTATTCTGTATTTTCTGGTGCATAAATAGGCAGGCCATTGGTAGTTAGGAAAGTTTCAACCATGGATCGTGTATAACCTCCACCTTGTCCCACACAGCCTTCACCGTTTTCATTGTATATGCTATGATAATTGCCTTCTACTAAGCTATTCACTTTGGCATCCGCACTATACATACGCCATAATAATACCTCTTTGTTGGAAGAAAGATCATATTGATTGAACATATTCATATAATCTTCTATTTTATCAGAGATTTGTATTGCTTCTGCCACTTCTTTGGCAGATGCCATCGCTTCAGTCAGGAAGAAATCTATTTCAGTATTAAGGTTGCCATTGAAAGTACCGCCCGGCCAGCCCGGACCACCTGGTACTCGTGCGGTTCCTTGATGGTAGGTTTCCCAACTTGCTTCATACAGGGCTACACGTGATTTAAATAGATAGGCACACTCTCTGTTCAGACGGTGATTGGTCAGATTATTACTGCGCGGTAATAATCGGGCAATGGCTTCGTTCAGGTCTTCTAGAATAAATCGGGCCACTTCATTACGTGGCTTACGTTTGTTTGCTTCCACATTGGCGGCATAATCATCTGCGCTAAGTTCTGATTTGATAATGGGAAAATCTCCGAATTTCCTCAAATATTCGAAATAGATGTAAGCTCTGAAGAAGTAAATCTCACCGATATATTGCTGAGTTTCGCGGGTATCTTCCAGTTCCCCTTTTTGGATATTTTCCAAAGCGTAATATAACAATCGGTTACAGTCGCGCAAATGTCCTTGCCGATTATAACTTCCTGTGGCGGCAACTTTGATACGTTGCGGTAGAAAGAAATCTACAGGATCTGTTCCTGCTTGGTTATCACTGGTTTGATCGTTGGTAAAAAGATTGGTGTCTTTGAAATCGGGCAATAGTTCGTATTTCTTGTTACAATAAGCCTGCAATTGGCTTGGTTCTGTGAAAAAACCTTCATTCACATTGTCTGTCAATGGTTCTCTATCTAGAAAATCGTTACATGAGCTTATAGCGAATGAAGTTGCTATTATAGGGAGTATGATGTATTTTAATTTCATGATTATGATTTATTTAAAGTTTATAATGTAATATTAATTCCACATGATAGAGTATAGCTTAACGGATAACTCATACCGTTTTGGTAAATTAGTTCTGGATCAAAATTTTTACTCATCTTGGTACCAGTCCATAAATTATCTCCGGAGAAGAATAGTCGTACTTTCTCCAGGTTAGCTTTTTGTATCCATGCTTTAGGCAACGTGTAACCTATTTGTATGTTTTTCAAGCGGATGTAAGCTGCATTCTGCAAGTAACGACTTTGTACCTGCTGGTTTTGTTTACTTCCAATAATGGGGCGCGGATAATAAGCATTGAGATTTGCTCCCATTTCATCTCCTTCAGGACGGAAGTAATCCATGTGTTCTTCGTATCCGGTGGAATCCCATTGCCCCCCGTTGATACCCCAGAAAATCATACCTTTAGAATAAGCGGTTCTGTCGTCGCCTCCTACCCAAACGTCACGTTTGGCTACGCCCTGGAACATTAGATTGATATCAAATCCTTTATAGTCAGCTCCTAATGAGAAGCCAAAACGAAAGCGGGGTGTGTAATTTCCAATAATGGTTAAATCTTTCGGATCAGTGGCAGACGTACCTTTTTCTATGGCAGGATTGTCATCCAGGTTAGCGTACATGATATCACCGGCTTTCCAAATATTGTTTCCTACATTGGGTAATTTGCTTTGGTCATGTTGGGCTATCCATGATTGCATTTCTTCATCGGTTTTTGCTATGCCTACTGTTTTGAATCCCCATATTTCGCCTAATTTTTTCCCTTTCCAATAATTTTCAATGGTGTTTCCGTCTTCATCTTTGGTGTAAAATGTTTTATCAGGATTGGGATATTCTGTTACTTCTGTTTGAGCATCAGATAGATTGAAAGAAGCATGATACCCTACTTTACCAATTCTGTCCTGCCAAGTTAGTTGTAATTCCCAGCCTTTGGTTCGTAAAGAGGTATTATTCATTTTGGGAGCTGATGCTCCTACTAATGGAGTTATTTCTTCGGCAGGTCCTACCATGTCTTTGGTATCACGAATGTAGTATTCAACGTATCCGTTCAGACGATTGTTAAATGCACCAAAGTCAAGTCCTGCATTATAGCTGGTGACACGTTCCCATGTGAGCAAGGAACTGACGAGACCGGGGGAAGATGCTATATTGGACTTGTTGGCTAAGTCAAGCAGCCAGCGTCCGCCGGCATCTACGCTACCTACAGTTATATTTTGAATAGAATAAGTAGGATAATAATTATCTGTATTCTGATTGCCTAGGCTACCGTAAGAAAAACGTAGTTTTAACAGGTTGACATATGCTTCTGCCGGACTCCAGAATGCTTCGCGGGCGATGTTCCAACCTATAGAAACAGAGGGAAATGTGCCCCATCGTTGGTTACCGCGGAAGCGTGAAGTCCCATCGCGACGAATGTTTCCTTCTAATAGGTATCGTCCTTCGTAGTCATAATTTAAACGGGCAAAATATCCCATTGTAGCCCATTCTTTTGAGGAGCCTTTCAAATCACTTGTACCAGTGGCCGTATTGATACTGGGGACATTTTCGTTGATGACATCATAGCGTTTGCCGATTAATTCGTTGATGTAATAATATTCGGTATTCATACCTGCTGTAACTTTGAAATTGTGCTTGTTCCAGGAATATTCATAATCTGCATATAGTGAAGTTGTCATCATGGAAGTTTGCTGTGTTTGACTTTGCACAAATGTCTTTCCTGCTGCTAAATCGGGGTCTCCTCCTAACCATGCTTCTTCCACGGGTTGGTTGTCACGGGTATAGAGATAGACTTTATTTACATTATATTGGTGGCGGTAGCTTTCTGTCCGTAGAGTCGCCTGTCCGTGAATACCTAATCCTTTTAATGGAGTCAGATGGAAACCTCCGGAAGTGAAGTAGGTGTCTTTACTGCTGTTTGAACGCCCTCCAGAAGTTAATTGCATTAATTTAGGATTACGTGTATAGTGTCCGTTGTTGTCATAGAGAGGCATCATGGGATATAATTTGGTCGTTTCTGCAAAGAAACGATCGCCATAGAGTTTCACAAAAGTTGGCATTTCTATATCTGAACGTATAAAACGAGCGTTAAAATCTAAACTTAGCCATTTGGTGACTTGTCCTGTTACCTTTCCACTGATGTTATAACGTTTTTTGTTTTCGTCAGAGTAATTCATCTGTCCGTTTTGAGAAAGGAAAGCTCCCGATAGATAGTATTTAACTTTCTCACCTCCTCCGGAGATACTTAGATTATGTTCTTGTCCGAAAGATGTTTTGTCAATGAAGTTTCTTGGCCAGTTTTGATTATCATTGGAAGCGACGTTGAAAGGGAAAAAATTGTTTCCTTGTGAACCATTGGGGTCTGAGGTGTATGGGTATTCACCCGCCATGTATTTCTGAATGCGGTCTATCGTATCATCAGTGAAAATAAAAGTGGTGCCGCTTCCTGAATTTTTTTGTGCTGCATTGAAATACTTGGCAAAGCGGTAGGAGTCGAGCATGTCAGGAATGTTGGTGGGGCGTGACCATCTGAAATTGTTTGAATACTGAATGGTGGCTTTTCCTGCTTCTCCTGATTTGGTTGTAACCAAGATTACGCCAAATGGAGCGCGTGAACCGTAAATGGCAGATGCGGCAGCATCTTTTAACACGGAAATGTTAGCGATATCCTGCGGATTTAACGAGTTTATGTCTCCTTCGGCTCCATCAATTAAAACTAAAGGTGAGGCACTGGATCCGGTATTCAAATTTCCTGTTCCACGAATATTCATGGTGGGATTATAGTCTAATCGTCCACCTTTGTCATTCATGTCAATGTTCAATCCTGGCATCACTCCTTGAAGAGCTTGTGAAACTGAAGTGACAGGACGTGATTCCAGTGTTTTTTTATCCACGGTAGCAACTGCTCCTGTTAAGTTCACTTTCTTTTGCGTACCAAAGCCTACTACCACAACTTCGTCCAGCGTTTGCGTATCTTCCGCTAAAGAGATTTGATAAAAAGTTTGGTTGCCATTGATTGTAAATTCTTGGGGGGTATACCCGATAAAGGAAACAATTAGCACACTGCTTTTTGAGGCTTGGATTGTGAATTTTCCATCCAGATCAGTAACCGTTCCGTTGGTAGTACCTTTGACAACTACACTAGCACCGATAATGGGCTCATTGAGCTTTTTATCCGTGACTACACCGGTGATGCTGAATTGCTGGGCGTACAGGAATGTACAGTTGCAAAGCAATATCAAAAATAGAATTGAGATTTTTTTCATGCTTCTCTGTTTTTTAATTAGACATTAGGTTAATACATTGCAAATGTATGTTAATCAGTGATGTGGCTTAATACACGTTCATTTCATTCAGCATGCATGTTTAATGCATCTCTATATTTTTTGGTGAATCTTTGTTGTTATCTCTTTTTTATTTTATTCCTTTGCTACAGGTAATGAATTAAATATGAACCTTAAAATCTTATCACTGGTTATAATTGGAGTATGTATATTGCTGCCGGATGTGTGCTATGCTTTTTTAAGCAAAGATGTGCATCTGCTCAATATGCAAAACGGATTGGCCGACAATACCGTATCTGCTGTTTATAAGGATAAAGAAGGCTTCATTTGGTTTGGAACCCGAAACGGGTTGAGCCGTTATGACGGTAGGCGGATTACAAATTTTGAAAGGAGTAGGAGTTATCCTAGTATTTCAAACTTAAAGGAGGTTTTTGACGGGGTGCTGGCATTTGTGGATAATGGTGTCTTTTCTGCATTTGATTTGAAAAAAGAACGGTTTTTGTCTGTGGTTTCTTCTTCGGGACAGGGTATTCCATCTCGAGGGATGTTGCAGAGGAATGATTCGTTGGTTTGGGTGATTTCCGGGAGTGAGCTGCATTTAATGAAGCGGTGCGCATCAAAAGAGGGTGAGCTTCGGCTCCGGGTTCAAGAAAAATATACAGGCTGGAATAACCAGGATAATCTTTTGGTTGCCATCACTTATTCTTCGGATAAAAAAAGTATCTGTCTGATTGATGAAAAAGGTAGAATTATCTTGCTGGATGCGACAAACCTGAATTCCTTTCGGGTGATTGATCTGGGGCGTACCGGTAGTCTGTCTGTAAATTCTGTTTTGTATGATGATGGTCGGATATGGATTTCTACAATTGCTCATGGGGTTATTTATTACAATGAACGAACCGGGAAAATCAAGCAGTTGACTTATCATGTGGCTCCGGTATCCGACAGACTTTCTCATACAGATGTTTTCGGTGTTATCAGATTAAATGAGAATAAATATCTGGCCGTAACGTGGAATGGATATACGGTGATGACAATAGATAAAAATAATCAGGACGAGATATTGACAGAAGTTTATAGTAACACTTCTTCTTTGATGTACCGCAATCTTGAAACGAGGATGATTGCGGCTTATTACGATTCACATGGTATTCTGTGGATTGGTACGGATGGTGGAGGAGTTATCTGGTCGGATTTGCGTATGCAGTTTTATAATTGTTTTTATCAGGACAGGCATAATGAGATTTGTTCTATTGTAGCGGATGACGATCATTATCTTTGGTTGGCAACATACCATAAAGGAATTATGCGGAGCCGGACAGCGTTTGGTACTTCGGAAAAAACAGACTTCTTTCAAGTAGGAGATCAAGATGTGAAAAAACAACAGACAGTGTTGTGCAGTCTGAAAGATGAGAAAGGGAATTTATGGTTTGGGAATTCAGATGGTTCATTGACCTGTTATTATAAAAAAGAACGCTCATTTAAAATATTGCGATTGATCACGGAAGATGGTGACCTTAACAAATCATCTGTCTGGGCCTTATTTCTTGATAGCAAAGGCCGTTTTTGGATTGGTACACATAAAGGACTTTGGTTATTCGACCGTGAAACGAACAGGGGTAAGAAGATACATTTCAAAGTATCCGGATTACAGAACTTGTCTCCTCTTTATATTCGTGCTATGGCTGAAACCGACGATCATACGCTTTGGCTGGGCACTGCGAATTATGGTATATGTAAAGTGATAAATGAAAAAGAACTGCAGACCGGCTATGAAAAGAAGTATGGTATGGCTGAGAATTCCGTTCGTTCATTATTAGCTTCGTCTGATGGTAATCTGTATGTCGGATACATGGCCGGTCTGGCAGTTTTCTCTCCCGGACAGGATGCGATAACTCATGTATATACTACCCGGGATGGATTGTGCAGTAACTTTATTGGTTGCATGACTGAGGATGCGGACGGGCAAATCTGGTTGGGCTCTAATTCAGGTATTTCCCGTTATAGCCGTCATCAGCATTTGTTTTATAATTATTACATTGCAGGCAGTAACCGTTCTGTCCTGCATTGGGAGGATGTCCTGTTTTGGGGAAATAATAAAAATCTTACTTATTTTAACCCCGATGACATTAAAGCGTTTACCACTTCCGAATCTGTCGTGATTACCGGATTGGAGGTAAATAATAAACCTGTAGAGATAGGAAGAGAGGTCAATGGGCAGACCATTCTTTCACAAAGTATTTTCTATACGCCTTTTGTCCGGTTGAATCATGCGAATCGTGACTTTGCGCTGACGTTCAATAACCTTTCTTATTCTGAAAGCCAGCAGAAGTATAGTTACAGGCTTCGTCCTTATCAGCCTGATTGGCTTGTGGCCAACGGAGGGGAAAAAGTTTCGTATGCTAACCTTCCTGCCGGGGAATATGTTTTTGAGGTGAAAAATATTTATCCGGATGAAAGAGACAGTAAAATAACCTCGTTGAGAGTAGAGATTTTGCCTCATTGGAGTGAAACTTTCTTTTTCCGCTTCTGTATGATGGTGCTGGGAGGGATAATAGTTTATATGGTTATGCAGCGTATTAAATTACGGCAAAAGAGGTTGGAGCACGAGTTGCGCTTGGAACATGAGATATTTGCTGCTACTGTAGAGCGTGACAAGGAGAAGCAGATTCGGATGGAACGCGAGAATTTCTTTACGAATGCAGCTCACGAGTTGCGTACACCTTTAACTTTAATCTTATCTCCCCTGCAGGAATTGTTAGGAACCGTCCGCCCTTCAGACACCGTCTATACTAAACTGGCTGCCATGTATCGCAATGGAACCTCTTTGCAGACATTGGTCGATCATTTGCTTTATGTGCAGAAGATTGAAGCAGGTATGATTAAACTCCGGATTTCGAAAGTCGATATAGTGGTATTGGCAAAGCAGATAACCGATCCTTTTCATGAACTGGCAGAAACAGAAGGGATTAACTTTACGGTTGAATCGCTGAATGAGCCACTTTTGCTATGGATAGACGTGGAAAAAATAAGTTCGGCTATCCGTAATTTATTATCTAATGCGTTTAAGTATACATCTCCGAATGGAAAGGTGATTTTTAAGATGAACCGTATCGAGATAGATGGATATTCATTTTGCAGTATAATCATATCGGATACAGGTAAAGGAATACCGGAAGAGTTACGGGGGAGGATTTTTGAATCATTTATTACCGGAGAAAATACACCTTTGTTTTCTAATAAGGTAGGTATAGGCTTGCGTATTGTTAAAAATACGATGGATCTTCATCATGGCACGGTGAATTTGGACAGTACTCTCGGAAAGGGTAGCACTTTCACATTATTGATTCCTGAGGGAAATGCACATTTTGCAGAGGACCGGTATGAGATTGTTGGTGCTCCGGAGATGGAGGAGTATGCTCTTCCGTTACCGGTAATGCAGGCGGAAGGGCAGGAAGACAAGCCTTCGAATAAAAAAACATCTCTTCTTGTTATTGAGGACAATGAGGAAATCCGGCATTATGTCTGTTCTTTATTCTGTAAAGATTATGCCGTATATGAGGCGGCAAACGGTGAAGAGGGGGTTGATGTGGCAATGAGTAAAATTCCGGATTTGATTATTTCTGATATAATGATGCCTGTAAAAGATGGGTTTACCTGTTGCCGGGAATTGCGTGAGCAGCCTCGGACAGCACATATCCCTATTTTGATGCTGACGGCAAAGGCTGAGGATGCGGATGTGTTGCAGGCTTCAAAAATAGGTGTGGATGATTATATGATGAAACCCTTCAATCCGGAGGTATTGAAGGCAAAAGTCCGGAACCTGATACTCCAGCGGGAACGCCTGAAGAGGATATATACAAAGACGTTGATGTTGAAGCAGCAGGAAAGTGAACCGGAAGCGGATGGGAATAATGCTCCGGATGATTTTATACAGCAAATTATTCATGTCATAGAAGCTAATCTGGCGAATGAGAACTTTAATGTAAAAATGTTGGCGGAGCAATTGAATATGAGTCAGCCTACCCTTTATAGAAAAATAAAGCAACGTAGCGAACTGGCTGCTATTGATATGATTCGGAGTGTACGGATGAGCAAGGCTGCCTCCCTTATTATGGAGAACAGGTATTCCATTCAGGAAATAGCCGAAATGGTAGGATATAGTGATACACGTACGCTCCGAAAGCATTTTACCGAGCAATTCGGAGTGTCTCCATCCAAGTATATGGAAAAGGATTGAATCTGCTTCTTATCCGAAGCAGATTCCCATCCGTTTGCCTTGTACAATCAGGTCATGGTTCTCATTGACAAGTTTTAATTTACCAGCCACTTCATTCAGAGGGATGGAGCCAATTTCCGCACCTTGCAGAGAGACCATTCGTCCGAATTGTCCGGAAGCAATCAGTTCTGTGGCATGTCCACCCATACGAGTGGCCAGATTACGGTCGTAGGGAGTAGGAGAGCCGCCACGCTGGATATATCCCAGTACAGTTTCACGGGTCTCGAATCCGGTTTCATATTCTATTTCTTGGGCTATATATTCGGCGGCTTTTTTGCCGTCCATGGTTTTGATGCCTTCTGCGACAACAACAATGGAATAGGGCTTCCCTTTTTTCAAGCGTTCAATGATGGTATTGCCTATATTATGAATATCATAAGACAGTTCCGGAATAAGAATCACGTCACCGCCTCCCGCCATTCCGGAATAAAGTGCAATCCAGCCAGCTTTATGTCCCATCACTTCAATAACCATGACACGTTGGTGTGAACTGGCTGTAGAATGCAGCCGGTCAATGGCATCGGTAGCAATGGTCACGGCAGAATCGAATCCGAATGAAACGTCTGTTCCCCAAACATCGTTATCTATTGTTTTAGGTACAGAAACAACGTTCACACCTGCTTGGGCCAGTTTGGCTGCGGTCTTTTGGGTTCCGTTTCCGCCGATACATACGATACAGTCCAGACCTAGATCATGGATATTCTTTAACATCAAAGCCGGTTTGTCCTCCGAGGCTGCCGACAGGCGTTTCTTGAATGGCTTTTCTCTGGAAGTGCCTAGTATTGTCCCTCCCAGATTTAACAAGCCCGATAATGATTTTTCTGTCAATGGTTCTACGTCATTGTCCAGCAATCCCCGGAATCCGCTATGAATTCCATAAACTTCCATACCGTAATGATTTATCGCTGTTTTGCAAACTCCTCTAATTGTGGCGTTTATTCCTGGACAGTCTCCTCCTGATGTCAATATTCCTATCTTCATAGCCTTTGATGTTAAGTTGTAAGCGACCGTAAAGATAACAAAAAATAAAAGTAATGTAGAAAACTATAAAAAAAATAATGTTATCAGCCATTATAATATAGAAATAAGCTATTTTTGCAAGATATAACGAATCGTATACTAAGACAAATGAATTCTACCAGATTAATTAGTACGCTATTCAAGCCCAGACAAAAAGCGACAGCCTTGTATGCAACTCAGGCTGAGGCGCTCCAACATAAAGTGTTTTGCCGGCTGATGAAGGATGCGGCCCATACGGAGTGGGGATTGAAATATGGCTATAAAGACATAAAGAGATATCAAGACTTTCAACGTGTACCTATACAGACTTACGAAGAAATCAAGCCATACGTAGAACGGATGCGTCATGGAGAGAAAGATGTCCTGTGGCGTGGAGAAGTGCAGTGGTTTGCCAAATCTTCAGGAACAACTAATGACAAAAGTAAGTTTATTCCTGTCAGCAGGGAGGGACTTCATGATATTCATTATGCGGGTGGTATGGATGCAGTGGCGCTGTATCTCCAACAAAATCCTGAGAGTCGTTTTTTCTCTGGAAAAGGTCTGATTCTTGGAGGAAGCCATGCACCAAACTATAATGTGAAACGAAGTCTTGTAGGAGACCTTTCTGCCATATTGATTGAAAATGTGAATCCGTTGGTCAATCTGATTCGGGTGCCCGATAAAAAGATTGCGTTGCTGAGTGATTTCGAGGAAAAAGTAGAAAGGATTACTCGTGCCACAATGAATCAGAATGTGACCAATCTTTCAGGAGTGCCGTCATGGATGATGGCTGTACTGAAACATATTCTGGAAGTGAAGGGAACGGATAATTTGGCGGAAGTATGGCCTGATTTGGAAGTTTTTTTTCATGGAGGGGTTGCTTTTACTCCTTATCGCGAACAATATAAACAGCTTATTCGTAGCGACAAGATGCATTATATGGAAACATACAATGCCAGTGAAGGTTTTTTCGGATTACAAAGTGATTTCAGTGATCCTTCCATGTTGCTGATGATTGACTATGGGGTATTTTATGAATTTATTCCGATGGAAGATGTCGGTACTGAAAATCCTCATATTGTTCCGTTAACAGATGTGGAGTTGAATAAAAATTATGCGATGGTCATCAGTACTTCCTGCGGATTGTGGCGTTATATGATTGGTGATACCGTGAAGTTCACCAACAAACACCCCTATAAATTTGTTATAACAGGGCGTACCAAGCACTTTATTAATGCATTTGGTGAGGAGTTGATGGTGGATAATGCGGAACAAGGGTTGGCAAAAGCCTGCGAGGCGACCGGTGCACAGATTATTGATTATTCTGCTGCTCCTGTTTTCATGGATGCACATGCCAAGTGCCGTCATCAGTGGCTGATAGAATTTGCCGTTATGCCGGATTCTTTAGAGAATTTTAGTCGGGTTCTTGACACTTCTTTACAACAAATTAACTCCGATTACGAAGCTAAACGCCATAAAAACATTACCTTGCAGCCGTTGGAAATAATTGTGGCGAGACCTAATCTGTTCCACGATTGGCTGAAAGAAAAAGGCAAATTAGGCGGACAGCACAAAGTGCCGAGATTGAGCAATACGCGTGATTATATAGAAGAAATGCTAAGCTTGAACCAATAAGAACATGAATTGGAAAAAACATAAATTACCTGCTTTGTTGATGCTGATGATCGTGGTGTATTCCTGCGCAAGCATGGGAACACCGGATGGAGGTCCGTATGATGAGGAGCCGCCCAAGTTTATCAGAAGCTCTCCCAAGCCGTATGCAACAAACAATAAGAATAAGAAGATTGCCATTGAATTTGATGAGTTCATCAAATTAGAGAAAACATCGGAGAAGGTGGTAGTGTCTCCTCCTCAATTGGAACAACCTGATATTAAGGCAAGCGGCAGAAGAGTATTGGTTAACCTCATGGACTCATTGAAACCCAATACCACTTATACCATTGATTTCTCAGATGCCATTGTGGATAACAATGAGGGTAATCCGCTAGGTAATTATGCTTTTTCTTTTTCTACGGGAGAAGCCATTGATACACTGGAAGTTTCCGGAAATGTATTGGCTGCTGCTGATTTGGAACCTGTCAAAGGTATGATGGTGGGATTGCATGCAGATCTGAGCGATAGCGCTTTTGTCAAGAAACCGTTTGACCGTGTATCCCGTACTGATAGCCGAGGGCGTTTTACCATCCGCGGTATCGCACCTGGTAAATATCATATCTTTGGTTTGATGGATGGTAACCAGAATTATTTGTATGACTCCAAGACCGAGATGATTGCTTTTTGTGATTCTATTATTATTCCTTCCATGGAGGCTGCTGTGCGTCAGGATACGTTGTGGAAGGATACAGCGACTATCGATACGATTAAAACAGTGGGGTATACCCGTTTTCTGCCGGATAATATTGTTCTAAGAGCATTTAAGGGAATAAATAACCGCCAGTATCTGTCCAAGAGCGAGCGTGATAAAGAGAATCATTTTATATTATCTTTCAGTGCGCCGGCCGATACGTTGCCTGTTTTGAAAGGATTGAACTTTGATGAGAAGGATGCGTTTATTATAGAAACGACTCCACGAAACGACTCAATTTGTTATTGGATCAAGGATTCGTTGGTTTATCAGATGGATACGCTGGAGGTTCAGTTGGATTATTTATATACGGATACACTAAACCGGTTGGTTCCCAAAACCGATACCATTTATCTGGCTAATAAACTGACAAGAGAGCAACGGGAAAAATTGCAGAAAAAAGCGAATGAGGAAAAGGAGAAGGAACGTAAAAAAAGGGAGAAAAAAGGAGATACCATCAGGGTGGAACCAACTAAATTCCTGACTATGAACGTCGATGCTCCGTCAGCATTCGATATATACAGGAATATCTATCTATCTTTTGAAGAACCTGTGGCAAGCATAGACACGGCGGCCATTCATATGGAAGTAAAGGTGGATAGTGTGTGGCAACCGGCTCCTTTCTTCTTTATGGCTGACTCGTTGATGCCACGTCAATATCAGATATTGGCAGATTGGCAACCGGAGCAGGAATATCAGTTGACTATTGATTCTTTGGCGTTTATTGGTATTTATGGGCTGCATACGGACAAAGTCCAGCAAACGGTGAAAGTGAAAAAAATGGACGAGTACGGAACTATCTTGTTGAATATAAAAGGAACTGCTCCCCATGCTGTTGCCGAGTTGTTGGATGCGAATGGAAATGTATTGCGCCAACAACCGGTAACGGAGGAAGGAACGGCGGACTTCTATTTCTTGAATCCGAGTACGAAATATTATATACGTTTGTTTAACGACCATAATAATAACGGAGTTTGGGATACGGGAGATTATGATAAGAAGATTCAGCCTGAAGAGGTTTTCTATTTCCCGAAAGTTTGGGAAATGAAAGCTAACTTTGAATTTGAAGAGAATTGGGATGTGAATGCTATTCCTATAGACAAGCAAAAGCTGGATGAAATAAAGAAACAAAAACCGGAAGAGACCAAAAAGGTGCAAGATAGAAATAAAGAAAGAGCTAGAAAACTAGGCCGATGAAAAAAACTATTCTCATATTATTGTGCGGCTGGTTTGCCATTATGGCAACCAGGGCGCAATGTGCGGCACAAAACGAAGCTATCCAGGCAGGTGAAGAATTAGTGTACGATTTAAAGTTTAACTGGAAATTCATTTGGGTTGCTGCCGGACAGGCAAAAATGGACATGCAGGCTATTACTTATCAGGGGAAACCTTGTTTTCGTAGTAACTTGATTTCTGTCAGTAACAGACAAGTTGATTTCTTTTTTAAGATGCGTGATACATTGACTTGTATTACCAGCAGTCGTCTGGAACCTGTTTATTTTCGTAAAGGAGCCGAAGAGGGCGACCGCTATACGGTGGACGAAGTATGGTTCAGTTATAAAAACGGGAAATGTATTGCCGATCAGCGTCGTATGAGGAGGGAACGGGATACGGTGAAATCGAAAGACCAAAGTGATGAGTGTATTTTTGATATGCTGAGCATATTGATGAGGGCACGTTCATTTGATGTAAGTGACTATAAAGTCGGCGATAAAATATTGTTTGATATGGCTACAGGTACTAAAGTAGAGCAGCAAACATTGATTTATCGTGGCCGGAAGAATTTTAAGGCGGAGAATGGTGTGAAATACCGTTGTTTGGTCTTTTCCTTGGTAGAGTATAAAAAAGGAAAAGAAAAAGAGGTAATAACCTTTTATGTAACTGATGATAAAAACCATTTGCCGGTGCGTTTGGATTTATATTTGAATTTTGGTTCGGCAAAAGCATTTCTGAGAGAGATAAAGGGGAACCGTCATCCTCTAACTTCCATTATAGAAAAGTAGCGGTTTGTCTTGATATAGTAATACCGCCGGGCCTTGGCAGATGCCGGGTCGGCGGTTGTGTTGTTGTATATTCATTATGAATGGTATGTTATTCATCGAACAGTTTGGCCTGTCTGGAAATAAGTTTCAAGGTCTTTCCTTCATTTAATGCAGTAAGAATAGTTTCACCCCCTTTGTTCACTTTACATAAAGAGATTTTCGGTCCCATGATTTCGGTAATCCGTATTTCACCGATTTTGGTTTCTATATTATGTCCTTCCAGTATGCCATCTTCCACTACATCAAAGCGTAATCCTTCTTTGATAGGATCATCATATCCCAGGTTGATATAAATGGTTTTTGCCTTGTCTCTTTTGGTAGATACCACTTTCAGTATTGAACCGTATACTTTGAAGTGATTTTCTACAAAAAGTCCCATTTCGTATGGCACATTGATTAATGAATTCTCTAAAGCGCTATATTGGGTGGCATCTTTACCGGATGCTGAGCCTGTCTCTTCATAATTGCGTGTGCTGATAGTTACTCCGTCACTGGTCCGTATTAAATCAAGGCGCAGGGTGAATTTCTCTTTATAACTGTTCTCACGGCTGTGGTAACGTCTGTGAGAGCTTCCGTCATCGGTTGCTTCCCTTTGTATCAGGTTTCCTTTTAACAGGTACTCTGCTCTGAAGCGGCGTGCATCTTCCAGCGGACTCAGACTGAGATCACTGCCAGCCGAAACGGCGTCCACTACATTGATGCGGTTGGTGTTGCGGATACCATCGATAAATGCGAGACGAATCAGGTTGATCGCCCTGTTGGGTATTTTGATCTCACTATTGAAGTCATCCACATAAATCGTATATTTTTGTCCGGATGCTTCTAAGGATATGACTGTCAAAATTATTAATAATAGGATATTACGTTTCATGGTTATACGAATTTGTAAGGTTTGTAATGTAGTTCTTTTACGAAAATACACAGTTCGCTGTTTATTTGCAAGTGAACTGCGTTAAAATAGATTTCGGGCATTGATTATTTATTGCCGGTGTTTATTTTTTCATGTTTAAGTATTTGGTATTGACAGATAATGATTATCTTGGTGCATAAATTAAAAGGTAGCTTGTATATGGGGAAGATTCAAGAGAATGATGCAAGGTTGCAGCAGCTTGTATCAATGGCACGCATAGGATGGTGGGAGGTGGACTTTGATGAAGGAGTTTACTATTGTTCTGAGTTTGTAGCCGATTTGTTAGGAATAGAAGGGAATAAGATTTCTGCTAAAGATTTCGCGAATCTGATTTGTGAGAATTATCGGGAGCGTATTTTGGAGGAATTTCGCTCTTTCCGGATGATGGAGATTTATGAGCAGGTTTTTCCGATACATTCCAAATATGGGATGATGTGGGTCAGTACCAAGGTCGGTGAGAAGCGTATTACCAAAGAAGGTCATGTCCGCGTCATGGGTATGTTGCAATGTATTTCCCGGCAACGGATGAATATGCAGGAGCAGACGGTAGACCGGTTGAACTCTTTATTATCTCGTTTGAACGGCATTTCCAAGTCATTGCTTGATTTTTTGCATTCTGATGATATTACCTTGGTTATCAATAAGATTTTAAAGGAGGTATTGCGCCAATTTCAAGCAGATCGTACTTATATTTTTGAATTGGACAGGAAATTGCATACGGAAGTCTGTACCTATGAAATAGCAGTGGAGGGTATAAAAGAACGTAAGGTTTTATTGTCGGAATCTTCTATTGATTATGCCTCTTGGTGGACAGGACAGATATTGGCTGGTAATCCTATCATTCTTTTTACATTAAATTTGCTTCCTGATTCAGCCGGGGCGGATAAGCGTAGATTAGAGGAATATGGAGTGAAATCTACTATGGTGGTGCCTTTGAACTCAAAAGACGGAGTGTGGGGGTATATAGGGGTGGATATGGTGCGTGAGCACCGGAATTGGTGTAATGAGGATTATCAATGGTTTGTCTCTTTGGGTAATATTATCAGTATTTGTATGGAATTGAGACGCTCTGAATCTGAAGCCCGGCTGGAAAAAGCTTATTTGCAGAATATTTATAAGAATCTTCCTGCTGGTATCGAGTTGTATGATAAGGATGGGTTTATGACAGATTTGAATGACAAGGAGATGGAAATCTTCGGTCTCCGGCATAAGGAGGATGTGATAGGATTGAATTTATTTGATAATCCTTTGCTGCCGCAGGGGTTGAAAGATAAGTTGAAAGCAGGAGCACCTATTGATATGTCGTTTAATTATGATTTCGACCGTTTGGACGGCTATTATTCTACTTCTCGTACCGGTACTATCAGTTTGATCTCAAAATTCGCTCCACTTTATGATGCTTTGGGCAATCTGATAAATATATTGTTGATCAATATTGATAATACGGAAACAACAAATGCATATAGCAAAATACAGGACTTTGAGGAGTTTTTCACATTGATTGGTAACTATGCCAAAGTAGGATATGCCCATTTTAATGCCTTGAAATGTGATGGCTATGCTGTGAATAGCTGGTATCGGAATGTAGGTGAGAAAGAAGGAACTCCATTGAATGAGATTATCAAAGTGCATTCTCATTTTCATCCGGATGATCGCAGGATGATGCTTCGCTTCTTTGATCAGGTATTGATACGGAAGCCAGCCATCTGAGGCGTGATGTGCGTATATTACGTGAAGATGGCACGTATACATGGACAAGAGTCAATGTAATGGTACGCGATTTTCGTCCGGAAGACGGGATTATTGATATGGTTTGTGTCAATTATGACATAACTGAACTGAAAGAAACGGAGCGGAAGTTGATAGCGGCAAGAGATAAAGCGGAAGAGCTGGATCGTTTGAAATCCGCTTTTCTGGCTAATATGAGTCATGAGATCCGCACTCCGCTGAATGCTATAGTGGGGTTTTCCAGCCTTTTAACGGAAACGGAAGATATGAAGGACCGCAAGCAGTACATGGCTATTGTACAGGAGAATACGGAGTTGCTTCTTCAGCTTATTTCAGATATTCTTGATTTATCGAAGATGGAGTCGGGAGCTTTTGAATTTGTCAAGAGTGATACGGATGTCAATCTGCTTTGCAGTGAGATTATCCGTTCTTTACGCATGAAAGTGCCGGCCGGTGTGGAGCTGGTGTTTGAAGAATGCTTGCCCGGATGTCATGTATGGGCAGACAAGAATCGTTTGAATCAAGTCATTTCCAATTTCATTAATAACGCTTTGAAGTTCACTTTTTCGGGCAGCATAACGTTAGGATATTATAGGCAGACAGATGGGTATCTGCGGTTTTATGTTCGTGATACAGGAATGGGAATCCCGAAGAATAAGATAAAAACAGTATTTGACCGTTTTGTGAAACTGAACAGTTTTGTTCATGGTACGGGACTTGGCTTGTCTATTTGTAAGAGTCTGGTGGAACAGATGGGTGGAACTATCGGTGTGGAGTCAGAAGAAGGAGAAGGCTCTTGCTTTTGGTTTACTTATCCTTATCAGGAAATGGCTGGTAGTATTCTGGTACCGTAGAGGGGTTTGATTAATAAAGGTTTATAGCTGTAGGGGTGAATTGAGTTCATCCGGATACATTGATTTTGTGGTATCGGGTGGGAGCATTTCACCCCTACAGTGAACCGGGATTATATGTTAGTCTAGTTTCTTCATGGCGTTGTGTACGGAACCTGCCCAATAATTGCGTAGTCCGAAACCGCGTGCTTTGCCGTTAGTCGGTGCGCTATACAGTATCTCACGGGTTTTCGTGTTGAAGAATACAATTTGATAGGTCGCTCTTGCATCTGCCTTGTTTAAAAGCATGGCAACCATAATCAATCCTGTTTTTTCTTCTTGAGAGAGGATAGGAAGTGTCTTGATGACTTCTTCTATCTGTTTTTCATCCAGGGTGTATCCGCTGTTGGTCGTCATGATCTCATCGGGATTGATGGTCTTGTTGGCATCGTTTACTGCCTCCAATGAGGTTACTTCTACATTGACACCCAGTCTTTTGCCAATATCATACTTCTTCGGCTCAGTGATGAAAAGCTTGTTGATGTCATCAAAAGTATATTTGAACTGCATGGGGCCTTCTTTTGCTCCGTACACTTTGGCACGGGTAAAGTCTATGCCATAAAATGTCACGGAAGAGATGTCTTTCAATGCGTCTTTGTTTTGCCCGAAGCAAGCCATGCTGCTTACAAGGAACAATAAAACGAGTAACTGTTTCATATTAGTTCTTTTTTAAGTGTTGTTTTGCTGCTGCCAAAGGTAGAAAAATATTATCTCAAATCAATAAATTTAACTATTTTTCGACTCATGGGCGGCATTTGTATTTTCGCGATATACTCTGCCGATTCAAAATTGATACTCGGAGCCACCCGTACTTTGGAACGGAACAGGTCTTTGATTTCTTTAGCGAAGGCTTCGCTGCGGTTTTCACTTCCGATGCGGATCAGTATTTCATCCGTTCCCAGTTCATTGGTATAAACCTCTACAATGTAATTCTTGATATGGGGGATGTTATCCAGAATATCGAATAAAGCGGGTGGGTAAAGGGTCGTACCTTTATATTTTATCATTTGTCCTTTACGGCCCAGTATGGAGCTGAGACGGATGGTGTTACGTCCGCAGGCACAAGGTTCGGTATAATGGTAACAGATATCTCCGGTCTTGAAGCGGAGCAGCGGCATTCCTCTTACTCCCAAAGTCGTAATGGTCACTTCGCCTGCTTCCCCTTCTTTTACAGGTTGGTTGTTATCATCCAGAAACTCTACGATAATCAGTTCCGGCTGGAGGTGGCCACCGTGAAATTCATTACATTCGGTAAACGAGGATTGCATTTCGGTAGATGCGTAGGTGGAGTAAAGTTGCAGGGAATCCCATTTCTCGTGTATCCGTTTACCCAGTGTGTTCAGGGTGAAATCGGGATTGCGGAGTGCTTCGCCTATGCATACACATTTCTGCATGGAGCAGTGATGGTAATCAATATGGTTCTTTTCGGCAAATTCAATCAGTTTGATCAGAAAGGAAGGGACTACCATGCCGCAAGTGGGATGGATGCGCCGGATAGTGTCCCATTGCAGTTCGGGAATGCCGTTTCCCACACGGGCTACCCCCATGCCCAGCTCACGGGCTCCCATATAGTAGGCGAGGCCCGCCATGAAACGTCTGTCTATGGTGGTCATCAGTTGTAGTATATCCTGTCTGCTGCATCCGGTGGTGGTGAATGACAGATATTCGTTGTAGGCCAGCCGGTCAAGGTCCTCGGAAGTCAATACGAAAGTGACGGGGTCGCCCAAGGTTCCCGAAGTGGTGACATAGTCAATAATTTCATCGCGGCTCACGCAAATAAAATCTTCATTATGAAGTTGCAGGTCTGTCTTGGTCGTGACAGGTATTTGTTGCAAGTCTTCTATGGTTTTTATCTGTTGTATATCGATGTGATATGCTTGGAACAGATGTTGGTAGAATCGTGAATGATTCTGCAAATAAAGCAGTTCCTCAGCCAGCCTGCTTTCCTGATAGGCTTTGATTTCTTCAGGGGAGCGGAATTGTATTTCCGGATTCTTATTCATTTTAGTTGTTTATTTTATGTTCTATACGTTCTGATTCACTTCGCTTGGGGATAGGAAGCAAGAGGGCTTTCTTCCAATTGCGCAGGGCTTTGTCCTGCTGTCCTGTGGCATGATAGTAATCTCCCAGCAACTCGTACACATAAAAGAAATGAGGGTTGGCATGTTGGAAGGCATGCAGGGTCTGTTCGTCCAGCCGTTCTTTCTTTTTAATCTGCTTCCGTAGTACAGGAGCCAGTCTTTTATAAGTCATCAGCTGTTGGTATTCCTGTTGTTGCAGGAAGGAGTCCGCAGGCACTGTCAGGTTTTCGGTATAGATTTCATGGTTGAAATCGATGGAGTCGCTGAAAATCCTGTTCAGGTCGTATGCCACGTACTTGCCGCATTGCCAGGGAGCGGTGGATACCCACATCCGTTTTTTCTCGGGTTGGAAAATGACGGAGTGATGGGCGATGAACTGGTTGATGGCCATTTCATTGGCAAGGCCCAGTTCCGCTTCTCCCACTCCTTTCCGGTTGCGCAGGATAGAGGCGGCTTTGGGGGCATCTATCGGTGCGTTTTCTTTCAGCAGTTCCTGCAAGCGGGCAAAGCGGTAGGGGCTGTCCGAAGTTTCTATGTTTTCCAGGTTCCGTTTGTCATGGCCGAAGGTTTCTGACTGGTAGTGGTTGGTACAGATGATCTGCTGCCCGTTTCCTGTGAATAAGGCTATTTTCTCCGGCGATTTTTCGATAATTGCGGCTCTGCCGTCCTTGGCCGAACCCACCAGTATGGACTCCGAGACAAATGTTTTCCGTTTCCGGGCGATAGCGTATGCTTCCTCAATGGTAGAAGCATATTGCAATATTTCCCTGGTCAGAATGGAAATAGGGGTGGCGGATGCGGCAGGCAGATCCGATTTGGCGGCATTGATGGTGACAGTCAGCCCCGTTTCATTCATGCCGGAAAGGACACCGGTCATTCCGGCCCATCCCACGGATGCGAAGCGATATCCGTTTTCGGGTTGGTAAAACGAAACGAGCTTGTTGCGTGCAAAGGCGTCACCCATGTAGAAATCGAAATTACGGCCGATGATAAGGGAAGAATCGGCACTGTTCTCACCCCAGCAGGCAAATGAACTGCATCCTACCAGCATGTAGTCCTGCATGGCATGTCCCAAGTCGTGAGCGGAGTGGTAATTCAACTGACGCTCGTAGGGGGTGCCGATGAAATCATACTCATGGGTGCAGGAGAGGGAGATGCCATAAATCTCGTCCCGGTACTCTTCCGGCACATTTTTCCCCAGATTCCGGTTGAAAAGGACAATGAAGAAACGGAGGAATTTAAGATAACTTTCAGAGGGGACTATCTCTTTTATCTGATCCACAAATACTTTTTCCTGAAAATAAAGTAAGTCGGAAGTCAGTTGGCCGATGGCTTTGCCTCTTTCGTAGGCAGGTCCGCTGACTTTCAGTTCCCAAAGTCCGCTCTCACTGTGCCGCAGGTAGTTTCCGCCATACTGCCGGAGATTGTCTTTCCGTATCACACGATCCGTTTCAGGGGTAGACGCAAATTGCGGAGTCATCATATCGGCAGATAAATAGAGATAGCCGATTCCTGTCAGGATCACCGCTATCAGCGTCAACAGGACAGCTGCCCCGTACTTTATGGTTTTCTTCAGAATTTTATGCATTGCCTACTTTCTTTGCTAAATATTCCTGACCTACAAATTCCGAACAAGTGAGCATGGCTGTCAGCGTCACGCCCAAAGCGCCGTGTACATTCAGATTCTGCCCCGTGAGGAACAGATTCTTCAGTTTGGTGCGTGTGGAAACAAAACTGATTTGCGGATACTGGTAGTTTTTGACAATGCCGTATGCCGAACCGTCTATGGTTCCGGTATAGTCCCGATAGCTCAGCGGAGTCGTGGTATGGATCTTTTCAATGCAATGATTCCAGTGAAATCCGAACCGCCTCAGGAGCTGCAAGATCTGTTCCGTCTTTTCTTCTTTGAACTGGCGGTATGCCTCGCCACGGTGTTCGGGGGTCGTATCCGTCCATTTGCTGACCTCATCCATATACATGGGGGTCAGTATGGAAACCACCTCTGTGAATTTGCTGTTGCCGCGGGGTACTTGCATGGAGATCATGCAACTGGGGGTATTCCCTTTGTGCATCTCTTTGTCATACCATACATCCTCATTGCCGTGCAGGTATATATTATGGTTCTGATAGGGGCAACAGTCTTTTTTCATCATCAGATTGAGCGTGAATATCCCGTAACTGTTTTCCAGTGACTTGATGCGAGACACAAAAGCCGGTTTGATGGAATGGTTCTTATCCAGCAGGGATAAGGTGAGTTGCGGATGCAGGTTGGATATGACGTAGGTACTTTCCAGTATCTCTTCATGGTTCACTTCCACTCCTTGTATGGCTTCATCCTTGACAAGGATACGGGTCACTTCTTTCCGGTTCAGCACCGTACCGCCGTTGGCACGTATGATATGGATTAATTCCAGACTGACTTGCATACTTCCTTCCGTGAAACGATAGGCGCTCTCCAGATAAGAGTTGTTAATCATGGCGTGCTCATAGAAGGTGGATTTATTTTTGATCCCGCCATAGAGCAGGGAGGTTGCGGCAAGTACATTCTGTAAATCCCTGTTCGTGGTAACGGATGCTATCATCCCGGCTGCTGAGGTGGCAAAGAAATCCATGCCTTCTTGGGACAGGCGGCCTTTTTTCAGGTGGTCTGTGCTGATCAGGTTTCCCACCGATCGGATAGCTGCCACATACCGTTTTAAGTTCTCCCGTTCATGGGGGAATGAGTGGCACAGGGTTTCCATGAACCGTTCATGCCCCATGGCGTAATCATAGATAGCGTCTTTATAATAAATCCGGTCGAACACTTCTTCATCCATCCGTTTGATGGATAACTTGTCCATGATACCGAAATAACGGAAATACTGATTCATGATTTGTCCTTCATCCAGACTGCCGATATAGTGAATGCCGGTATCCATCCGGTGCCCGCCGCGTTGGTAAGTCTGGAAGCAGCCGCCAAACAGTTCATTCTTCTCCAGCACACAGACGTGGTAGCCCTCTTTGCTCAAGATGGCTCCGCATTCCAGACCGCCCAGTCCGCTGCCTATGATGATGATATCGTACTTACTCATGTTCCGGTTTGTTTTTTTGGAAGATATAAATCGTATTCGAGGTATATCTGTCATTAGGTAAAATCTCCAGCTGCATCCCACCTTCTTGCGCGATGCTCCTTATTTGCGCTTCGGATGTGAAACAAAGTTGTTCTGTCGTCTTGTTGAAACTGAAAATGCCGGTAGACAGCAGTTCCGTGAAACGGGTGAGGCGGTGTTTCCGGGTGTTGGCGGCATTGCCGTCCCGCACAATCAGCTTTCCTTCCGGGCGCAACCGCTCCATGCATCTGAGCAATAAGGTCCGCTGGTGCTCATAGCTCATATAATGCAGGATATCATTCAGTATGAATGCGTCACTTTCCGGCAAAGGGTATTCCAATGCATTGGCGCATACAAATTGCAGGCGGGGAGTGCGGAGCCAACCCTGTTGCGCTACTGCTATCTTGTCCTCATCATAATCAATCCCTGTAATCTCCCGTTCCTCGGAAAGTTGGGAAAGCATATAGCAAAGCGGTCCGAATCCGCAACCGATATCAGTAATCTGTCCTTTGACGGGAACCAGCCGGTTGAATAACCTGTAGTTATCCTCCATTTTCACCTTGATGCGTATATACCATTCCTCTACCGGTCCTTTATAGATATAGTTCTGTACCAGGTTTTCGTAGAAGACGGGATTGTCCGTTGTGCTCTGCTCCCGGCAGATACGGGCATATTCTTTTTTCATCCGTGCGGAGATGCTTTTGGTACGTTCCTGATAAGTGGTTCCGTACGTAGCATCGTTGGCCGGGATACGCGGCAGAATCTCTGTCAGCATGATGCCTTTCCGTACATTGAACGGCTGTGCTTTCGCTATGATTTTACAGTTACCGTAAAGGATGACCGGAATGATATCCAGTTGCAGTTTTTCCGACAGATAGAAGGCTCCTTTATGGAAACGCTTCATCCGTCCGTCGTAGGTACGTGTCCCTTCGGGGAAAATGGCGATGGAATATCCTTCTTTCACCTTTTGGCGCATTCGCTCCACGTAAAGCTCGTAGCCGTCTCCTACGTAATAGAAATCGGCATAGCGGATAATGGCTCCGAAGAAAGGAGAGTGCCATACCCAGTGATTGGTTACCATGACCAGTTTGGGAGTCAGAGCCAATAATACCAGTATGTCGATGAAAGACTGATGATTGGCTATCAGGATGGCAGGCTTTTTAAACGTTTCTCCCGTCCGGTTTATTTTTTCTTTATGTACAAATGTGGCTATATGGATCAGGCCTTTGCAGGTGACATGTATCAGTTGGCAAAGTACTTGTTTCTTATAGGCTTTGCGGATAGGAAGCAAGGTCATGACAGCTATCAGCAAGCGCAGGAACAGGCATCCGATAAAGAACAGCAGGAACAGGCCGCCGGTTCTTGCCAGTCCTGTCAATGTATAAGGGGGCAACCCTTTGGAAGCGGGTGCTGTGATGAAGAACCGGAAAAGGATGGGTTGCAGCGTGTAGGCCACCAGTACGACGGCAATCATTCCCAAAATGGAGATGAGGGAAATGGACTGCAATGCCGGATGGCGTGCGAAGACCAACGTACCCATACCTATCACGGTGGTGAAAGCGGAGAAGAAGATGGCTGTTTTGTGCGAGTTCAGCAACTGCCGTCCTGTGCGGTACTTATTCTGCAATCCGTCCATAATGAAAATGCTGAAATCATCCCCGATTCCAAAAATAAAGGTGGACAGAATGATGTTGATGATATTGAATTCAATACCCAGCATGCCCATTAACCCCACAATGATAATCCAGCTGACCAGCATCGGCAGGAAACTCATCAGAGTCAGTTCTATGCGTCCGTAGGAGATCCATAAGGCAAAGAAAATCAGAAAAGAGGAGATATAAAGAATCAGATAGAAATCCTGATTGACGGCTGATACCCATTGGTTGGCGAAATAGCCGCGGTCGAAGATAACCACCTTCTCTTTTGGTTGGAAAAGGGGGTACACCGCTTCCTTGTCGGCCTCGTTCATCCGTACCTGAGTAATCAGCATGGTCAGGGAATCGGCGGAAGTCTGCCATTCGTTCAGAAGCCGGGTAGTGATTTCATTCTGGTAGTCCAAAGGCTGGAACGGACGGTCGAGCCATTGGAAAAACGGCTCGAATGCATGTTCACGGAAATGATAACGGGCAGCCTCTGTCCGGATAGTTTCGCGTAACCGGGCTTTCTTTTCCGGAGTCCAGTAGTTGTGCCATTGTTTCAACCGTGCTTCCTGCACCTCTTCCGGTATCAGAAACTGTCCGGCAGAGGCGTAATCTTTTATTTTTCCTTCTTCTTTCAGTTGGGCGAGCAGCCGGTTCGTTTCGGCGTATTGTCCGGTAGCGTCTCCCATATCTTTGCCTGTACTGACAAAGAGAACAGTCTTTTCTTTCTTGTCAAAGAGTTCGGCCAGCTTGTTTTCCGATTGTTTCAAGTGGGCAGGCTCATAGTTCAGACTCATCATATCCTCGTTGAAACGCACGTTCTGCGAGGTGAATAAACATATTATGGTCAGCACGAGAATGCCCCCTACCAAGCCTTTGTTCTTTTCGTATGGATAAGCGTTCAGTTTCTCGATAAAGCGTAGCACCGCCCCTTGTTTTACATGCGCCTGCCCTTTCAGGAAATGCGGCAGATAGACCAGGCAAAACAGCGTGGTTCCTATCAAGGCAAGCGAGGCGAACAGACCGAAATCCCGTAACAGGTTGGAACTGGTAAAGAGGAGGCCGAAAAAGGCGCCGATGGTAGTAAAACTGCCTACGGTAAGCGGATAGGCGATTTCTCTGATTAATTGTTGTACCGATGATACATGATTCTGATGCGCCAGCATGTGTATGGAGTAGCTCAAGGCAATGCCCATTACGGCGGAGCCCGCACCTACGGCAATGGCTGAAATGCCGCCTTTGATAAAGTAGATGAGGCATAAGGCGAATAAAGCTCCGAACAGCACCGGGGTGATGATAAGCGGAATGGATTTCTTATGCTTGAATACCAGAGATATGAAGACAATGATGATAATCAGCGCGATGGAAGAAGTGACCAGCGTATCTTTCTTTATCTGTCGTGCATTGTACACTCCTACGGAAGGACCTCCGAAATATTCGGCAACCAATTGGGGATATTCCTTTTCCGCTTTTTGCAGCTCATTTTCAATCAGCCGGATGAGTTTGTCATTTTTGCCCGTGCTTCCGGTGTTGAATACCGGGGTGATGAACATCAGCAGGGTGGAACCGTCCCGTGAGAAGATATGCTCATTAATCAGTTCGTAATTAGCTTCCAACTGGAAGTCTTGCAGGTGTTTCAGCGTCTGGCTGCCCAGTCCCAACGGGTCCCGCATAATGTAGTTCTTCAAGGCGAATCCTGCCGGAGATATCAGGTTGGAATAGTTCTTCTGCATCAGGGCGGCAATGTTTCCGGCGGTAAGCAAGGTGTCCAGCCGTTGG
The DNA here is from genome assembly GCF_031119655.1 of Phocaeicola sp. GP0067. NCBI lineage: Bacteria > Pseudomonadati > Bacteroidota > Bacteroidia > Bacteroidales > Bacteroidaceae > Phocaeicola > Phocaeicola sp. GP0067. Next base: position 343,562 of record NZ_JAVHZY010000001.1, read on the forward strand.
TAGTCCTCGTCGGAAAGGAACAGGGGCAGGTTGTCGTAAACAAAATCTCCGACACTGTTGATCAGGTTTTCGTCGGCTTTTGAGAAGATCTCTTTAATCAGGGTTCCTTCCGCTTGTTGCTGTAAATCCTGTTTAATGGTTTCGGCAGCTTCAATCAGGGAATCCGCATCCGCCACACCGTCCTTGCCGGACAGCATGATCATAATCTTATCCTTTATCTTCAGATTTTCAAATACGTTGATGGCATTTTGGGAGTCCTTGGTATCCGGAAAGAAACTGGTTACGTTTTCCTCGAATCTGACTTGGGCGGCAAAAAGGGCCATAAAGAGGATGCATACGCTGAGGGACAGGTAAAACAAGACTTTATGCCTTTCAAAATAGTTATATAATCCAACAAAGAATTTAGTCATATCCGTTTTTTCTCCTACATATAGCCAGCAACACGGTGGAGATTACTCCAGACAGCAGACTGCAAGCCATTGCAAAGATAATGCTTCCTATTAAATATTGCTCTAAAACTGATTTGACATTTTCAAGAGAAAGGTCTCCGAGATGCAAATCGGGAGGATTACCCAGTACCATGCAGCCTGTCCGGTAACTGCCGTACAGCAATAGGGGAATCATGGGTGGAATACTGATATTGGCGGCGACAAGGGCAATCACTTTATTCAGTCTGAACAGATGCGCAAGAAAGAGGGTGATCAGCATCTGATAACCCCATAACGGAACGATACCCATAAAAATCCCCAGCATGATGGCGAGTACAATCTTCAGGTTGGATTCCCGTGTATTCAGCACATGGTCGGTGAAGAATCGCTTGCAGTTGCTCCATGACAGTTTGCGGAGCAGGTTACGGGGAACAATCCAAAGGCAGGTAATCAGCACCAGCACCGTGTTCAGCACACTGATACGGGTAAAATCCCGGAACGGCCGGAAATGGGATACCCGTTCTGCTTGCGGGGGATAATACACGTGGATGGAAATGTTCTTCACCGCTACATCTCCCCATGCGGCAAAGACGATGGCTTCCAACTCAAATTCGTATTTGGCGGTGTACCAGCAGCTTTGCACATCCATTTTGCGCAGAGGGTAAAGGCGGTATCCCGATTGTGTATCTTCCAGTTTCAGCCCGGTTTCCAGTCTGAACCAGAAATTAGAGAATTTATTGGCGAAGGTATTCTTGCCCGGCATATTGTCGGAGGCCAAGTTTCGGGCGCCTACCAGTAGCGTGTCGGGCTCTTTTTCAATGGCTTCGATAAAACAGGGAATATCGGAAGCGAAATGCTGTCCGTCCGAATCGATGGTGATGGCATAGCGGAAACCTTCTTTTTTTGCTTGGGAAAGACCGTGCTTCAAAGCGGTTCCTTTTCCTTTATTGACAGGATGGGTAATGGTGCGGATAGCCGGATATTGTTCCAGAATGTTGGCCGTATCATCCGTAGAGCCGTCATTGACGACAATGATATCGTCTGCATACCTGCATACCTCCTCAATGACTGCCGCCAGTGTCTTCCCGTTGTTGTAGGTGGGAATAACGACGACAATCTCCAGTTCCTTTAGTTTCTTCCGCCAAACCGATGTTGTGTTTGTACTCATCTTGTTTTTCAGTCAAACTATTCAGATACGTTTGGGATGAATGTTTTCGTACCTGAACTTATGTGGTTTCTAATGGGTGACAAAGATAGTATATTTTCGGATGCGGGCATTCTGGCGTTAATTATTTATTTGGAGATGCATTTTTAATTTTAAAGCAGGTAAACACCAACTTGTTCTCGTCGAATTGCGGATTTTCCAGATTGTTCTCGGATATATACAGTCCTTCCCTTCCCACAAAACTCATTTTATAGAAATATTTCTTTCCGGGGAATTTTGTTTCTCCGATGATTTCAAAATCCGCGTTCAGTACAATGACGGAGAACTCCTTTCCTTTGGGTTCGTCATAGGGGCTTTCGTTGGGAGCCAGTTTGTAAGGCATTTCGGCAAAACGGTAGTACACATTGCGGTATTTGTCATACATGATATGCCAATATCTAGGATTTTCATTGAGTTTTATAATAGCATTAATGCCTTCCATAGAATTACCCAGTTTGGGCTTCATGCTTTTCAGATATCTGCTTTTGGCGTTATACCATCGGATATGTTTCAAGTCATCTGTAACCATCAGGCTGTCATATCCGAAAAATCCACAGACCAAACGGCTCTCTTTGTAGTTGTAATCATAACTAAAACCGTATCCTCCTGCGATATTGTCATATTCCTCTTTAAAGATGGGTGGATAGAAAATAGGAATCCATTTAACTTCTCCTGTTCTCAGATCCTGTGAGGCGAACATATGGGTTCTAGGCCAGTCTTCCTTTTTCATATCGGGTTTTAAAATTTCTTGGCGTAGAAATATGCATGAGTCTTTGATAAAAGCAGGTGCATTGTAGTAACTGCCAAAAGACAAGGGTGTAAATCTGCCTTCAGGAGTTTGGAAATTATAGTTTCGTATTATTTCCCCTTGAGAGTTTATGGAACTGAGCCGACTGATATTATTCTGTGCAACTAATATATATTGAGAATCGGGGGAAGGTCTACTGCCGAATACAGCTGGTAGCCCGTTGGGACCTGTCTTGTGAAGAGGTATCCGTTTGGCTATCTGTTGATTCTCTATATCAAAAATGACAATGTCATATAATGATTTTTGTGTATTCTCAAAGTGAAGGTATTCTTTCCCGTTTTCTTCGAATTGGAACATGGATTTGCTTAAGTAATAGGTCTGTTCGTCTAAAGGGAAAGTCAGCTGTTTTTCTGCTACCAGTTCTACTTCGTTCTGTTTGCCAGCTTCGTTTTTTGGGGAGGACTGGCAAGATACGAGGGTAAATATAGAAAAGAGTGATATAAAAAGGAGTGTTCGATTCATAATATTTTCGGTTTTATGATATTTGTAATTTATGTGACCGGATTTCTAACCGGCCACATAAATTGTTGGTTGTTAATTGGTAGGAGCACCATGATTCCCACCTTCTCCTGAACCTTCACCGGGGGCACCTACCTCTACTCCGGTGCCGCATTTACCATCTTCACTGATACACACTGTGCCTGTAGCAGCCATTTTGCAATTTTCCCATTCAGTTTCGAAAGCACAGTACTTTGGTCCCCCTCGTGGCATTTGCACGGCAGGTGCTCCAAACACTACTTCCTCATTAGAAGAGTGGAGGTTCAAGCTTATTGCAAATGTTGCAATAACAGCCATAATCATTGTGAATTTTGTTTTCATAGGTGTCATATTTATAATTGTCTGAATATAAGATGTTTAATGGGTGTTGACAACTATAAATGGACTTATTGTTCTTGCTATTATGGATATTTAACAGAAGGACTTGCTTCATTGATACTTACTTGCCATCAGTACCGCTTTCAATTTGATAAATTCTTTTCCATTACAAATGCCTTCTGCCTGCAACTTGAAAAGGTGCTCTTCCGTTTTTTCTAATCGGATAAACAGCTGTAGTAGCGGAGTTTCCAGCGGGTTGATGGCAGACAGGAATTTGGAAGAAGCAATCTGTACATACTGCAAAGGTTGGTTGGCGATCTGTTCGGCACTTTCTTTTATTATCTGTAAGGTACAGACGCCCGGAACCACCGGCTGTCCGGGGAAATGACCTTGATAGAGCATATGGCCGGGATTCAGCTCTATCTCTATTGCCTGTTTTCCGTCTTCTCTTTCCTTTATATGAATGATTTTATAAAAGTTCTCCAGCAGCATTTCAAGGGTTGTTTATGTTCAGTTTGTCCAATTGGATTCTTAACCGTAGCAGCGGATGCTTGATTTGTACTTTCTCCGCCTGTCCGTTTACGAAGCCGGACAAGGTGAATACCGTCTTTCCAAATCCTTTGCCACTGATTCTTTGCTCAAAAGTACTACTTTTCTTTTTAATACGTGCTTTTTCACTCTTTAGAAATAGATTTTTGAAATCAGTTTCCAGTATTTTCAGCATCTTTTTCTTCCTCATCGGTTCCATGCAACTGTTCACTATGAAGGTGTCGCAGTGCAGGGAGAAGTCAAAAAGGCTGAGGCCAAAGTAAGTGGATCCCAGGATACGGATTTCGTTATCAGGCATTTGGCGGACAATGAGCATTCCGCTGAAATGATGTTTCATGAAATCCAGTTGCAAGTTGTACTTTTGCGACTGTGCTTCTGCCTGCAGGATGGGAGGCAGTGCCGTAGCTTCCCCTGTCACCCGGTGTGAGCAGGAGAGCAGGATAAACAGCAACAGCAGCCAGCTAGCGTATCGTAAACTTTGCCTCATCTTTCAAAGAATTGAATTTCTTGTCCGAGAATTCGTATTCGGTATAGTTGGTTGCGGTTTCCGATAAACGTAGTTTGTGGACAGACATGTCTTTTTTGTCTAAATAAATTTGAATCTGGTTGATATATGCCTGTATCGCTTTGCTGACGGGCTTGATTTGAATGAGATAGTAATGGGCGTCTTCAAAATATTCCAAAGCATAGCCGGGCGACATGTTGGACAGGTCGCCCACCATGCAGGCGGTAAGCATATCCTGCATTTGGTTCATCATCTTATTGGAGTGAAGGTCCATGATGCTTTTCTTTCCGTCCGATACTATTTTCAGTTGGTTGTTGTTGATCACGATAAGGTAGTTCATGGGCTGTGCGTAGTCCATGCATATCTTATTGCTCTTTTTATAATAGAACTTTCCTTTCGAGGTTATTTTCTCATCGAATACATCCAGATATTTTATCTGAGTGAAATTACTTTCGATGGACTCTATATTTTTAGCCTCTTGCAGCAGACGGGCTTCAAAATCTTTCAGATCAGTAAGTTTCTTCATCTGTTGGGCTTGCATCGGCAGGACTGTACAGAACATCAAGAGCAAAAGTATTTTCATGTAGGTCATACTTTATAGAGGTTTATCCGTTTGTAATGGGAAGCAAAGATAGTATATTTTGAGAAACCATTCATACCTTTATCGCTTATTTACGATTTTTACCTGTTTCTACAATCGTTCACATGGGCAATTATAATGAATAAAAAAGTTATATTTCTGCGTTGCAATATTTTTTTGTTTTATCACGGCATGTTATTGTTAATCAATAATTTATAGTGACGAATCCTCCTGTATCCCCCTCGAAACGGTTTATCCGTTTTCCCTGTCGGAGTCAGTTTGGCAGAAAGCGTCATTATGCAGGATGAAGGTCTGTTGGAATTCTTGTAAGGAGAACGGTAGGATATGATTTTCACTTAGGTGAAGATGGGTTTTCACCTGTGTGAAGAGCTGTTGTCACCAGTGTGAAACCACCGTTTCAAACTGGTGAAGCAACAGTATATATCGGAAGTTTACACACTGACATCCTATTAAGTTGAACGAAAGTACAGCATATCCTGTCAGATTTAATCTGATATCTGCGCTTCTCTTGCAAATAACGGGTGAATGTTCCACTCCATCGCTTACATACCGGTTTGGGGGTATTACAGACTTTTTTACACGGCAAGTTGTTGGTAATGAGTGGAATGAAGTGGCGGAAGAATTTTATGTTTTACGTAAGACGAAGTTATCTTTTTATCGGTTTGATCATGAAGGGTGAACCAGGTCTCGTTTCTGGAACTTGGTGATGTTGCTGTTGAAAATATAGAAGAAATTTATTTTGTCATGTCCTTTATCAGCCTATCTAACGCTACTACCGTATACCCCTCTTTTTCTATAAAGTCCAGAACTTGTACCAGCAGCCTGTCACTATCGGGCATCCGGTCATGTAGCAGAAGGATGGAGCCCGGAACGAGCCGTTTCTTGATGTGTTTGATAATTTTTTCAGGAGTGGGTTGCTGAGTGTCCAGTGTGCGGATGTTCCAACCAATGGGGATGTATCCCAGCCTGCGCACTGCTTTAGCCAGGGTAGGATTGGTCACTCCGAAAGGCGGCCGGAACCATCGGACCGGTTGGCCGGTCACTTTTTCCAATTCTTGCTGGCAGGTAATTAAATCATGGCACATCCGTTTGAAGGTATAGAGAGGAAAATAGCCGGAATGGGAGAAGGAATGATTCCCGATACGATGTCCTTCTTTGATGATTTGCCGGAGCAGTTCTTCATTGCCTTTTATCTTGTTTCCGATGCAAAAAAAGCAGGCCGGTATGTGTTTTTCTCTTAACACTTTCAGCACTTTGGGGGTCTGTATCGGATCGGGCCCGTCATCAAAAGTGATGGCTATGATTTTCTCTTCGGTTTTCTTGCAACAGAAGACACGCATGTAAATACAGGCACGGATGCTGTAAGAAGCGTAAAAGAAATAGGCCATGACGCTTACTATGATGACTACAGAAACTAGGATGTGCATTGCTTGATTAAGATGATTGAGTGATACTTTAATAAATGATCTTGTAGAGATTATTCTAATTGTTTGTCATTATCTGTCAGTATTCTGAACTTTTTTTCGGTATCAATCGTATTCAAGTGTGCTAATTGCTCTTTGGCCATCTGCCGAAGATGAGTAAACCTTTTAGACTTGTCCACCTTACGCTTGATTAACTCTGCATTGAAGGATTCCATATTCGATAATACGACTAATTCATTTATGCTTGCTACATCTCTGATATTGATATTCTTATCTGCGTATTGTGGATTTGCTTCACGCCATTGTCTTGCGGTACATCCCCATAATGCGAGATTTAACAAATCAGCTTCATCGGCATAAACAAGTTTTTGATTGAAATCTTCTACTTTAGGTATAATAAAGTCTTTGATTGCATCCGTATGTATGGAATAATTTACTTTACTAAGTATTCTTTTTACGTTCCATTCACTTAATAAAGGGTGTGATTCTGCTTCTTTAAGTCTTTGGTATTCTTTGATGAGATATAGTTTAAATTCAGGGCTGAGCCAAGTCCCGAATTCAAAAGCTATGTCTTTATGGGCAAAAGTTCCCCCATATCGCCCGGGCTTGGATATAATCCCTATTGCTTTAGTTTTTTCTATCCATTGTTTGGGGGTTAGGGTGAAACTGTTTGTTCCACTCTCCATTTTAAAAGCATCGAATTCGATGCCTTTAAAATTTGGATTATTTAGTTTTTCCCATAACCCTAGAAAATCAATCGTACTACGTAGACGCATCCAGTTTTGTATAATGTAGTTAGTACGTTCTCTGTCTTTGAAATGTGCCATGTCTGTCAGGCAGATATAATCATTATTATCAGGTCTTACAGATATGGATATATCAATATTCGTAACAGTTATTTTCTTCATTATTTCTACCACTTTTATTTTATGAGGGATAAAGTTAAGCATTATTCCTGTTTTCAGTATCTTAAAAGCATCTTTTTAATAGGCCATGACGCTTACTATGATGACTACAGAAACTAGGATGTGCATCGCTTGATTAAGATGATTGAGTGATTGATACCTTGATATTGGTTATAAATCAATGCGTAACGGGATGAAGCTTCTTCTTTCAAGGCTTTTGCCGCCATCCAGAGAGCATAGGATGAAGCAGTCTGATATTCTCCGCATTGTTCTTTAAAACTGCTATGCAGGGCATGAGGGAACAGACTGTGTTCCAGATCCGTATAAACGGCATCTGTTGCTTCCTGCCCGTTCTTGCCACTGATAAACCAGTCAATGTCTTCGGGTGCAAGCCCGTGAGATTTTAGAAAATGATGCATCCTGTTACTGATTTCCGGAGCACTCATCCGGGTGATAAAAGTATCTACCCCTTTCAGTTCGGCAAAAGTCTGTTCCTCTTTTTGTGCGCTTAACAGGAAAAATTGTGCTCCCTCACCGGCTGTCGTTCCTTTCAACAGTCCTAAACGCTGCTGAATGATATGGCTGGTAGGGGTTATTTCATCCATAGCACCTGCCAGTACATGCTGTTTGCCTTCGGCAATGCTTATGATGCCATCTATCAGAGCACTTTCAAAACTTAAACCACGGTGTACATACGTAACATTATAAGCATGTATTTTGAGTAGCAAAGCTAGCTGTGCACCCACCGTATTAAAGGTGGACTGAATGAAAGCGGTGGGATTGAGCATCTGTTCCCGGTTGTCCATCAAGGCGTTCATAAACTTTTCCGTATCGGCCAGACAACCCAGTCCTGTAGCGGTGATAATGGCATCTACCTTTTCCGACGGGATATCTTTCAGACATTCCAGTCCGCAGGCTACTCCCATCTTGATCATGCGGCTCATGCGCCTCCGCAGATTGGCGTTGGTGATCATTTCTTTATAATCAGGTTCCTGTGCGGAGAAATAAGGCTTTTCATTTCTGCTTTCCGCATGGATAGAGGCGATACGGTTGATATATACTGGGCACATACGCTATTGGGTTAGAGTGGAAAATACGAGAGATGAGTTGTTGCCGCCGAATCCGAAGGAGTTGGATAATACATGCCGTATGGGAAGTCCCGACCGGAAAACCGTTTCAGGAATGAGGCCGCTTTCTTCATCGGACAGATGGAAGTTCAGATTAGGGTAAATCAGTCCGTGACGGATGGAGAGTACGGAATATACGGCTTCTATTCCTTCCGAGGCTCCCAGGGTGTGCCCGATGAAAGCCTTGACCGAACTGAAAGGAGGAATACGGGTATCGAAGATACGCCGGATGGCTTTCCCTTCGGAAGCGTCGTTGCTGGGAGTGCCTGTACCATGTACATTGATATAGTCTATGGCTCCGGCTGTCAGCCCGGCAGAGGCTATGGCCTGACTCATGGAAAGGAAAGGCCCGTCTCCGTCGGGGGAACTTCCTGTCTGGTGGTAGGCTTCATTGGCATTGGCGTAACCGCTGAGTTCGCAATAAGGAGCTTTAGTAAGGGATTTATCAGATTGAAGAACAAGGTATCCGGCTCCTTCTCCCAGGTTTAGTCCGGCACGTGTGCGGTCGAAAGGACGGCAGTGCTCTTTGTCCAGTATCATCAATGAATTGAAACCGTTGAGCGTGAAACGGCATAAGGCATCCGTTCCGCCTACAAGGACAGCGTCCAGCAGACCATGCCGGATGAGGCGTGCCCCTAACATAATGGCATTTGCGGCGGAAGAACAGGCGGTGCTGAGGGTGGTCACCGTTCCTTTCACTCCCAAATAAGCGGCTATCATTTCGGTACTGGACCCACAGTCATGGGAGATAATGTCACGTAATCTCCCTTTTCGGTTATCTTCCCGGAAAGAGGCATAAAACCGCTCGCTTGCATCCATTCCTCCGATGGAAGTGGAAGAAATGAGCCCGATACGGGGAGAAGTGAAATCGAGTTCCGCATCACGGGCCGCTCCTTGGGCTGCCCACAAGCCCAGCAAGGCTGTACGTGAATACGTCTTGCCGGATGGAAGGGACAGGAGTTTCTTTAATTCTTCATTGCTCTGTTTTACTTCGGACACGGGTACGTCAAGTGCGGTGGGGAAAAGGGTGATTTTCCCCATACCGTGTTTCCCGGCTTTTAAGGAATCCAGGTTTTCTTCCACTCCTTTCCCTATGCCCGAAATCACTCCCAGACCGGTGACATAGATCTTCCTCATTTCTGATGGGCGGTGATGTAGTCTGCCAGGGTACGTACCGAATAGAATATTTCCTTGCCTTTGGCAGGATTCTCTATCTTGATTCCATAATTCCTTTCCAGAATCAGGATAATCTCTAATGCGTCAATCGAGTCAAGGCCCAGACCGTCATCTCCGAATAAAGGTGCTTCACTGTCAATGTCCTCCGGAGTGATTTCTTCCAGATTCAATGCTTCTATTAATTCAACTTTCAGTTTATCAATCAATTCTTCCATATTCTTTATTGTTTTTCAATCAGTTTAAATACTGCTTTATAGGTGTTCTTCCATAATTCACACCACCCGATGATACAATAGTTCAGTTTCCCTTTTTGCATGACTATACGTGCGTATCTTTCCAGTTTTTCCGGCTGATAGGCTTCAGTGATGAAAAAGGTGTTTTCCCCTTGTATCTTGTGGCGGATGCAAATCTCGCCGGACACTACATTGGGTAGTGTGTAAACAAATACAGCCGGACTGGCTGCCTGGTCTCCTTCCCGGTCTATCAGTTGCTGGTGTCTGATGTCCGTATGCAGAGAGGAAGCGGCATTGGCAAGTAACATCCCCATTTCCAGTGGAGCGAATGTCTTACCTTCCAGCAAGTATTCGGCGGCCACATATCCCAATTTGCAAAGGTCATCCATTTTATAGAATTTCAGGTTGTTTCCGCCTGTTTTTTTATAGGTATCACGTATAAATGTGCCGAAATCCGGTTCTTCGGAATGAAAAATAAGTTCGTTGTTTATGAAGACAGAACTGTTTTCAATACGAACCTCCCGTGTACATCGGATTTCGGGCAAGGTGTTGTCCTCATCTTTGAACGGAGTATATTCCGGTAAAGATAAGACAATGGCTGCGTTGCATCCGCCGAATCCCGAAGCGGTTTTTACGCAATGTTTCATCGGGATGCTCCGGTGGGTGGCATAGACCGGTATCGGCATAGGAACTCCCGGCGTTTCGTAACCCGGAGTGCCGAACAGGATGCCTTGTTTCAGTTCGTGCATACAGACAATGCTTTCAATGATTCCCGATGCTCCCAAGGTATGGCCGAAATAGGGCTTCAAACTATGGACGGGCACTTGTTCCAGATGAGCCAGTGTGAGGGCTTTGGATTCCATTTCGTCATTGTATACGGTAGCAGTGCCGTGAGCATTCACAAAACTGATATCCTGAGGGGCTGTCCCTGCTTCCTGCATGGCTTGGCGGATGGCGAAATAGAGTCCGTCTCCCGTGCGGGAAGGACCGGAGATGTGGTTGGCATCGTTACTGACGGCTCCTCCCGAAAGGATAACATGTTCTTCTGTTCCTTCTGAACTGAGCAATACGGCTCCGCAGGCCTCTCCCAAGTTCAATCCGTCACGGCTGCTGTCATACGGACGGCATGGGCGGGAGCTGAGAGACCGGAAAGACCCGAAACCGCTGGTGATGAAATGAGAGAGAAGGTCACCTCCCGCTACGATTACCCGGCGGTAGATACCGTTCTCTATCATGCGTTTTCCTGCTATGAGGGCTGACACTCCTGAAATGCAGGCATTGGAAATGACATGCACCCGTTCCTCGGCATGGAAATAACCGGCAATGTTTTCTGCCATTTTCCAAAGAAAGACCGCTTCATCGGGATGTTCCGTATGACGGGCCAGTAAATCGATGTTCCCTTTGGTGGTGGAGAGGATGAGTCCGCAGGTTTTGTCTTCCAAAGTTTGTCCGGACTGACGGATGAGTTCGTTGATAGTCAGTATGAACAGTTGTTCCATCCGGGGATAGCCACTTACTCCTATGGCTTCCGCCTGTTGTTGCAATCTCTCTTGCGAGAGAGTGGCTGCCAATAGGGGAGTGTCCGCAATCCGTTTGTCCGTCTGCAGGGTGATACCGCTGTGATAGCTCCGGATGGCTTCCAGATTTTCCTGTGTGCCGAAACCCAGCGCGCTGATCAGGGTATCATGGGTGATATAGGTAGTCAGATGATGTTCCATTTCTTTTTCCACTCTATGTAAAAGGCAGGATTAACCAGTTCCAGTTCTCTATTTGTATTCAGGAATACCTGTGTAGTGGTTCCTGTTGCCACAATGTTTTGGTCCGATGCCCGGTAGATGGTGTATTCAAAAAGAATTTTGGCGGCATCACTGTGGATAAACCGTGTCTCGACAATCGCTTCCTCGCCAAAAGACAGCGGTTGTTTGAACTGGCAGGTCAGGTCTACGATAGGAACTACATATCCTTCCCGGTAGATGCTCATATAGTCCAGACCGTATCGCTTTCCGAAAGCTTCGCGTCCGTCTTCGAAATAACGCACATATTCTCCATGCCATACTATCTGCATGGAATCTATCTCACTGAAGCGGACTTTGATGGTGGTCCGGTCCGTCAGTGCCGCCTGATGTGGACTTGTTTTTCGTTTCATTCTTTCTTCAGATATATTTTCATCCGGCATTCGGCCAGCAATTCATCGTTTTCTTTTACCTCGGCGGTAATCAGGGTGATATCAAATACTTCCTGAACGATGGTTATACCGGTATATAGTTCTGCTCCGGCAGAAGGAAGACGGAATAGTTTCATCTTTTCTACCGAACCGATAAAACCTAATGGTACAGGTTCTTTCCGCAGCATATAGATATAACCTACACGTGCCGCCGCCGACTGGGCGATGTGCTCTATGATTCCCGTTTCCTGTAATACACCGTCCCGGCAGAACAGGTTGTCGGTAGTGACGGTCAGCCCTGACCAGGATGTATTTTCTTCTATCCCATAGAAGCGGTCTATCATTACCATGGGCGGGCGTTGGGGAATCAGCCGGAACAGCTCTTCTCCCTGACAGATGATTTCTTTGCTGCTCATTTCAGTCTGCATTGCAGGATACTGTGTCCCAGTCCTATGTTATCTTGAATTTCTTCCACTTCCAATCCGGCATTTTCAATGCAGCGGATCAGGTCATCCGAATGGAACATCTTACTGTTGCCGTTGGCCATTGCTGTAAAGTAGAGGCTGATTTGTGTCAGGCAATAAGATGCTGTTTCATACCGTTGGCGATCCCATAATGTTTCCATAATATAGACTTTGCTGTCTTTGCCGATGGATTGTGCCACACGGGTCAGGATGCTGATGACTTCTTCTTCCGAGAAGCAGTCCAGAAACTGGCTCATCCATACAGCGTCAAAACCCGTGGGAAAGGGCACGTCCCGATCCAGCAGATTGGCGCCGTGACCGTGTATGCGTTCACTACCGGACAAACCGGCCGTTTGCTTTCTCATCATTTCCAGTTGTTGAGGCAGGTCCACGATGGTTACTTCCACTTCCTTATTATATTGTACGCATTGTGTGGCCCATCTGCCGGTATTCCCGCCAATATCGAGCAAGCGTTTCGGGTGATGGCTGAACACGATTTCCAACGCTTTGCCGAATGACTGGTCCGAATAGAAATGATCAAAGCCGAACCAGCTTTTCTGTACCTGTTCCGGCAATTGGGACAGACCTTCGTAAATGGTAGGCCATTCTCCGAATACTTTCAATCCTTCCGGACGCCCGTTTAAAAGAGCTTCTTCCAAATGGAACAAGCCTTGATAGTTCACATCGTGATTGAATTCCATATTGACACGAGCCATTTTATCGTTCAGCAGAAACCAGCCTGCCTTGGCCAGTACATAACGGTCTTCTTCCAACAGGATGGTTCCGATGGTCAGCGATGCTTCCAGTAATACTTGTGCCGCATAGCGTGTCAGTCCGGTCTGCCCGCTGATTTCTTGCAGCGTATATCCTTCCCGTTTGCCGGACAATAATTGGAAAATTCCGAATTTCAACATCAGGCGCGATACTTGGAATACCACAGGACCGAAAGCTATCTCTTGTGCCAGTCTTTGCGCTTCGGCAGCCGTACATTGTTCTTTTGTATATCTTTTATGCATCATACCAGATTTATTTTTATGTCCAGAACGGGTAGTAATTGAACCATTGTTCCGGATACTGCCGGACAATCTTTTCCAGCGTTTGTGTATATTGCTCCAATAATGCCTGTTCGGCCCGTTTCTCTTTCGTCCGTACTACTGTCTCGGCTATAAAGAAATGGAAACGATACGTTCTTTGGGCTTCACGCATGGCAAAATAGAATACGACGGGTACTTTTAACTTCGAAGCCAGCAGGAAAGGGCCCATCGGAAATTTGGCTTCTTTTCCCATGAAAGAAGTCGTGAGTAATTTCTCTTTATTCAGATAGCGGTCTCCCTGAAAGCAGACATACTCCCGGCGGTCCAGCGCTTCCGTGATGCGGAATACATGTGTCAGGCTGTCTTCATTCACCGGAATTATTTTGTAGTCTCGCGTAGAGGCGTTCTTTTCCAAAATCTCCTTTATCCGTTCGTGTTCGGCGTCAAACATGACGATATTGATCTTTTTGCCATATTCATCGAAGAAAGGAGCGCCTATTTCCCAGTTGCCCACATGGGCGCCAATCATAATTACTCCGGTGTTTCCGTTTAGTACGTCTAAAAATGCCTGATAGTTCTCAAACTTGAAATGATACTTGCCGGTCATTCCGTTGCCGATGGCCACTTTGTCAATCAATATTTGTCCCAGCCGGTAATAGTTTTTCAGGAGCAGTGCGACGGATTTCAGCCGTCCGTATTTCAGCCTGTTCCGTGCGTAACTCCAAGTATTGCCCGTTGCTTTCGGTGCGAAAGGTATGAAGTAGAGGACGACCAATGCCAGGAAGCCGTAGGCCGCAGTTATCCCCAGACAGCGGATCATGTAGATAAAGAACATGTATCCGAATATGCCTCCTCTTGTCTTACCTTTCCATGTTTCGGACATCAGTCTTCTTTTTGCATATGTGAAATTACCAGATTATAGAAATCCTGGAAGGTTTTGATACCGGCAAAATCTTTGGCTGTAACGGTGAAACCGAAATTCTTGTCAATCAGTACTACCATATCCACCAGGTCAAGGCTATCCAATTCCAAGGTTTGCATCAAAGGTGCGTCCGGTTGGATCTGTTCTACATCAATCTCAAATTCTTCGGCCAGGGTGGTTCTGATCTTTTCGATGATTTCTTCGTTGGTCATAAATTTATATATTGGTTTGAATTAATTGTTTTCTTTAAATTTACGGATAATCAGTGAGGAATTGGTTCCTCCGAATCCGAATGAGTTGGACAAGAAGGTGTCAAATTCCGTTTCTATCCTCCGGGAGGGGATGTTCAGCAGAGCAGAGGCTTCATCGGGTTCTTCAAAATTGAGATTAGGAGCGATAAATCCGTTATTCATCATCAAGATGGAATAAATGACTTCACTGGCGCCTGCCATCCACATCTCATGTCCGGTTTGTGACTTGGTGGATGTGACATAGGGCCGATGGTTTCCGAACACTTCCGCTATGGCTTTTGCCTCATTCAAATCTCCCACGGGGGTGGAAGTGGCGTGTGCATTGATATATTGGATTTCTTCCAAGGGAATGCCCGCATCGTTGATTGCCATCTGTAAAGAGCGTCTGGGACCGTCCACATTCGGTACGGAAATATGATCTCCGTTTGATGAGAAACCGTATCCTATGACTTCTGCCAGAATAGTAGCTCCGCGCCTTACGGCTGATTCATAACTTTCGAGTACCAGGCTGGCGCCTCCTCCGCTGGGTACCAAACCGTCCCGTCCCTTGTCAAAGGGGCGCGATGCCTTTTCCGGTTCGTCCTCACGGGTGGAGAACGCGCCCAATCCGTCGAAACTACCCACGGAGTAAGGATTTACCTCTTGTGCTCCTCCGCACAGAATGCAGTCCTGAAGTCCTGATTTGATGAGCATATACGCCATGCCGATGGCGTGTGAACCGCTGGCACAAGCTCCCGATATGGTAAAATTAATTCCCTTCAAATGGAAAATAACCGAAAGGTTCATGGTAATCGTAGAGTTCATGGACTGGAAGATAGAACCGGAGCCTACCATAGCCGTATTCTTCTTGGCACGAATGACATCAATGGCCTCGATTACCGGAGCGGCGCTACTGTCATTTCCATACAATATGCCTACTTCATGATCCAATAAAAACTCCTCGTCTATTTGTGCCTGACGGAATGCCTCCAAGGTAGCCATATAGGCATATTCTCCCTGTTCGGCGAGGCTATGCCGCTTTTTGCGGTCCAATAACTTCTTTAAATCAGGACGTTCGACAAGTCCTGTCAATGCGGAAAAATACCCCATCTCTTTACGTGCCGGATCGATGCCGATGCCTGAACGCCCTTGGAACAAAGAGTCTTTCACCTCATCTTGGTTCTTGCCTATGCACGAATAAATACCCATGCCTGTAATCACTACTCTTCTCATCTTCTGCTTATGTATAGATTCCTCCATTGATGGAAATTACCTCTCCGGTGATATAGGAGGCTTGTTCCGATGCCAGGAAGCCTACCAGTGCGGCTACTTCTCCGGGTTCGCCGAACCGTCCTGCCGGTATCTGTTTTTTCCATTCATTTTCATCAATGCCGTTGGTCATATCCGTGCGGATAAATCCCGGTGCTACGGCGTTCACCGTCACGTGTTTTCTGGCCACTTCCTGTGCCAGTGCTTTGGTGGCGGCTATCATTCCGCCTTTGGCTGCCGAATAGTTGGTTTGTCCCGGCATTCCTTTGATACCCGACAGGGAAACGATGTTGATGATACGTCCGAATCGCTTTACCAGCATATTTTTCAGCAAGGGTTGGGTGACGTTAAAGAAACCGTTCAGGCTGATATCCAACACCCGGCTCCATTCATCCTGTTCCATCCACAGCATCAGGTTGTCACGGCGTATACCGGCATTGTTCACCAGTACCTCAATGTAGGTATCGGGATGCTTCTCCATCCAGCCGTTCAGTGCGGCGTGTGTGGCTACTGCGTCTGTCACGTCAAATTTCATCAGTTCGCCGTCCGAGCCTTGTTCCCGTATCTGTTGCAGGGTGGCTTCGGCTTCCGTATCGTTGCTTTGGTAGTTTATCAGTATATGATATCCCATTTCGGCCAGTTTCAGACATACAGCCTGTCCGATGCCCCGGCTTCCTCCTGTTACTAGTGCGTATTTCATTTTTCTTGCAACCTCCCTTTTTTAAGATATACCATCATTCTTTCTATCTCTTTATATTTAGGCGTATCTTCCCGGAACACAGGAAAAAATGCTCGTATCTCTTTATATACTTGTTGTGACCGGGGGCTTAGCCGACCGGCTATTTCCAAACAGTCTACAGCTTGTACAATACCCATCATCAGGATAGCCATCACCTGATAAGCATTTTCTATGACTGTTTTTGCCAGCAGTGCGGAATTGGTTCCCATGCTTACAATATCCTGATTGTCATTGTTGTTGGGGATGCTATGTACATACATCGGATTGGACAAAGTCTGGCACTCCGCTGTGGTAGAAGTCGCGGTAAATTGTGACGCCTGCAAACCATAGTTCAATCCCAGCACTCCCATATTGACAAAGGGGGGCAGAATGCCGTTGATGCGGTCGTGAAACAAGTAATTGATCTGCCGTTCGGCAAGCATGGCCAGTTTGGTGACCGCTATTTTCAGTTTATCCATTTCAAAAGAAACGTAATCTCCGTGAAAATTACCGCCATGATACACGTTTTGCGTGTCGGGGTCCACTATCGGGTTGTCACAGGCTGAATTTATTTCGTTTATCAATACTTTTTCGGCATTGAGCAATTCATCATAAACCGGTCCTAGAATCTGTGGGATGCAGCGCAACGAATAATAGGGTTGAACCTTATGGGTGAAGATTTTCTCTTCGTGTTTTCCGTTGTAAAGTTCATTCTCTCTTTTGCGTACACATTGGCTGCCTTCCACCCATTGGCGCATCATGCGGGCTATCTCTTGCTGTCCTTCATGCCGTTTGGCTTCGTTCAGCGGTTCAGACATGAAATCATCGTACGAGGCGGCAATTTCATTCATCATGACCGATGCGCCTACTGCCCAATGCATCAGTTGGCGGGCATAAATCAGGTTGACAATGCCTATACCTGTCATTACCGAAGTGCCGTTGGTCACTGAAAGCCCTTCGCGGATATGCATTTTGAAGGGTTGCAATCCGTTTTCCGCCAAAACGGATGCCGTATCTCTTTTCTTGCCTTGGTAAAAGACCTCTCCTTCTCCAATCAGGGTGAGGGCGATATGGGCAAGCTGTACCAAATCGCCACTGGCCCCTACACTGCCGTGTTCGGGTACGTATGGAGTAATCCCCCGGTTGATAAACTCGGTAATGAGCAATGCCAGTTCTTTATGTATGCCGGATTTTCCTTGCAGAAAAGTATAGAGACGCGCTATCATGGCAGCTTTGACATAGAGTTCCGGAAGGGGGTGCCCTGCTCCGGTGGCATGGCTGCGGATGATATTATACTGTAATTGTGACAAGGATTCATCTTCAATACGGTATTGGGCCATCGGTCCAAAGCCGGTATTGATGCCATAGATGATCTTGTCGTTGGAGAATGTTTTCAGAAAATGGAAACTCTCTTCCAATTTTTGCATACATTGGTCGGAGAGTGTCAGTGGCTCTTCTTCAAACAAAATCTTATACAGGGACGCTAAAGTTATCTTATTCTCAGCTAGCATTGGATTGGTGTGATAAGCAGTTTTGTATAATTTCCGCAAAAATAGTTATTTAAAAATAAGTATTACCATCCGAAGGGAGATTTTTCAGTTTTGATGGTTATCTGAAAGGTTCACCACAGATTATACAAATAAACGCAGATGCTTCTTAAATCATTGATTGTCAGGTGGGTAATCTGTGTGAATCTGTATAGTCTGTGGTGAAAAATATAGTGTCGCTCTATGTATCCTATTTATTCAGTTTCCATGTGAAACCGTCTTTGGTATCTTTCACTTCAAAGCCAAGAGCGGCCAGCTCATCACGGATTTTATCGCTTGTAGCCCAGTCTTTATTGGCTTTGGCTTTCATACGTTGTTCCAGCAGCATATCTACTACTTTGCCGTATGCCTCTTCACGTGCCTCGTTATTGGCGGCTTCTTCTTTCAGACCCAGGATTTCGTACATAAAGAGATGGAACATACTTTTCAGTTCTTCCAGATCTTCTGCGGAAATAGTGGCTTTCTTGTCCAGAACCGTATTAATCATACGGGCGCCGTCAAACAGATGGGCAATGACAATCGGTGAGTTCAAGTCATCATTCATGGCTGTATAACACTTTTCACGCAAGTCTTTTACCCCCTCTATGCCGGTGGTTTGTGTTGCCGGAGTGATGCGTTCAAGACCTTTCACAGCTTCTGTCAGCCGTTCCAATCCTTTTTCGGCTGCTTGTAATGCTTCGTTACTGAAGTCCACTGTACTGCGGTAATGTGCCTGAAGGATGAAGAAACGGATGGTCATGGGGCTGTAGGCTTGGGTCAGTAACTTGTGGGTACCGTGGAAGAACTCATCCAAGTTAATGAAGTTGCCGTATGATTTTCCCATCTTCTGTCCATTAATGGTAATCATGTTGTTGTGCATCCAATAGTGAACCATGTCATCTCCTTGTGAAGCCACGCTTTGTGCGATTTCACATTCGTGGTGTGGGAAAATTAAGTCCATTCCCCCTCCATGAATATCGAAATGCTCGCCCAGGTATTTCTTACCCATTGCGGTACATTCACAATGCCAACCGGGGAATCCGTTACTCCACGGGCTGGGCCAGCGCATGATATGTTCGGGTTGTGCACATTTCCACAGGGCGAAATCGGCAGGATTGCGCTTCTCGCTTTGACCGTCCAGCTCGCGGGTGGTGTTCAGCACATCGTCCAGGTTGCGGCCGGACAGTTTGCCGTAATGATGGTCTTTGTTGTATTTTGCTACATCGAAATAAACGGAACCTTCACTTTCATAAGCATAGCCGTTTTTCAGAATTTCTTCTACCAGTTCTATCTGTTCAATGATATGGCCTGATGCATGTGGCTCGATACTGGGTGGAAGTACATTCAAGGCTTCCATTGCCTTGTGGTAGCGATTGAGGTAATATTGCACTACTTCCATGGGTTCCAGTTGCTCCAGACGGGCCTTTTTGGCGATTTTATCTTCGCCTTCGTCTGCATCGTGTTCCAGATGACCGACATCGGTAATGTTACGGACATAACGTACCTTGTATCCCAGATGGGTAAGATAACGGAACAGGATATCGAACGTGATGGCGGGGCGTGCGTGTCCTAAATGGGCATCGCCATATACGGTAGGACCGCATACATACATACCTACATGAGGGGCATGCAAGGGAACGAAAAGTTCCTTTTGACGGCTTAATGTATTGTAAATGGTTAGTTTATTTTCCATAATTCATTCTATTAGAATTGCAAAGTTATAAATTAAAGTGTGTATTTGGCTAATAATTAACAAAAAATCTGATGCTGATGTCCTCTGCTTGTCTACAAATGGTGTTTGTTGGTTTAAAGGATAGAGATTTATGGTAATAAATAAAAGTAGGTTGTCTTTGAATGTAAAAGAACAGAATGATGATTTTTTGTATGGAGATTAGGGAACCTAACTCTTTTTCCTTTTCATGAAATAGGTTTCTCTTGTTTCTGTTTATGATCTTTAATCTCTGCTATTGATTTGTAAAACAGGACCACTGCCTCATAAACCTTGGTGTTGTTTTACGGGGCAGTGGTGGTGTTTCTATATGAAGTTTGCGTGCGGAGCGGGAATGTTTATTTGGACTTCTTTCCCCAATACGTCTTGTTGTTGGCATAGCCGGCATAGACGATGGTATGGGTGCGCGGACTGGCTTCCCAGTCGGTTTCGCGTTGCAGATAAAGTTCCACTCCGTTGACAGTCAGAATCTGTTGGGCGGCATCATAGCTCCACGTACTGCCTTTCCAGATACCTTCGGTGATAGTGTGGTCGGCGGCGAGAGTCATTGTTGCTGAAGTTCTCTGCTCTCCATATTTGTATGTAAGGTCGATGTGTTCCCAATTGCCGGGCAATTCTTCTTCGGTGATGGCTACCTTGGGAACGGCTCCGTAGCGTTCAGGCATTACGAGAGGCCAACCGTCTTTCGTCCAGCGGATGCTGCGTACGTGCCCCATCATGATGGCGTTGCTGGCGTTGATGCCCGGAACATCCTTAGGCAGACGGCCTTGTGAGGCGTAGAACCAGTTGTCTTTGCCATCGTCGAAGATAGCGCAGTGGGCGATGCCTACCCAGCCGTAGCCTTTGCTGAACTTATAGGGATGAGTCACTATGGGCAGTGCATCGGCACCGGCGGTCACGTCTTTGCCGTCAATGCCCACGTAGGGACCGGTGATGCTTTTCGAGCGGACCACACGGGTGTTATAGGGCACGTCGAGAGCGTCGTAGGCCAGGAAGAGGTAGTAGTAGCCATCGCGGTAAATGACTTCGGGACCTTCACTGGCTTGCCAGCGGTTACCTGTCTGGCGGGTGGCGATCAACTGACCATACTCGGCAGGTGCTTGGCCTGTAGCCCAAGGTTGGCCCAAAGTTTCGGCAGGCTTGCCTGTTTCGCTATTGAGCTTGAGAGCGGCTATGCCGCTATGCCATGAACCGTAGACCAACCAGTGCTCGCCTTCGGGCGTGATGACATAAGAGGGGTCGATGGCATTCCATTTATAATAGCAATTGGCCCAATCATCCGGCTTCACGTTGAAGTTAAGTCCTTTGTCGGAAGCATTGGTGATGACGTAGCCTTTGTCTACCCATCCGTTGTTGTTGGAGGGATCGTTGTTTTCCATCAGGCCGATAAAGGCGCGCTCCGACCAGGTGTTGGCACCGTTGAGTGTGCCGGGGCAGACAATGGAATAGTACATGCGATAGAGGCCGTTCTTTACCTTGCGTACTACGGGAGCCCAATAGCCGAAGTCATTAACATTAGGATTGATTTCGGCAAGTCCCATTTCTTTTCGTATTTCATTGAGCTTGGGCACTACCCATTCGGGCAGGTTCTTCATTGTACCGCCGAGGTATTCCCAGTTGACAAGGTCCTTGGAGCGACGACCGTGGAAGTGGCCGCCTGCGGTGTGGACGTTGCCGTATGAAGCATCCGTCTGATACATGTAATAATAACCATCTTCGGCCAATACAACCGAGGGGTCGTGTACGTTGGCAAGATTCCATTGAGAGCGTTTGCTCCAGTCACTTATCGAGGTATAGTCATCGGAGTAGGTGGGGGCCACGTAATTCTTGAGTTCATCGTCTAAGCTTAAGCTTTCTGTGGTGGCCGTGACCACCTCTGAATAGACATAACGGCTGTCACAGTAGACGTATGCACGGATATAGTAGGAGGTACCGGAGGTCAAGGTTGAGAGGGAAGCACTGAAATTCTCATCGGCATCCACCACGTGGTCTTTGATAGTCGGTACGGAAGCTGCTGCACTGTAACAGAAGCCTTTCTTGACTATTTGGTTCAGATCACCTGTAACCGATGCGGTGACGGTCAACGAGGTGGGGGTGGTTGTAGTTACTTTTGGAGTACTTACAGTTGCATAATAGCGGTCTATATCTTCGCTGTTGTCAGAACAAGCGGCTAAAACAAGGAATATTGGTAAGAACATCCACAATGGTAATAGTTTTTTCATCTGTTGATAGTTTAAAGACCATGCCGCTTCTTCCTGAGGAAAACGGCATGGCTTGTGTGATTACTGATTCGGATTAGAAGACGAGATGGCCGCCTTCAATCGTTAAAGCGAAGTTCAAGTCGTTCATATCCAATTTGTTGATCCCTAAATAGTATTGGGCATAGGAAGTACCTGAAGTGCCTTTCATTACTGCTTGAATGTCGGCTGTACCATTGCCGCAATTGGTCACGTAGACGGTGACTTTGGCTCCGTTCATATCGGCAAGCCAAGCAGCCCAGTCGCCTTGTGTACCGTTGTGAACGAGGCTGGCATTTCCATCGTATCCTGCACCCCATCCAT
Source organism: Phocaeicola sp. GP0067 (assembly GCF_031119655.1). Classification (NCBI taxonomy): domain Bacteria; kingdom Pseudomonadati; phylum Bacteroidota; class Bacteroidia; order Bacteroidales; family Bacteroidaceae; genus Phocaeicola; species Phocaeicola sp. GP0067. The sequence goes on from NZ_JAVHZY010000001.1 coordinate 365,955, forward strand.
AGTTGTCGGCGCGTACCACTGCATATTCGGCAAGATCGGCTTTGCGGAGAACGATAGCGAAGTTGCTCCAGTTATTAGCTTGGCTGGTGTAATTGGTGAAGCTGATGGATCTGGTTTCACCTGCCGGCACGTTGAAATTGTCAGAAAAGACAGTCCACCAACCCGTTGAATTGTCTTCGGCTCCTATGATACCGGCTGAGTTGCTCACAGCGGCAACCACAGATTCGGCAACTTTGACTTCTACGGTAGCGGTAACTTCTTCGGCAGTAATGGTTACGGTCTGCGTACCGGCTTTGGCAGGAATGGCAGAGAAATGGAGTTTGGCGTTGTCTACTACTCTTGTGCTTCCGTCGGCATAAGTAGCCGTTACTTCCAATCCTTCGGGAAGGAATGCCAGCGTACGGTCGGTCATCGTTTCCGTTGCTGCCGAAGTATAATAGTAATACTGCGTGTGCGCAGGTTGAGCCGTCACTTGGATGGATACAATCTTTTCCACTACTTCAAACGTAGCATTGGCCACCACCGGCTGGTTGCAATTCTCGCCCTTGAAGGTCTTGTTGTAGATGACTACCAGTGTCTTCGTGCCCAGTTCGTTCATATTGGGGATGGCAGTGAACTGGAGTTCTTCTGCGGTTACGGTCTTAGTCACCCCTTCTTCGAAGCTGACGATGGCAGTAATCCCGGCCACGGCTTCTTCGAGTGAGGTGCCGGCATTGACCTGATCGGGTACATTTTGCAGTACCATCGAGAGCGGATTCTTGTCTTCGGCAGAGGTAAGGCCGCCGATAGGAACGATGTTCGATTGCAAGAAGTTGATGTAAGAGCCTTCGGGTACCAGGAAGCAGCGGATGTTGGTATTGCTCGCGTCTGCATTCAGATTGGGTAACTTGTACGGCTGTTTGTAGGTTTTGGTTGCCGAGGCGTTCTGGATTTTGATAGAGAAGGCATTTTCATTGGTGCGGTCTACGGTGAGTGTTACTTTGCCGCCCAATTTCTGTACAGTTTCGTCCAGATTGTCAACGGGTGACAGCATCAGTGTGCTGGAGGTGTATTTGAAGAAGAGATGGGAACCCCATTGGGAGTTATAGGCCAAAGTATCGTTTGTGGTATCAAAACGATAAGCGCCATATTCCGTGTATCCTTCACCTCCGCGGTCTGCGTCATTGGTAATGACTAGGGCGAAGTTTTTATAATAGGTATTGTCGGCAGGGTTGATGTTGAGGTTGAACACTCCATGCCACTTCTGACCATCGGGCACGACGTAATACTTGGAGAAAGCTGTCCAGAAACCGGAGGTGTAGTCCGTATTACCGAAGGAGTAGACATCTTCCTGCATGCCCTCCAGCACTTCTTCTTCCGGATCTTTCTTTGAATTTGCTATGGAGTCCACTTTCTCGGAAATCCAGTCGGGGGCGTTAACATCATACAGCTCGCCACCCTCGCAGCTTGGCAATGCCATCAACCCGAAGGCGATGGAACAGCAAGCGTATACTAATTTATTGAGTATTCTCATTGTCTTACATTTTAATAGGTTTGTTTATTTGCTTAAGTCAACCACCGGATGAACAGTCCATCCGTTCTCACTGAAATAAGTAGAGTTGTCCGTGCTAAAGTTGGCAGAGTTACCACTTAGGTTAGGGTTCTTGTTCAACAACTGTTGTACGATGGGCAGAAATTCGTGCCCGGGTAAGTAGGTGTCAAAAGAACTTTTTAGTTCGGAGTCGGTTGCGATATCGTTGTAGTCTACAGGATCTTTGGTTCCGGTTACAGAACGGCGTACGACACTGTGCTCCTTAAGTTGTTGCAAACGATCATTCTTATAGAAGAATCCCCAGCGGATAAGATCGAATCCGCGTCCGAACTCACAACCAAATTCTTTCGGACGCTCCACATTGGCAATCTGCTCGAAGAGTTTGTCGGCTGTAGGGAAGTCAGCCAGTTCCAGATCGGGCAAGTCAGCGCGGTTGCGTACTTCGTTAATCCAGTCGATGGCCTGTTGTGTGGGGCCGTTGACTTCGTTTTCACATTCGGCAGCACGGAGCAGCACGTCGGAGTAGCGCATCAGACGCAAGTTGATTCCATCGTGTAAACCTGTAATAACGGTGCTATAGAGTCCGGTACGGAGGTTTGTGAACTTGGCGATGGGTAGACCACCGTATGTGTTGTTGGTTACGATGTTGTCGGTGGCTGTAAGTTTGCTCGTATAAGCTACATTGCCATATTCAAAGTCTTCCCAATCGGATTCGTAAGTACCGATGGTCCAGTACAGACGCGGGTCGAGTTTGCCGTCAGTAGTACGTTCTGCTTTGAAGAGATGGTAGAGCCAGGGGGAAGCCGAAATGTCGGCCCAACCGCCATAATTGCCGGGAGCGAAGTTACTCTCGATGGCCGAACCTTGGGTGGCATTCGGGCTGGTGTTCACCGGAGTCCACTCGTCGTCGGTTCCTTGTGATTCTAAGTCAAGGAATTGCACTTCGAAAAGGCTTTCCTTGTTGTTCTCATAGGCAGGACCTTCACGAAAGTTGTCGCCATAGTTATCCATCAGTTCATAAGTACCATATTTTTTGCCGATAATGTCTTTCAGTACAGTAAGGGCGTCTTTGAATTTATGGCGTACCATGAGCGCACGGGCATAGTAACCGGCTGCGGCACCACAGGTGGCACGTCCTTTTTCCCATTCGCCACCTTGATCTCGTGAGGGTAACAATTCCATGGCTTCTTTGAAATCACTTTCCACTTGGTCCAGCACGGCATCATAGGTGCTGTTGCCGGTATAAAGTCCATCCAATGAAGAGTAGGTGGCATAATCTGTGATGAGGGGCGGGTTCTGGTAATAACCAACCAGATTGTAGTATGACAGACCGCGCAGGAAGAGCACTTGTCCTTTGATGCGTTTCATTTTTTCGGAAAGCTGGCTGTTGTCTTCATCGCAACGGGAAATGGCAAAATTACATACATTAACGGTGTAGTACCATTCGCGCCAGGGCCACCACGTGATGTCCGAGGTTACTTCCGCATTCAGGTCATCGAAAGGCAGATACCATACTTGTGATGAATTCCAGGCTTCATCGCCACGACACACATCAATGGTGTAGCCTACACGGGCGTAAGAACCTTCCATACGGATATGGTTATAGGCGGCAATAACGCTCTCTTCCAAATCATCGGCATTGAAACCGAATGTGTTTGAGGTTTGCTGGTTGGGATTTAACAGCTCCAAATTATCATTGCAAGAAGTCAATGTGCCTAATCCCAAAAAGAGAACCAATGCATATTTATTGAGTTTCATATTGTTATGTTTTTAGTGATTAGAAAGTGAAATGAACGCCACACATGAAGGTACGTGCGGTAGGATAAGAACAGAAGTTATATCCCGGTGTGAAGGTACCTCCTGCATAGTCCACATTGTAACCTTTGTAGCCGGTAAAGGTGTGCAGGTTCTGTGCCGACACGTAGAAACGTACATCCGATACGTATTTGCCAAACCATTCGTTGGGGAAGTTGTAGCCCAGTTCTATATTGGCAATTTTCCAATAAGCTGCGTTCTGAATTTTGCGGTCGCTGAAGAGATCGTTCCAGGCCAGGCTGGCACTGTTGGTGACATAGGTACGTGGTACGCTGGAAAGATAGGTGCTGCCGTCTTCGCTGAAGCGATTGGCGTCGAGCATGGCTACGTCTTTGTTGCCCCAGCCATAGCAAGAGTTCAGAGAGTTGTGGATGTCGTCGCTAACATGATAGTTGAGTGCACCGAACGTAGCGATGCTCAGGTCGAAACGTTTGTATTCGAAGCGGGCGTTCAAACCGAAATTGATCTTAGGCATACCGCTGCCCAATACTACCTGGTCATTGGCATCTACCTTTCCGTCAGGCTTTCCGTCGGGACCGCTTACGTCCTTATAGAGGCAGTCACCAATTTGGGCGCCTTCTTGTGTGGCATGGTTGTCCAAGTCAGCTTGTGTGCGGGCGATGCCATCATAAACCCATCCGTAGAATTTGCCGATCTCTTCACCTACGTTGGTGATGTAGGCGCCGGAGATGTATGAATCGGTACCGAAGCCCAATGAGGTTACGCGGTTACGGACAGTACTTAAGTTAGCCGACACTTCATACTTGAAGTCGTGGTCTCGGTTGCGGTAAGTAGCTGCAAATTCGAAACCTGAATTGTTCATCGAAGCGGCGTTCATTGTTACGGTGGTATTGGATACACCGGCTTGTTCGGGAACGGGAACAGCATAAAGCAGGTCTTCACTGGTGTTCTTGTACCATTCGGCAGTGAATTCCAGACGGTTGTTGAACAAGGCGAGGTCGATACCCACGTTGTAGCTTTTCTTCTTTTCCCAAGAAAGGTTGTTGTCTACGAAAGTGGAAATGGCAGAACCGGTGATGGGCGTGTTGCCAAAGCTATAAGTCATGTTATTACGTGCCATTACAGCCTGATACATGTATTCACCAATGTTTTCGTTACCGAGCTCGCCATAGCTGGCACGTACCTTGAACATGTTGACAATGTTTCTGTTGAAGGGGAAGAAAGACTCCTTGTCGAAACGCCATCCCACAGAAACAGAGGGGAAGGTGCCCCAACGGATATTTTGGGACAAGCGGGAACTGCCGTCGCGGCGCACGGTTGCCGAGAACAGATAACGCTCGTCGTAGTTGTAGTTGATACGCCCGATGTAGGATAGGAGGGTGTGTTTGTATTCGAAGCTTTCAGCGTAAGTGTTGGCGGCATTCTGGAGTTGCAGGAAGTAAGGCTCGGTGAAGTTGACGCCCCAGCCTGTCAGCAAGTCGGTGTTTTCTTCTTCGTAAGTCTGGCCGGCTACCAGGTTAAAATGGTGTTTGCCGACGGTGGCATCATAAGTCAGCACGTTTTCAATCAAAGCATCGGCATAAGAGCGGGTAGCTTTGGTGAGACGTTCGTTGCTTTTGGCCAGATAGACACGGTTGCTCTGTACCCATGCAGGAATCCAGGTGAAGTCCTTGCAATGGGTTTTGCTGTAAGAGAGATTGACTTTATAGTTGAGCTTGTGGTTTTTGCTGTCAATACCGATCATTTTCAGGAGATCCACATCGGCAGAGGCTGTTCCTACAAAGCGGTCTACACGGGTATTGCGCTTTAACAGGTTATTGACTAGCAAGGGGTTGGAAGCTGAAATGTCACCATGTACGGTGTCGTAGTAAACACCATAACCATAAGAGTCATAGTTGAAGTTATTGGCGATCCCTACCAGATTGTCAAGTACCCAAGTAGAGTTGTCGTAGGCTTTGATGGTGGGTTGCATCAGCAAAGTACCACGCAGTATGTTGGTTACGTCTCCATACAGACCTTGAACGTATTCGGAAGCGTTTGACAAACCCATGTTGTCTTGATCGGAGTGAGAGTAAACCAGGCTGGTATGGAACTTGATGAATTTGGTGTCCATCGTGTTGTTGACACGCGCCGTGTAACGTTCGTAGTTGGGACCGGCGCCTTCCAGTGTACCTTTTTGGTTGTAGTAATCTAATGAAACGTTATAAGTATTGTGGGCACCGCCACCGGAGAGGTTCACATTGTGATTTTGACGGATACCTGTTTTGAACACTTCTTTAAACCAGTTGGTATTGGTGTTATCCTGGAAATGATATTTTCCGGTGGTACTGTCCAGCTTGTAACCGCCGGGCAGCGGAGTGTTGGAGTTGGCGCATGCCTGACCGATGTACTGGCTGTATTGGTCGGCATCCATTACGTCATAGACACTACTGGGAATGTAGTCCATACCTACGTACCCATTGTAGTCTACTTTCAGCGGTTGGTCTTTCTGACCGCGTTTGGTAGTGATGATGACCACACCGTTGGCTGCACGCGAACCGTAAATGGCAGCAGCCGATGCATCCTTCAGAATTTGGATGGTTTCAATATCGTTTGAAGAGAAATCGCGGATGGAAGTACCCATGGGGACACCATCGATAACATAAAGAGGAGAAGTGTCACCAAAAGATCCGACGCCACGGATACGGACGGTAGGGTCGGCACCGGGCTGCCCGTCGGAAGTGACTTGTACGCCTGATACTTTACCTTCGAGCATGGTGGAGATATTGGAATGGGATGTCTGTTTCAAGGCTTCCGTGTCTACTACAGCTACAGAACCGGTCAAATCGGATTTCTTTTGTGTGCCATAACCTATGACAACAACTTGTTCCAGCATCTGGTTGTCGGGTTGCAATTGGATGGCTTCAATGATAGCGCGGTTACGAACGGCTACTTCGCGTTCCTTGTAGCCTACATAGCTTATCGAAAGGATAGCGTTTCCGGCAACCTCCAGTTGGAAGTTTCCGTCCACATCGGTAATGGTTCCACCTTGTCCTCCTTTAATTCTGACAGTAGCTCCTGTCAAGGGCTCACCTTGTTCATCGATAACTTGACCGCGAACCTTGATAGCCGGAGATTGTGCCACGGTAGCTATAGCAGGTGTGGGATACACCATCATGCCACCCATAGCACACAGACTAAGCATTACGGAAAATAATAAATGTTTCCTCATTTTTTTAAGTATTAAATTAGTAGATTAAATTGTTGCTGATGTATTGAATTGAGATGTTGGATTATTGTACAATCTAATGTTGAATACTCTAGGTAGACAAACCACAGAGTTTATAAATATGCTGGAGCTATTCTTCATAATATTTAAGATTAGGATTAGACTTTAAAAGCAGGGTTCTCTTCCGAAAGATTGAGCACCGATTGCATGACAAAAGTATAATTTACACCGTAAACAGGGGTGGACAAACGGTTTTATAGGGTGGACGAATGGATAATGGAAAAAAATGTATTTATTCCGCTTATAGTTTGCGTCTTTTGGAGGTGGTGAGATAGGCTTAGGAGAAGGCTTTTTTTATATAAAGTCATGTAGCCGGACAACCTGGTGAAGGACTGTCCGGCTACATGAGGGATAAAATACAAATAAAATTCTCTGAAAGGAATTATTTCACAAGTAAAAATCCTCCTTCCGCCTGCATCGTAATGCTGACTTCATCATTCTTTTTTAATGTTATCTCTTCAGCGTGAGGATTTAGTTTTTTATCGTCCTGATAAAGCATCACTTTATCTCCTTTAGTACACATGGGAAGGTTCAACTTTAATTTCAGCGGTTCTTTTTGTGCATTGATTCCGGCTATGTACCATTTATCGGCATGCCGACGTGCCAGTACTACGTATTTGCCCGGATAGCCGTCAATGAATCTTGTTTCGTCCCATGTGGTGGGAACTTGCTTCATGAAATCCAAACAAACTTGGGGGGCATCGGTCAGGTTATTAGGCGCCAACGCAAAATTCTGAATAGGATTTTGGAATAAAACGGCTGTTGCCAGTTGGAATACATCAGTGGTCTTGCGTATGCTTCCGCCGTCATTGTTGCGGTTGAGGCGTTTGTTGAGGAATGTGCCGCCAAACTCCATGCAACCGATGGTGTTGCGGATAAATGGATGCAGACAGGCATTAAATGCTTCTTCATCGCAAAAATGTTGTTGGAAAATCAGGTTTTCCGATGCGAGCACGGCTTCGCTTCCTACATAATTAGGATACATACGCTCCCATCCCCGAGGAAGGGTACAGCCGTGGAAAATGACCATCAGTCCATTATCATCCGCATCGCTCAGGATGGCTTCGTACAGACGCATGGTTTCCTGCTTGTCACCTCCGAAGAAGTCTACTTTGATTCCTTTTACTCCTATATTATGCAGCCATTTCATTTCCTTTTTACGGATAATGGGATTGTCCATGTAATTGGTAGGACCTTGTACGATATCATTCCAGTAGCCGCTGGAACTATACCATAAAAATACATCTACATTTTTACTGTGTGCATAGTCTATGAAGTCTTTCATACGTTCACGGCCGATGTTGGTATCCCACCAGTTGTCTATCAATACATATTCATATCCCATGGCGGCAGCAAGATCTACATATTTTTTCTGATCGTCGAAATTGATGCTGCCATCTTGCCAAAGTATCCAGCTCCAGGTTCCGCGTCCCATTTTGTATGTATGCTCCGTTGGGTAAAGAGGTTCCACGACATCCCATGGAATCGTTGTTTCTACAATGGGCTTCAGGTTTTCGCCTACAGTAATAGTACGCCAAGGAGTGGAACCGGGCAATGCAAGACCGGGAGATGCCGTACCGTTACCGTTGTTTTCTTCGGGCATGGGGAAAGCGAGGGTATAAAGTCCGTCGGCGGTGGCATCGCTCAGGTGTGAACCACAGTATTTGCTGTCTACTCCGGTTTCACTGATAAGTGCCCAGCCATTTTCTCCTACATGGAACAGACAAGGAAATGTGTAACCGTGCCCATATTGTGAACGTACATTCATAGGAGCGTCAGCCTTATATTCTTCCTCATAACTGGGCTTGGTACGTTTCCAACCTATCATGGCGTCACTTTGCGGGCACAGGAAAGTAGTGGTGAAGGAGGGGAAGTCAAAACCGGTAGTTTCTTTTTCTATCACGATGCTTCCCGTATCGCCATATTTGGGCATTTCGTAGCGGAAAGCAATATCGTTGTTGCTTACGCGGAATATTATATTTATATTTTTCTTTTCTTTATTGGTAAAGGTGCATGTAAGTTCATTGGCTTGATAATGAATTTGTGATTGTTTGATACGGTCTTGTGTATAGGTCTTATCTATTTTATTCTCTTTTTGTCCGGTGAAAGTCATATCTCGGCTGAAGTCCCCCACATTGGCAATGAAACCTAAAGGTGAATCTTCCAGGATGGTCTTGTCCTTATAGGTAACGGAATAAACGGGGATACCCTGTTTTACGGATACATTTACTTTCAAAAAGGAATCGGGTCCTGTAACTGTAGCTTGTTGGGCAAAAGCTGACATTGTAGTGATGGCAAGCAGCCAAGTCATAAATTGTTTTTTCATGGGTATTAAATATGCTATTATAATGTAGAGCAAAGATAATTTATTTAGCGAGACGAGAGCGTAGAAAAACGGAGCATTTATGGTATACAATCCGTTCATTTTACGCTCTGGAATAAGTCAGTCGGTTCCATTCTCCATCATCGAACTGGGTGTTGTTCCGAAATGTTTTGTAAAGCAGCGTGTGAAGTATTTGGGATCATTGAATCCTACTTCGTATGCTATCTCAGATATATTCATATTGTGCGTCAGCCGGTTACGGATAATAAGTTCCCGCGCAAGATTCAGCCGGTAGTTACGCATGAATTGTCCGGCAGACTGTCCCGTCAGATTTTGCATTTTTTTGTTCATCAAACTTTTGCTTACCCCCATTGCTTCGATGAAATCGCTTATTTCGTAATAGGAGTTCTTATAGTTTTCTTTCACAATCTGCATCGCCTTGTCCAGGAATTTCTTGTCACTGGATTCTTTTTCGATATTCAGTGCATCCACGTCCATACTGTATGAGAACTTTTGTTGGAAACGTTTGCGGTTTTCCAGTATATTGGATATCCGGGCCAGCAGCAAAGTATCATCAAATGGTTTCAGCAGGTATTCGTCTACACCTATACGGAAGCTTTCGATGCGCGATTCGTTGGATGTTTTGGCTGTGAGCATCAGGAAGGGGATATGTGAGATGGCGAAATTGGATTTTACCCGGCGGGACAGTTCCATACCATCCATGACAGGCATCATCAAGTCACTGACTATGAAATCCACGTTCTGGGATTGGAGCACAGTCAATGCTTCTTCACCTTGGGATGCTTCGAGCACGTTATAATATTCGGCCAGAATGGAACGGATATAGGCGCGCATATCTTTGTTGTCTTCTACTACCAGAATCGTCAGTTTTCCATTGGTGGCAGGTTGCAAGGCCAGCGGAGATTCTACCGGTTCTTTAACTTGCTCTGTTGGTGCGGGCAGACTGTTTGCATCGGCATATTGCAAAGGAAGTAAAATACGGAAAGAACATCCTTTGCTCTGATTATTCTTGGCACAAATTGAACCTCCATGCAACTGGACAATTCGTTTGCATAGATAGAGGCCGATTCCGGTCCCGCTTTGTCCGTTGATAGAGGAATGCGTCTTGTTTTGTGATTGGTAGAAGCGGTTGAATACTTTGTCTATCTCTTCTTCGGGCAGTCCTGGCCCCGTATCCCGGATACAGATGAACAACTTTTCCTGCTCTTCCTGGCGGAAGGGGGTGGCATAGATGGTAATTTGTCCTCCTTTGGGGGTAAATTTCAAAGCATTTCCTATCAAATTGACAATCACTTTATGCATGGCATCCTCATCGTACATGATTTCACATGAAGGAAGGCGGAAACGACGTTCGATGGTTATTCCTCTTTCGGATGCATATGCGTCGAAGGGAACCAGCAGTTCATTGAGTAACTTGGCAAAGTTGCCCGGGTTGCGGACAATTTCCATTTTCCCTGATTCTACTTTGCGGAAGTCCATTAATTGGTTGACCAGTGAGAGCAGATATTTTGAGTTGCGCTCCACAAAATGTAATTGTTCAATGACTTGAGGATTGTAGCTTAGTTTCAATGCCCTTTCTATAGGTCCTACGATTAATGTCAACGGAGTACGGAATTCATGGGTGATATTGGTGAAGAAGGCGAGTTTGTCAACCGTCAATTCCTGTACTTTCTTTGACATTTGTATCAGTTGCCCTTTTTGTTTGGTTATTTTTTCGTTTTGCTGTTTCAATAGTTGGTTTTGACGATAGAGCTCGCTTGCCTGAGTGGAAAGCAGTTTTTTTTGTTCTTCCAGTTCACGGGTACGTTCCTCTACTTTGATGTGGAGCATTTCTTGTTGTTCTTTTAACGAACGAAGCCTCCATGATAATACCTTATATATAAGGAAAGATAGAAGAACCAATATGGACAGAATGAACCAGATGGTTTTATAGAAATAAGGTGATACGGTAATGTGGAGTTCTGCCATTTCTTCCAGCCATTGTTTGCCGTCGGGGGCATAACGCAGTTCGAAAGTATAGTTGCCGGGACGCAGGTTGGTATAGGCGGCTTGTCGCCTGTTGGCCGGCACTTTTATCCATTTGTCGTCAAATCCTTTCAAGCGGTAATAATAATTGGCGAATGTCGATGCATCATAATCCAGTGCGGCAAATTCAATATAGAGAGATTTGTCGCGTTCGTGTAACTGTAGGGTGCCGTTTGTGTACAATCGTTCTTCATTGGCCACACGAACATGGGTGAATGCCAGAGGAACAGCCTCCTTGGGATTTGTGTCTATGACTGGTTTGACTACAGACAGCCCTTTAGTACTTCCTACATACAAATCTCCATTGGCGGCACGGCATATTGCGTTCCAATAGAACTGGTTGGATAATAGTCCGTCTTTCCGGGTATAGTTGAAGAAGCTGTTGTTGTTAGGATTGAAGCGGGAGAGTCCGTTGGTGGTGGTAATCCAAAGATACCCTTCTTTATCTTCCGATATGCAGCGGACACTGTTGTTTATCAGTCCGTCTTCGGTGGTGAAGGAGCGGAAGGTATATTCTCCGTTTTCTGTTGGTGAGGATTTGTAGAAACCATATCCGTTGCTGCCTATCCATAGGGTTCCGTCTTTAGACTGGGTGATGTAGGTTACCCTTTCCTTCAACTTTGATTCCGGTTCGTCCAGCTTGATCCTCCAGAGTTGATAAATCAGTCTGGGGGCTTTCAAACTGCTTAGATCTATTCGGCAAAGTCCTTCTGTAAGTCCCAGCCACAGGTGGTTATCCTTATCTATATAGTATCCTGTACAGCCTTCAATTCCACCTAGGTTCATACCCTTGAATGGTTCGGTGAGCGTTTGTGTTTTCAAGTCGTAAACATAGATATTGGTACTGGTTCCCACCCAGATGGCATTATTCAAGTGGTCATAGCAGATACTTCCGGCCCATCCCCATGAGAAGTCTCCGTATTCGGGTATTTCTATGTGGTGGAATTGTTTGTTCTGCGGATTTTTCATGTCTATCCATCCTATGCCTCCTCCCCAGGTTCCTATCCAGAGTCTTCCATCGTTATCGCTGGTAAAACAACTGACGGTATTATGGCTTAGGTGGGCGGGTGCATCAGTGGTATAGTGTTCAAAAGTGTTGCTGCCGGGAGCCCGCCGGTTTAAACCTCCTTCTACGGTTCCTACCCATAAAACACCCGACGGGTCTTCATAAATGGCATTGACGGGATTTTGGGAAAGACTTCCGGGAATGGTGGGAATATGATAATAGTTTTGTACCAACAGCATCCGGCGGCTCATCTTGTTCAGCCCTCCCACTTCGGTTCCTACCCAGATAATGTCACCATCGGTCAGCAGACAGTTTACGAAGTCACAGTTCAATGTGTTTTGTACAATTTCTCCTTCTCCGGTATCTTTATTTATCCGCTCAAAATTGTCTGTCAACGCATTATAAAGGTTTATACCTTTTAGGGTGGCAACCAGCATGGTATGTTCTCCTGTTTCTGCTATGTCTGTGATAAAGTTTTGGGAAAGCGAGTTGTTGTCATTCGGATCGTACATATAATGCTTCATCAGTTCCGTATCCATATTGTATCGGAAAAGGCCTTGTGCGCTGCCAATCCAAATTTCATTTTCTTTCCGGCAGATTACTTGTATGGACACACCGGGTAATTGCAGGGCAGATGAAATGAATGTGGGTTCCTGTACTTCCATAGCCGATTCTTTGATGCGGTAGATACCGTCTTTGTAGTTTATCCAAAGATAGTCTTCCACCTCACAAATAGTCCGGATGGATTCTCCTGCCGGCACTTCGCATATTTTAATGATCTGTCTTATATTTCCTTGTTTGTCAAAGGTAATTTTGAATAAATTGTTTTCCGAACAAACCCAAATATTTCCCGCTTTGCTATGGAGAATGAGATGGGAGGGGCGGTTGCACAGTGAAATAAGTTTGTCTTTCGTATCAGCGACTTGTACAGTCTGCATGGTTTGTATATCCAATATGTCAATACCCATTTCACTGACAGCCCAAATACGCTTGAAGTTATCCTCACACAGTTTGTTTATGAAGTTGCTTCGTAGTTTGGTGTGGGTGCTTCCCATATTGAAGGCGGTAAATTCATAACCGTCATAACGGGCGATTCCTTCCCCACGGGTGGCAATCCATAAAAAGCCCTGGCTGTCTTTCAATATATCGTCCACGAAGTTGTGAGGAAGTCCTTCATCCATCGTAATAGCGGTGACGTTATAGCGTTCGGACCATTTTCCGGCGGTCCCTTCAGCTTGTATAGACAGGCTCGACAGAAAGATGAACAGAGCAAATAGCAAAGAATGTCTTTTCATAGTGTGTAGTTCATTAATGACGTAAGAATATACCATTATGGAAACAAAGATATACCTTTTCGTTTTTCCTTAAAAACAAACAAATCATTTTTATCCCTCTGCTGTACAAATGTCCACCCTTTAAGCGATATTGTCCACCTGGCGAGCTTTTGGTTGCAGCTATATTTGCATTAATAATAATTAGTCAATGTGTCAATGTGCCGATTGGCTGCGCTATATGCCACATGGCCATTGACAAATTAGTACATTAGCAAATGGTCATATAATAAACAAAATACTATGGAACAGCAATTTTTTCCTCAAAGATTATTCATGGACATGAAGAGGTTAATAATAAATAGGTTGGTTGGTTTAGGCCTGTTGGTCGTAGGGGCATTGGTATCATGCAATGCACCTACGGCTTTCGTGCCTGTTCCTTCACCGAATCCTTGGGTGGATGATTATACCGCCCTTTCGTCTATGGAAAATTACAAGCAGTGGGGAACGTATAATGTACACGATCCGGCCTGTAAAAAAATAGGGGATACCTATTATATGTATTCCACTGATGCTATCTTTGCCGAGAACCGGAAAGAGGCGGAAGAGAAGAATGTACCGTTAGGTTTTATCCAGGTACGCAAATCAAAAGATCTGGTACATTGGGATTTTGTGGGATGGGCCTTTCCCGAAATACCTGCTCCGGCTATAGAATGGGTCCATAGTCAGGCGGAGGGAAAAGGGGCGACTAACATTTGGGCTCCCTTCCTGATGCCTTATCAGGGTATTTATCGTTTGTATTATTGTGTATCGGCATTCGGCAGGAATACATCCTATATCGGTATGGCCGAGTCGGATTCTTCCGAAGGTCCCTGGATACAGAAAGGGTGTGTGGTCAAGACAGGGGAAGGGGATGCGATGAATGCCATAGATCCTTCTGTTATTGAGGACCCGGAAACCGGAAAGTGGTGGATGCATTATGGCTCTTATTTCGGCGGTCTGTACTGTGTGGAACTGAATCCCGAAACAGGAATGACTAAGCAGTCGGAGGATCATGGGCACTTGATAGCACGCCGGGCCAATTACCGGAAAGACAACTTGGAAGCGCCGGAAATCATGTATCAGCCGGAACTTGGCAAATATTATCTGTTTACATCCTACGATCCGTTGATGACTACCTATAATGTACGTGTCGCTTATTCCGATTCTCCCGAAGGACCTTTTGTGGATTTCTATGGAGAGGATATAAAAGATACAACGAATAATGTTCCCATATTGACAGCTCCTTATCGCTTCGAAAATCATCCGGGATGGGCGGGAACGGCTCATTGCGGTCTTATTGATGCCGGTGACGGCCGTTATTTTATGGCTCACCAGGGACGTCTCTCTCCTCAGAACCATTTGATGGATCTGCATGTGCGTGAAGTGTTCTTTACTGTGAATGGATGGCCCGTGGTTTCTCCCGAACGCTATGCGGGTACTGCTCCGCGCTCTTTCACTAAAGAAGATTTGGTAGGTGAGTGGGAAATTATCCGCATTCAGGAACCACCTTTGGAACGTAGCTTGGAGGCCGGTCAGATATTGTGGGGCGAAGGAGACTTGCGGAATGGTGAGCAGGCATTATCTGCCCGTGTCGTTTTGGAAGCAGATGGCAGTGCGGGAGATGCAGTATGGGGGTTTAATGCTAAAAAACAGCTTCTTACTATAAAAACAGCGACAGAAGATATTAACAATTTGATTATCTTTGCCGGACACGATTGGGAAAATGAGACAGAAACCATTCTCTTTACTGGTCTGGATGCTCAAGGGCATTCTGTATGGGGAAAGAGAATTAACTAATAAAAATTAATAATATTACTATCATGAAATTACACCGAACTCTATTCACGGCATGGGTATTTGCTGCCGGAGTAGCGCTACATGCACAGAATGCGCACAACATGGTCGTGCAGACCAATAAACTTGGTGCGGAAATACAACCAACCATGTATGGTTTGTTTTTTGAGGACATTAATTATGGAGCCGACGGAGGATTGTATGCCGAACTGGTAAAGAACCGTTCATTCGAATTCCCGCAACGTTTTATGGGGTGGAATGTTTTCGGTAACGTGACCTTGATGGATGACGGGCCGTTTGAACGAAATCCGCATTATGTCCGTCTGGGTAATTCCGGGCACAGGGAAAAACATACAGGGATTGAAAACGAAGGTTTCTTCGGTATAGGTGTCAAGGAAGGAGCCGAGTACCGTTTTTCCGTATGGGCACGTGGTGAGAACCAGAAACTTCGCATTGAATTGATCAAGAATGATACGATGGAGGAACGTCAGGCTTTTGAGTCAAAAGAACTGACAGTGAACTCGAAGGATTGGAAACAATATGAGGTGATATTGAAATCGCCGAGAACGGAACCCAAGGCTCATCTCCGTATTTTCCTTGAAAGTGCGGGAACGGTGGATCTGGAACATGTTTCTCTTTTCCCTGTGGATACTTGGAAAGAGCGTAAGAACGGTCTTCGCAAGGACTTGGTGCAGGCTTTATATGATATCAAACCCGGTGTTTTCCGTTTTCCCGGTGGCTGTATTGTGGAAGGTACGGATGAGGCTACCCGTTACGAATGGAAAAAAACAGTAGGTGCGGTAGAGAATCGTCCGTTGAATGAAAACCGCTGGCATTATACGTTCAAGCATCGTTTCTTCCCCGATTATTTCCAGACTTACGGACTGGGCTTCTTTGAGTATTTCCAGTTGTCGGAGGATATAGGCGCCGAACCGTTGCCTATTCTGAACTGCGGACTGGTATGCCAGTATCAGAATGACCCCGACCAGCAGGTCAGCTTGTCCAAACTTGATTCGTATATACAGGATGCATTGGATCTGATTGAATTTGCCAATGGTGATGTTACGACTACTTGGGGAAAAGTTCGTGCGGATATGGGACATCCTGCTCCCTTCAACTTGAAGTTCTTGGGTATTGGCAACGAACAATGGGGACCGGAATATCCGGAACGTCTGAAACAGTTTGTCGAGGTGCTTCGTAAGGCGCATCCCGAAATCAAGATTGTCGGCAGTTCGGGACCTCAGTCTGAAGGTAAAGACTTTGATTACTTATGGCCGGAAATGAAAAATCTGAAAGTGGATTTGGTGGATGAGCATTTCTATCGTCCCGAAAGCTGGTTCCTGGCACAAGGTAACCGTTATGACAATTACGACCGCAAAGGTCCGAAGGTCTTTGCCGGAGAATATGCTTGTCATGGAAAAGGCAAGAAATGGAACCATTTTAATGCTGCTTTAATGGAAGCTGCGTTCATGACCGGACTGGAACGCAATGCCGATGTGGTACACATGGCTACTTATGCGCCTTTGTTTGCTCATGTGGAAGGGTGGCAGTGGCGTCCGGATTTGATTTGGTTTGATAATCTGAATTCCGTCCGTACTTGCAGTTACTATGTACAACAGTTGTACAGTCATAATAAAGGCACGCATGTATTGCCGTTGACAATGGATAAAAAAGCTGTGAGCGGTCAGGAAGGACAGGATGGTCTGTTTGCCAGTGCCGTATGGGATAAGGATGAAAAGGCTTGTATCGTGAAAATTGCCAATACTTCGGATAAGGCACAACCGGTATCAGTGACTTTCAACGGATTGAAGAAGAGTGATAAACTTGTGGAAGGTAAATGCATCACGCTCCAGTCTGCCGATTTGGATAAAGATAACACGGTAGAGCATCCGAATGTCATCACTCCGAAAGAAAGTGATGTTACGATTGAGGGTAATGTACTGAATGTAGAGATGGCGCCCAAGACTTTCGTGCTTTATAAGTTTGTTAAGGCAAGTAATAAGTAAAAGATGAATCATTCCTTTAAATGCTAACACAGAGGATAGAGAAACATAAAGCAGCCGAAGGGCTGCTTTATAATCCCAACTGCATCCGGAACTTTTAAAGGAAATGTATACCTGTCTCCCTTGGTTGTACCAAGGGAGTTTTTTTGATTATACGTATATTGTCATCTTGGATTTTTCACGTTATTTTGCTGTAAATCAGTAATGTACCGTGAAAATACATTCTAAATCCCCCCGGAACGGTTTGCCATTCTCCGCTGCCAAATTTGGTTTGACGGATATCGGTTGTTCTGATTCCTGTGTCATAGCTACGGTTGTTCCATTGCAGGGGAGCGTCATAAGGCGTATTTTTGTTCGGGTGCGTTCATTGCTTCACTAAGGTGAAGAGGCAGCTTCGCTTAGGTGAACAGCCGCTTTCACCCAAGTGGAATAACTGCTTCACCTGGGTGAAATATCAA
This sequence comes from Phocaeicola sp. GP0067, assembly GCF_031119655.1. NCBI lineage: Bacteria > Pseudomonadati > Bacteroidota > Bacteroidia > Bacteroidales > Bacteroidaceae > Phocaeicola > Phocaeicola sp. GP0067. The sequence goes on from NZ_JAVHZY010000001.1 coordinate 383,473, forward strand.
ATGGAGTGAGGTGAAGGTATGATGAGAATAGGTTCTTCTGATGCCTACGAGCTACCGGGAGGTAACGAGGGGCTGATTTTACATTCTGTCCGAGAGCATCCCCGAAGCAGATGTATTTCGCCACCGGCATACCGATTGAGGAGGTTTTGAAAGACTGTCGCACGGGAAGCTCTTGGTAATGAGTGAGTTGTTGTGATGGAATGCTTTTATGTTTTATGTAAATGAGTCAAAAGTGATTTTTGTTGTCGTTATGTTGTATGGGCGGGCTCATGGGCCTGCCCATACGGTGGAACATTTGATGGTTATTTCGGATTTTTGAAATATCCTCTTATTGGATGAGTCCTGTTTACATCTTTATTCTCTTATTGCGTACTTGCCTCAGAATGGTCTGCAACTCAAATACTTTCTCAGGATACTTTTCTGCTACATTCTCTTGTTCGCTCACCTTTTCCATTTCATATAACTGGGGAACGTTCAGGTTTCCGGTTTCTATTTTTTCTGCTTTCATGAAAGTGGTCGGGTCATCATTCGGTTCAATGTATTTCCAGTCTTTGGTACGGACGGACAACGTGTGGTTCATGGATTGTTCCACAATCCAGGGGCGGTCTGTCTTGTCGGTTCCTATCAGATTCCCTAAACGGTCATAACTGTCCGGAGCGCTGCCTTTAGGTAATCTGGCGTTGATCAAAGCTCCTAAGGAGGCTAGCCAGTCAATCTGTGACATTAATACGTCCGAGTCTCCTGTCTTTTTTATCTTCTGTGGCCAGCGGACAATGACCGGGACGGCTGTTCCACCCTCGAAAGCGCTGTATTTGTTTCCTCTCCACGGACCGGAAGGTGTATGTCCGTTCAACAGCTCTTCTGCCTTGTCCTTATATCCGTCGTCTACAACCGGACCATTGTCGCTGGATAGAATAATCAGCGTGTTTTCAGTTAGTCCAAGTTGGTCCAATGTTTCCATCAGCTGGCCTACCGTCCAGTCGAATTGGGCGATTGCGTCTCCGCGTAGTCCCATAGGATTCTTTCCACGGAAGCGGTCATGGGGAAAACGAGGAACGTGTACATCATTGGTTGCAAAATACATAAAGAAAGGCTCGTCTTTATGCTGTTTGATAAAGTCGATGGCATGAACGGTGATGGAATCGGCAATGTTCTCGTCTTTCCAAAGTGCTTTTCCGCCCCCTTTCATAAATCCGATGCGGCTGATGCCATTGACGATGGACATGTCATGTCCGTTGCTGGGATGTAGGTTATACAGTAATTCGGGATTATCTTTGCCGGTCGGTTCTCCCGGAAAGTTCTTGGTGTAACTCACTTCTATGGGATCGGACGGATCATAGTTGGCTACCTTGCCGTTTTCTATAAATACACAAGGTACACGGTCGGCTGTAGCGGCCATGATATAGTGATAGTCAAAGCCTAAGTCACCTAAAGCGGCTGGTAAAGGAGCATTCCAATCCTGCCCGCCTGTCTTGTCTCCCAGGCCCAGATGCCATTTGCCGATGGCGGCTGTAGCATATCCGGCACTTTTAAACATGTCTGCCATGGTGTATTGTTCGGGACGGATAATCATTTTTACATCTCCTGCGGCAATATCCGTGTCCGGTCTGCGCCATGCATATTCTCCTGTCAGCAAGGAGTAGCGGGATGGGGTGCTGGTAGCGGCTACGGTATGTGCATTAGTAAAACGAATGCCTTCCGATGCCAGTTTGTCAAATGGGGAGTTTCTATATTCTTGGCTCCGTAACATTTTAAATCTCCATATCCCAGGTCATCTGCCAGAATAACGATAACATTGGGCTTTTGGGGGTCCTGCGTACTGTTTTTTTGAACGGTTTCTGCTGTTGCAGAGTTACAGGCGGCTAATGAGGCAAGTAAGGATATGCCTGCATAATTTCTACTTTTCATCTCTATTTATTTAAGGTTTGATCCGGATACATGTCTATTTTCACTTTCCGGTTTCTCGACCTGAAGGTGAAGAACGACGGAAAGTTATCAAGAAAATCTTGAAGCAGCAAAAAAGAGGACTGAAATATGATTTGAAAGTGTCTGGAATTAGATGATAATGCCCCCACCCAGTACTACATCATCCCTATAGAAAGCGGCTGCCTGTCCCGGAGCAATGGCTGTCAGCGGCTCGTGCAGTTGTACATGCAGGGTGTTATCCGGTTGCAGGGTTACTGTGCAGCGGTTGGCTTGTTTCCGATAGCGTATTTTGACGATGATGTCGTCCTTGTTTAGTAATAAAGCGGGATTGGTGATGTGCCATTCTTTCAGTCTCATTTCTGTTTTTTCCAGTGCTTTCAAGTCGCTCAGTATGACTTTGTTTTCTGCCGGAATGATTTCTTTGACAAAGACAGCCCGATTAAGATCTATGCCCAATCCTCTCCGCTGGCCGATGGTATAGAAAGGATAACCTTTGTGCCGTGCGATAAAATTCCCCATTTCATCGAAGAATTTACCCGGTAGGATACTTCCTTCAGGTAATTCCTTATGTAGGAATGTGCGGTAGTCCATGGGGCAGAAGCAGACTCCCAGACTGTCCCGTTTATGGGCGGCTTTCAGAAAACCACGCTCTGCCGCGATTTCACGGACACGGGCTTTAGTCAGGTTGCCCATAGGGAGAAGCATACGTTGCAGGATTTCTTGTGGCAGCCCCCATAGGAAAAAGGATTGGTCTTTATCCGAGTCGGCACCGGTAGTGATGTGATAGCATCCATTGATGAAGCGCCGGCGTACATAATGTCCTGTAGCGAAGTGATAAATTCCCATTTCATCGGATATTTTCTTTAAAAGAGGCCATTTCAGGTAGTTGTTGCACAAGGTACAGGGAACCGGGGTATGACCTGCCATATATTCGTTGATGAAATAGTCAATGATGGTTTTCCGGAAGGTGTCACGAACATCGTATGTGAGATGGGGGATGTTCAGACGTTCACATAAAGCGCGGGCGTCCTCCAGATACTCAGTATCATTTTCTTTTTCATAAAAGCGGAAGGTGATGCCGGTTACTTCGTATCCTGCATCCTGCAATAGAAGGGCGGCTACGGAACTGTCTGTTCCTCCGCTCATGCCTAGTAGGACTTTATTATTGGACTCTGTTTCTCTCATCTTTATAGCAGTTTTGTGACGATAGATGCCGGAATATCCATTTTGGAGAAGGCAAACAGTTTCTTTCCCAAATCTTTCAAAGAGGCTCCGATGTGATATATGTCGGATTGGTCTATAATAAGAAAACGGTCATGTGCCTGGCTATTAGCCCATTGGCGGAATTGGATTCCTCGTTTCGTATTTACACGGTATCCTACTGATATAATCACATCTAAATTATAATATTCTAAGTTACGCGTAATCTGTCTGTTGCCTTCTTGGCGAACTGTTCGGAAATTCCGAACGGTTGAACTTTGGATTAGTTCTTCTGATTTATAAATGTTCTTTAGATGCTCGCTTATATTGGCTTTGCTGGATTGGAATAGTTCTACTATTTGTGCCTGGGTCAGCCACACTGTTTCATCTTCAATGCGCACTTCCATCCTCACTGATTCATCCGGTTGGTAGAGTATGATTTCTCCTTGTTGTTCCATGTGTTCGATTTTTTGAGTACAAAGCTAGCAAATATAAATCAGACTGATCTTGTTTTCAGGTTATAATTGAAATGTAGGATGGGAAATGAAACTCCGATGACAATCTATATGATAGTGCCATCGGAGTTCTGACATACTCTTCTTATTAAGGAAGGAATGCTTGCTATGTTTTTATTTTACCGGCATCAATGTGAATCCCCAATGATATTCCTTATTGGCGGGTAGGGTATGTTCCGGCAGAGGGCGGTCTCCCCAGCTGTCATAACCGGCTATACCTTGTTGCTTCATATCAATACATACTTCCACAAAATTACGTGGGGTGATATCATTGACATGTGTCATGCGGCGTATTACATTTTTAGCTTTTTCCTCATTATGGTTAGCAACTTCTTCGGGAGTGAAGTTAGTCCACTGACGGGGACGGCTGATAGCTTCTTCCGAGTCAAAGTCCTCTACGGAGTTGCGCAGGGCATTGAATCCGATAGTGCTGTCGGCACGTATTAACAATCCTTTTCCGCCTTTGCGGGTCAGTTCTACCCAACGGGTGTCGGTGCGGTGTCCGTTTTCTTGCGGACGGACATAGTTGTTGGTGTACATCTGGTCGGCTGTAGTGCGGTAGAGATCAACGAAGCTGCTTGCATTACGGTCGATGTAGTTTTCACCCGGTCCGCGTCCGAAGTATTCTACCTGGTTCATATCGGATGGCAAATGGAAACGTACACCGATACGTGGTACGTTCAGTTTGGAAGAGGCAAGGCGTTGAGCATCCTGTCCCGGTGTGAAAGTGGCCATTAAGGTAGCTTCTGATACTTCCGTGTCGGCAGCCTTCATATCGGTAGAAGTAAAGGTGATGCCTGCATGAACCACACCGTCGGGATAGATGGTATATTTCATGATGTACAGATTGCCTGCCGCCAGTAGGTAATTGACTGTTAATACGGTCTTGTTGCCGTCTGTTGTTGTGGTAACATCTGCTACATTGAAATTCTTGCTGGACTGTTTCCATATTTGCTCGCGCTTAGGCCCACCGTTACCATAATCATTGTCCGTCGGTGCGCGCCAGAAGTTAGGCTGAATACCAAAACCTTCAGCGAAATATTCTGTACCGTTTACTTTGTATGAAGTCACGAGTCCGCTTCTCTTGTTGAAAACGAACTGCATACGTGGTGATAATACGGTGATGATGTCACCATCCGTGCTGACGGTAGTCTTGCCGCTTGCTTTATGTCCGGTCATAGCCAATGGTTCTATGGGCAGGCGGAATTGTTCGGAAGCAATATCGTGTCCTGCAGGAATCAAGGGCTCCGGTTCTGTGGTGGTAACTACAAAATCTACAAAATATTCTGTGCCGGCCTTGGGTTTCAATCCGTTGAGGTTGATGTTCAGTTCTTTGGAACCTTGCGGTTCGATATCTAATGATACTTTTCCGCCTTTGATTGTTTTTCCGTTTGCCTTTACGGTATAACTGATCATATACTTTTTCAAGTTGGTGAAGTAGAAACGGTTTTTTACCAGGAATTTGCCGGCAGCCGGGTCGATGGCTTCGAAACCTACATTCTGATGTGCATATTTCACTTCTGTCATGGCCGGATGCGGAGTGCGGTCCGGAGCTACGATTCCATTGCATAGGAAGTTTCCGTCGCTGGGTGCATTGGTTCCGTAATCACCTCCGTAGGCCCAGTAGGTACGTCCATTTTCGTCTGTTTCCAGAATACCTTGGTCTACCCAGTCCCAAATGTAACCGCCTTGCAGGTTCGGGTACTTGTAGATTGCTCTCCATTGTGCTGCCAGATTACCATTGGAATTGCCCATAGCGTGTGAATATTCGGATGGTGCGATGGGACGGTCGCTGCCTTTCTTGCCTATTTCTTCCAGCCAGGCGGCACTGGGGTATTGGGGTACATACATATCTGTGTTCCATTCCCAAAGGGCGCGTTCATAATTTACAGGACGGTTCATCCCTTTTACTTCGCGTTCTTTCAGCCATAAATAGGTCTGATAGAAATTATAACCGTTTCCGGCTTCGTTTCCTAATGACCAGATGGCTACAGAGGGATGGTTTTTGTTACGCTCGTACATATTAATGGTACGGTCCATGTGCGGCTTCAGCCATTCGGGATGGTTGCCCAATGTTCCGCCCCGGCTTAAGTTATAATACATACCGTGGCTTTCTATGTTGGCTTCATCATATACATAGATACCATATTCATCACACAATTCATAGAACTTGCGGTCTTGCGGATAGTGGCAGAGGCGCACGCTGTTGATGTTGTTCTGTTTCATCAGGGTGAAGTCCTTGCGCATCAGCTCTTCGGGAACATAATGTCCTGTTTCGGGATTATGTTCGTGTATGTTTACACCTTTCAGCTTGATGGGTTGGCCGTTGACGAACAAGCAAACGTATGGTTTGCCGTTTTCGGCTATCTGATCGGTTGGTTTGATCTCGAAACGGCGGAAACCTACCGTATAAGGAATGATTTCGCTTGTTTTTTCTCCGTCTTTCAGAGATATCAGTAACCGATACAGGTTAGGGTGTTCTGATGTCCAGGTCTTGACGTTGCTGAGGGCGGCTTCAAAAGAGATGCTCTTCTGCCCGTCTGCTGTAACAGGACAGGGGGTGTTACCTTCTGCAACCACTTTCTTTGCGGCATCCAGCAATTCGTATGCTACGGTTACCTCTTTGTTGGCTGCTGTATGGTTGGTTACGTCCACATTCAGTTTGAAGATACCATTCTTATAAGTGTCGTCCAGTGTAGACACCACATTGAAATCTTTGATGTGGGTTTTGGGCTGTGAGAACAGGAATACATCACGTTCAATACCGCTCATGCGCCAGAAGTCCTGGCATTCCAGATAAGAACCGGTACTCCAGCGGAATATTTTGATGACCAGCGAGTTTTTGCCGGGTTTCAGGTAGTTGTTGATTAAGAATTCTGCCGGATTCTTGGAGTCTTCGCTGTATCCCACTTCCTGTCCGTTGACATACACGTATACACCGGATTTTGCTCCTTCCAAACGGAGGAATATGTCGCGTCCATCCCAATCGGCGGGAATTTCGATATCACGCTGATACACACCGACCGGATTGGTTTCGGGTAACTGCGGCGGTTGTGGATTTCTGGGTTTGAATTCGTATCCATGATTGGTGTAGATGGCCACTCCGTAGCCCTGTACTTCCCAGTTGCCGGGTACTTTAATCTCCTTCCAGGCTATGTTGGCATCCGGTTGCTCAATGTTGGCAGGCAGATCTTTGTATGCATCTGCATAATAAAAGTTCCATGTACCGTTTAGTAGTTTGTAATAAGGGCTGTTCTCATACTCGCCGGTCAGTGCCTGGTTCCGGTTGTCGTAAGTCATGAAAGCTGTGCGTGGATATTCCTTGTTGACGGCTACGGTCTGAATATCTTTCCAATAAGGTAGTTTTGTATCTTCCGCATGAAGAACTTGTGTTGAATATGCGCATACAGCAGCGCTGATCAGGAATTTAAATAAGGTTGTCATTTTAGGTTTCATAGGTTCAAATAGAAAAATGAAGAAGAAAGGGCGCTAGTACCGGCGCCCCTTTCCTTAAGTCCTTTTATGTAAAATAGCAATTATTTAATTGCGTCTGCCAGTTCAGCACCTGGTTTGAACTTGGTTACTTTTTTAGCAGGAATAGTAATCGTTGCTTTTGTGGATGGGTTGATACCTGTTCTTGCACTTCTTTCAGCAACAGAGAATGTTCCGAATCCGATTAATGATACTTTGTCCCCTTCTTGGAGGGCTTTTGTTACAGTTGAAACGAAAGCTTCAACTGCTTTTTTTGCGTCGACTTTGCTCAAGCCGGCTTCAGCGGCGACTGCGCTGATAAGATCTGCCTTATTCATAACGAAAATGATTAATTATTAAATGTAACACAAAAGTTTTACCAAAATCAGTGACAAATATATGCTTTCAAAATTAGAAATCAAACAGATAGCCTAAAAAAGATGCTCCAAAAATCAAAAAAACGTAAGAGAACTCTTGTTTTCTGTTATATAACAGAATAAAATTGTAAATTTGCGCGCAATCAATGTTTTATAAGACGAAGAATATTTATGAACAGTATACCTACAGTAACCAAGAATTTATTGATAATAAATGTGTTGTGTTTCTTTGGCGGCGTGGTAGCCATGAAGTATGGAATTGACTTGAACGACCTGCTGGGACTGCACTTTTTTATGGCATCTGATTTTAATCCTGCCCAGTTGATTACTTATATGTTTATGCATGGCGGTTTCCAGCATATCTTTTTTAACATGTTTGCTTTGTGGATGTTTGGCCGTACGCTTGAACAGGTCTGGGGACCGAAACGTTTCTTATCCTATTATATGGTATGTGGTATAGGTGCGGGACTGGTGCAGGAGCTGGTGCAATATATACAATATGTGACTGAATTATCGCAGTATGACAGTGTGAATACGGGGATTGCCGTGATCCCGATGGCGGAGTACTTGAATCTGATGACTACAGTTGGCGCTTCGGGAGCGATATATGGTATTTTGTTGGCATTCGGTATGCTGTTCCCCAATAGTCAGATGTTTGTATTCCCTATCCCATTTCCTGTCAAGGCTAAATATTTTGTGATGGGATATGCTGCTTTGGAGATATTTTTGGGCTTGGGTGCTTCGACCGATGGCGTTGCCCACTTTGCACACTTGGGAGGTATGATTTTTGGCTTTATATTGATAATGTATTGGAGAAAAAAGAATAACAATGGGCAGTTTTATTACTGATTTGAAAAATAGTTTCAACAAAGGGAACATATATATCCAGTTTATATATATTAATGTAGGGGTATTCATTGTAACTTCCTTATTGGGAATTTTATGGATGCTGTTCAACCGGAATGGAGCATTTGTGCTTCAATATTTGGAACTGCCGGCCTGGACGTTGCAGTTTGTCAAGCAGCCTTGGTCTTTGCTGACTTATATGTTCATGCACGCAGGTATTTTGCATTTGCTGTTTAATATGCTGTGGCTTTATTGGTTCGGGCAGATGTTTCTGTCTCTTTTCTCGGCAAAGCATTTCCGCGGGCTCTATCTGTTGGGAGGTATTTGTGGCGGTTTGTTGTATATGATCGCTTACAATGTTTTCCCTTATTTCAGTGATTCTTTGTATTATTCTTATTTGTTGGGAGCATCAGCTTCCGTACTTGCTATTGTTGTGGCCACTGCGGTACGTGCACCGGAATATAGAGTAAACTTTATGTTTATTGGGACTGTTAGGTTGAAGTATGTGGCTCTGTTTATGGTTGTGACCGATTTGCTGTTTATGACATCGGGCAATGCCGGTGGCCATATCGCTCATTTAGGAGGTGCTTTGGCCGGATGGTGGTTTGCTTCCGGATTGTCCCGCGGACATGATGCTACGTCATGGATAAACCGATGCTTGGATTGCTTCTCGGAAGGTCTTTCGTTTCGTCGTCAATCGAAAAAACCGAAGATGAAAGTTCATTATGGTGATAAGGCAAAAGATTACGATTATAATGCCCGTAAAAAACAGCAAAGCGAGGAGATAGACCGTATATTGGATAAATTAAAGAAATCCGGTTATAACAGTCTGACTACCGAAGAGAAGAAAAGCTTGTTTGATGCGAGCAAGAAGTGATATATGAAATATATTGGTCGTTTTTTGGGATGGATACTACTGGGCATAAACTTGTGTATGGTGGTATTGTTACTGGTATGTGCTTACAGCCCTTATATTGATCCTGTGGCTCATCCGGTATGGTCATGTGCCGGTTTGGCTTTTCCCGCTTTTTTGATTGTTAATCTTTTGTTTCTGGTCTTCTGGTTAGTGATTTATCGTAAATATGCGTTGCTTTCATTTTTAGGCCTGGTATGTTCCATTGGTGCTATCCGTACTTATTTCCCAGTCAATGTATTTGTATCTGATGTACCGGAAGGGGCAATCAAATTCTTATCCTACAATACGATGGCCTTTGAAAAGAACCGTGCGAACACCAAGGATAATCCGAACCCTGTGCTGGAATATTTAAGAAACAGCAATGCGGATATAATCTGCCTGCAGGAATATATTGTAGGCGGACGCTTAACCAAGAAAGAGGTGGATTATGCTTTAAGAGATTATCCTTATAAAAATTATCATAAGATATCGGGGGCCAACGGTTTGGGTTGTTATTCCCGTTTTCCTATTTTGTCGGCACATCCGGTGAAATATGCCAGCCTTAACAATGGTTCCATTGCTTATAAAATCAAAGTGAATGGTGATACCTTGCTGGTTGTTAATAATCATCTGGAATCCAATAAGCTGACTGAGAAGGATAAAGAAGTCTATCGCGAAATGATGAAGGATCCTGATAAGCAAAAGGTATCGCAAGGGTCTCGTTTGCTGATCGGAAAACTGGCGGAAGCATCGGCTATACGTGCCGTTCAGGCTGATTCCATAGCTCGTTTGGTGGCCGGTTACAAAGGGGGAGGCATAATTGTATGCGGTGACTTCAATGATTCTCCTATATCATACACTCACAGGGTGGTAGGGGAAGGTCTGAATGATGCTTTTGTGGAGTCGGGAAACGGCTTTGGCATATCTTATAATCAAAATCATTTTTATTTCAGAATAGACAATATTTTATTGAGCAAGAATTTAAAATCTTACCGTTGTACGGTGGATAATACGATAAAGAGTTCGGATCATTACCCCATTTGGTGTTATGTGGCGGAGAAGTGATTTTACATACCTTTAATTGACAGATTATGAAAAGACTATTATTTACGTTAGCGACGTGTTGTGTAATGTGTGCATGTGAACAGAAAACAGAAATGAATCCGTTCTTTACGGAATTCCAGACCGAGTACGGTGCTCCCGATTTTACTAAGATCAGACTGGAGCATTATGAACCTGCTTTCTTGAAAGGAATAGAGGAGCAGAATGCGGAAATTAAGGCAATAGTTGATAATCCCGAGGAACCTACTTTTGAAAATACCATTGTGGCGCTGGATAAAAGTGGCGGGATTCTGGCGAGAGTAAGTGGGGTGTTTTTTGCATTGACCGAAGCGGATACAAATGATTCGTTGACGGCCTTGAATGAAAAGATGGCTCCTGTACTTTCAGAACATAGTGATAATATTTATTTGAATCAGGATTTGTATAAACGGGTGGCTGATGTGCATCAACAGGAACAGGAAGGTAAGATAACTCTTACGACTGAGCAACACCGGCTGTTGGACAAGTATTATAAAGCTTTTGTCCGTTCGGGTGCCGGACTGGATGCCGGAAAACAATCCCGTTTGAGGGAGATCAATAAAGAATTGTCGACTTTGGGGATTGCTTTCGACAATCATATCTTAAATGAGAATAACGCTTATCAGTTGGTTATCGAGAATGAGGCTGATTTGGCCGGGTTACCCGAATGGGTGAAAGCGGGGGCCGCAGAGGAAGCGAAAGCTGCTGGAAAAGAAGGGAAATGGCTATTCACTTTGCAAAACTCCAGTCGCTTGCCTTTTTTGCAATATGCTGAAAACCGTGAGCTAAGAAAAAATATTTATGAAGCTTATATCAACCGGGGGAATCATGATGATGCGAATGACAATAAAGAGATATTGGGAAAGATCATGGCATTGCGTTTGGAACAGGCAAAATTATTAGGATTCGATTGTTATTCCAATTTTGTACTGGATGAGAACATGGCTAAGAATTCGCAGACAGTCATGGATTTCTTGAACAACCTGTGGGGATACTCACTGGAAAATGCAAAGAAAGAGGCCGCCGAGTTGCAGAAAATAATGGATAAGGAAGGTAAGGGAGAGAAGCTGGCTGCATGGGACTGGTGGTATTATGCCGAAAAATTGCGTCAGGAAAAGTATGATTTGAATGAAGATGAAATCAAGCCCTATTTCAGTTTGGAAGATGTGCGTAGCGGATTGTATACCGTGGCCAACAAGCTGTATGGCATTACATTGACCGAACTGAATGATGTGCCCGTATATGAGCCGGATGTGAAAGTGTATGAAGTAAAGGATGCCGATGGCTCATTTTTGGGATTGTTCTATGCGGATTACTTTCCACGCGCAGGTAAGCGTGGTGGCGCATGGATGAGTAATTTTCGTGAACAGGCCGGTGAAGTACGTCCTTTAATTTATAATGTGGCAAGTTTTACTAAACCTGCAGGAAATATGCCTTCTTTACTGACTTTGGATGAGGTGGAAACCATGTTTCATGAGTTTGGACATGCATTGCACGGTATGCTGACCAAGTGTAACTACAAAGGAGTGTCCGGTACCAGTGTGGCGCAGGATTTTGTAGAACTTCCTTCACAGATTATGGAACACTGGGCTGTAGAACCTGAAGTGCTGAAACTCTATGCCAAGCATTATGAAACAAGAGAAGTGATTCCGGATGAGCTGATTACGAAAATCCAAAATCAGGGTACTTTTAATCAAGGTTTTATGACTACGGAATTATTGGCAGCCGCTTTGCTTGATATGGAACTGCATAACCTGACTGATACAGACAACCTGAATGTCGTTGCTTTTGAAAAAGAAACGATGGACAAGCTGGGGCTGATTCCTGAAATAGCTCCTCGGTATCGCGCCACTTATTTTAGTCATATTATAGGTGGATATGCTGCTGGGTATTACAGCTATCTATGGGCAGAAGTTCTTGACACGGATGCTTTTGAAGCGTTTAAAGAACATGGAGTGTTCGATAAAAATACCGCAGACTCTTTCCGTAAAAATATTCTAGAGAAAGGTGGAACGGAAGATCCTATGACCCTTTACAGAGGTTTTCGTGGGGCTGATCCCAGCTTGGAACCCTTGCTTAAAAACAGGGGTTTGAAATAAAATAGACTGTGAGATAGAATAATTTAGGCTGCAAAAAATGCTTTTGCAGCCTTTTTTCTCTTTTGGAATCTAAATATTTGTGTTTGATACCGTGGGAATGTGAAAAAAAAACTATATTTGCAACCTTGTATAAACTAAGAATTAATCAAAAAGTAAAAATAATAAATTTCAAAGTAACATGCAAAACAAAGGATTTGTAAAGGTTTTTGCGGTATTACTCACCCTTGTATGTGTGTTTTATCTTTCTTTCTCTTTTGTGACCCGCTATCACATGGACAAAGCGGCACAAGACCCGAAAGGTGAAGCACATTACCTTGATTCTATGCAGAATGAAAAAGTTTATTTGGGTAGTTATACGCTGAAACAGTGTCGCGAGATGGAGATTGGTCTGGGTCTGGACCTGAAAGGTGGTATGAACGTTATCCTTGAAGTTTCTGTACCGGATGTAGTGAAGGCTTTGGCTGACAACAAGACTGATGAAGCTTTTAACAAAGCGGTTGCAGAAGCATCAAAACAATCTATCACTAGTCAGGATGACTTTATTACTCTTTTTGTAAAAGAGTATAAGAAACAAGCTCCCAATGGCAAATTGGCTGAATTATTTGCTACTCAGCAGTTGAAAGACAAAGTAACCACCCGCAGTTCCGACAGTGAAGTTGAAAAAGTATTGCGCGAAGAGGTAAAGGCTGCTATCGACAACTCTTATAATGTATTACGTACACGTATTGACCGCTTTGGTGTGGCACAGCCTAACATTCAGGCATTGGAAGGAAAGATGGGCCGTATCATGGTGGAACTGCCGGGTATCAAAGAACCGGAACGTGTCAGAAAACTGTTGCAGGGATCTGCTAACTTGGAATTCTGGGAAACTTTCGACGCAAAAGAAATAGTTCCTTATCTTTCTTCTGTAGATAACAGACTGCGTGATATTCTTGCCGTTGAAAGTGGTGCTGCTTCTGCTGATTCTGTAGCTACTGATACTGTTGCTGTCGCACAGGCTTCTGCAATTTCTGCTGCCGACAGTCTTGCAGCCGCATTGAAAGGCGAAACGGCAAGTAACTCTGCCGCAATGGAGCAGATGAAGAAAGAACATCCGTTGGCTTCTGTTCTTCAATTAAATCCGAATGGTTACGGGTCGGTGGTAGGTTATGCCGATTATAAAGATACTGCTCAGGTAAACCAGTACCTTGCTATGAAAGAAGTGAAAGAAATGTTGCCGAAAGATCTTCGTTTGAAATGGGGTGTAAAGGCTGCTGACTTTGACAAGCAGGGACGTATTTTTGAATTGTATGCTATCAAGTCTACTGAACGTAACGGACGTGCTCCGTTGGAAGGTGATGTGATCACTGATGCTAAAGATGAATATGACCAGTTCAACAAGCCTTGTGTCAGTATGTCTATGAACACTGACGGCGCACGCCGCTGGGCTGTTCTGACAAAGAACAATGTAGGCAAGGCTATCGCTATCGTACTGGATGGTTACGTATACAGCGCTCCGAATGTAAACGGTGAAATTACGGGGGGACACTCTCGGATTACCGGTAACTTTACCCCGGAGGTGACAAAAGACTTGGCTAACGTATTGAAGTCTGGTAAGATGCCTGCTCCTGCACGTATCGTTCAGGAGGATATTGTTGGTCCGTCATTGGGTCAGGAATCTATCAATCAAGGTATTATTTCATTTGTTGTTGCGTTGATTCTGTTGATGATCTATATGTGCGCTATGTACGGATTGATTCCGGGTATGGTTGCCAATTGCGCATTGGTTGTTAACTTCTTCTTCACATTAGGAATCCTTACCTCGTTCCAAGCTGCACTGACCATGTCTGGTATTGCCGGTATGGTGTTGTCATTGGGTATGGCTGTAGATGCTAACGTGTTGATTTATGAACGTACAAAAGAAGAATTGAGAGCCGGTAAAACTGTTAAGGCTGCTTTAGCAGACGGTTATTCTAACGCATTCTCTGCTATTTTTGACTCAAACTTGACATCAATTATCACTGGTATCATTCTGTTCTATTTCGGTACGGGTCCGATTCGTGGTTTTGCCACTACGTTGATTATCGGTATCCTCTGCTCATTCTTTACAGCAGTATTCTTGACCCGTATTGTTTATGAGCACTTCATGAATAAAGACAAGTGGTTGAACTTGACATTCACTACAGGGATCTCCAAGAATCTGATGCAGAACGTGAATTACAACTTTATGGGAATGATGAAACGTTCATTCACGGTATTCGGAGCGATTATCGTTATCTGTATCATTTCATTCTTTATCCGTGGTTTGGCGCAGAGTATTGACTTTACCGGTGGACGTAACTTCGTAGTTCAGTTTGAACAGCAGGTTGAACCTGAAACAGTGCGTGACCTGTTGAAGAAGAAAATCACAGAAGATAATGTACAGGCTATTGCTTTGGGTACAGACAAGAAGACAATCCGTATTACAACCAATTACCGTATTAATGAAGATTCTCCTACTATCGACTCTGAAATTGAAGAGTTCTTGTATCAGTCTTTGAAAGATGGTAACTTGCTGGGCGAAGGTACTACATTGGAAATCTTTATTGACCGTGATAATCGTGTCGGTGGTTCTATCATCAGTTCTCAGAAAGTAGGTCCTAGTATCGCTGACGATATCAAGACTTCGGCTGTCTGGTCTGTATTGTTTGCATTGGTGGCTATCGGTTTGTATATCTTGCTGCGTTTCCGCAATGTAGCTTATAGTGTGGGTGCGACTGTTGCATTGGCTGTCGATACTATTTTGATCATCGGTGCATACTCGTTATGTTATGGATGGGTTCCGTTCTCATTGGAAATTGACCAGACTTTTATTGGCGCTATTTTGACCGCTATCGGTTATTCTATCAATGACAAGGTGGTTATCTTTGACCGTATCCGTGAGTTCTTCGGTCTGTATCCGAAACGTAACCGTATGCAGTTGTTTAATGATTCATTGAATACTACTTTGGCTCGTACCATCAATACTTCATTAAGTACATTGATCGTATTGTTGTGTATCTTCGTGCTGGGTGGTGACAGTATCCGCAGCTTCGCCTTTGCAATGATTTTGGGCGTTGTGATCGGTACATTGTCTTCTATCTTCATTGCTGCTCCTATCGCTTACCTGACTATGGGTAACAAGATGCCGGAAGAAACAAAGGCATAAGAAGGTTTCTTTTAAGAAATAAATAAAAAGAGGAGGATGCTCATATCATGAGCATCCTCCTCTTTTTATAATGGTCGATTGGAATTGGTTTGTGGAAAAAGGGTAGATGAATCTTCTGTGGCTTCAAAAATTAACTTAAGTACATTGGGTAAGTAACTTAGCTTACTTGGCATTTCAACTTAACTTGCTTGTCCCATGAAGTTAACTTGCTTTTTTACGCTGTATCTTGCAGATCAATTCTGTTTGGCTATAATCGTGAAAATAGTTATCTGACTACTCTTCCTGAAGTGTTTCCTTGCATTAACTCTTCCACTTCTTCTACTGTTACTTGATTGAAATCTCCATATATGGTATTTTTCAATGCAGATGCGGCAAGGGCGAATTCCAATGTTTTTTGGTCATTGTCGGGGTAGGTCAGCAAACCATAAATCATGCCGCCTACAAATGCATCTCCTGCACCCACACGGTCTACTTCATGGACAATATCGTAAATGCCGGTATGCCTTAATGTTCCTTTAGAATAAAGTATGGCTGCCAGCAGATTGTGATTGGAAGTGATGGTATTACGCAACTCCAGAAACATTTTCTGGCATCGGGGAGCTTGTTCTGATACTTTTTGACCGAATACTTTGAAACCGGACAAATCTAATGGATATGAGGTGTCTACAGCTTTAAAACCTACCGGGGGAATGCCGAAAATTTCTTTGTATTCGGGTTCTGCACCAAAAATGACATCACTATATTGAACAAGGGGGAGCATTACCTCTGATGCGGATTTACCGTAATTCCATAATTTTTTGCGGAAATTTAAGTCGCATGAGATTGTTAATCCCAGGCGGTCTGCTGTTTGCAGTGCTTCCAGGCAGGCATCTGCTCCTTCCTGTGACAGGGACGCTGCTATACCCGACCAGTGGAACCAGCCTGCATCGGAAAGAATCTTTTCCCAGTCTATCATGCCGGGACGTAAAGTGGCAAAGGAAGAGCCTTCACGGTCATATACTACATTGGAGTTACGAAATGCTGCACCGCTTTCCAGAAAGTATAATCCCATGCGTTTCCCACCATAAATAATGCCGTCTGTACCTAATCCGTAAGCTTGGAGTGAGTTTACGCAGGCTTGTGCCATTGCATTCTCGGGAAGTCTGGTAACGAATTCTGTGGGGATGCCGAAGTTGACCAGTGATATGGCTACATTCGCTTCACTTCCTCCATAAGTAGCAATAAACTCGTTTGTTTGGGAAAAGCGCTGGAAATTGGGGGCGGTCAGCCTTAGCATTACTTCTCCGAATGTAACGACTTTCTTGTTCTGGGTAATAGCTCTTGTATTCATAGTATGTTTTTAATCAGTATGTTAATTTGCACGAAGATACGATCAAAATTTTATATAAGTGCAAGAAATGTATAAAAATAGCCTTCTCTATCTTTTCCATATAGAATAGAGAAGGCTATTTTATTTATTCAATATTAGTGGTTTATTTATTGAATCGTATTTTTAGTTTGGCAAGCATATCCTGTGTCATGCTGTCTAGATCATATTCCGGTTTCCATCCCCATTCCTCACGGGCACAAGTATCGTCCAGTGAGTTCGGCCATGATTCGGCGATAGCTTGACGTAGCGGATCTACTTTGTACTCCATATGGAAGTCGGGCATATACTTCTTTATATTGTTATAAATAATTTCCGGATCAAAACTCATTGAAGCAATGTTGAACGAATTGCGATGAATTAGTTTGTCGGGATTCGCTTCCATGATTTCAATGGCTGCACGTAAACCGTCAGGCATATACATCATATCCATGAATGTACCGGCTGCAATAGGACATTCAAATTTTTCACCTTTTACAGCCGAATAATAGATGTCTACAGCATAATCGGTAGTCCCGCCACCCGGAGGTGTGACATACGAAATTAATCCGGGGAAACGAACGGAGCGGGTATCTACGCCAAAACGGATATGGTAATAATCGCTCAGTAATTCTCCTGATACTTTTGTAACTCCATACATGGTACGCGGATTACGGATAGTGTCTTGCGGGGTCTTGTCTTTAGGGGTGTTGTTGCCGAAGACACCGATAGAACTTGGGGTAAATACGGCGCAACCCATTTCGCGTGCTACTTCCAATACGTTGAACAGGCCTCCCATGCCTATTTTCCATGCTAGTTGAGGTTTGGCTTCTGCTACAGCCGATAGTAAGGCTGCCAGGTTGTAAATGGTGTCGATGTTGTACTTTGATACAGTTTCGGCAATTTGTTGTTCGTTGGTGATATCTACGATGGCAGAAGGGCCTGATTCTTTTAATTCCCCTTTAGGCTCAGCACCGGGAATATATCCGGCTACGATATTACCATTGTAAATACTTCTCAATTTCATGGTTAGTTCCGAACCGATCTGACCGGTGGAGCCGATAATTAATACATTTTTCATAGTTTGCTATTTGCTTTAAGTTTTCTTTTGGAAGCAAAGATAGATAGAAAACTGCATATTTTATCAAAATTTTCTCTATAATTTAATCGGATATCAAAAAAAAATAAGAACTTTGTCAAGTCAGACTGATTTTTAAACTTAAACTATATACTTAATAAAAAAACAAAGCTATGTATGGTAAAATGAAGGAGTTCCTTGCGAAGGAACTGGCTGATATTAAGGCAGCCGGATTGTATAAAAATGAACGTATAATTACCACACCTCAGCGTGCGGACATCAAGGTGAATGACGGAGAAGATGTGTTGAACTTTTGTGCCAACAATTATTTAGGTTTGTCAGATAATCAACGCTTGATCAATGCTGCCAAAGAGGCGATGGACACACATGGCTTCGGTATGTCTTCCGTACGCTTTATCTGTGGAACTCAGGATTTGCACAAACAGCTGGAAGCTGCCATTTCTGATTATTTTAAAACAGAAGATACTATACTTTATGCAGCTTGTTTTGATGCTAACGGTGGTTTGTTCGAACCGCTGTTTACAGAAGAAGACGCTATTATTTCAGATGCGTTGAATCATGCATCTATTATAGATGGTGTACGCTTGTGTAAGGCAAAACGCTATCGTTATGCCAATGCTGATATGGCTGACCTGGAACGTTGTTTGCAGGAAGCGCAGGCACAGCGTCATCGTATTATTGCTACAGATGGTGTATTCTCGATGGATGGTAATGTGGCTCCATTGGATAAGATTTGTGAACTGGCGGAAAAGTATGACGCGTTGGTTATGGTGGATGAATCTCATTCGGCCGGTGTAGTAGGTCCTACAGGGCATGGCGTGGCAGAACAGTTTAATGCATACGGGCGTGTGGATATCTTTACTGGTACATTAGGTAAAGCATTTGGTGGGGCAATGGGAGGATTTACCACCGGTAAGAAAGAAATTATTGATATGTTGCGCCAGCGTTCCCGTCCTTATTTATTCTCTAATTCTGTAGCTCCTGCCATTATCGGTGCTAGTCTGGAAATGTTTAAGATATTGAAAGAAAGTGATGCTTTGCATACTAAGCTGATGGATAATGTGAATTATTTCCGTGACAGGATGCTGGCTGCCGGTTTTGACATCAAACCAACTCAGAGCGCGATTTGTGCTGTGATGCTTTATGATGCGAAACTGTCTCAGGATTTTGCCGCCAAGATGCAGAAAGAGGGCATATATGTAACCGGTTTCTATTATCCGGTTGTTCCGAAAGGACAGGCACGTATCCGTGTCCAGTTGTCTGCCGGGCATGAAAAGGCACATTTGGATAAGGCAATTGCTGCATTTATTAAAGTGGGCAAAGAACTTGGGGTGATTAAATAAGCAGATTTGAAAGCTATCCAGTAAAAAAAGAGCAGTAAACGGTTGTATAACAATTGTTTACTGCTCTTTGTAGCCCCGAGGGGAATCGAACCCCTATCTAAAGTTTAGGAAACTTCTATTCTATCCGTTGAACTACAAGGCCCCTTTATGGGTACAAAGGTACTTCTTTTTGTTAAAATGGCAATATGAAAGATTGAAAAATGTCTTAAGTGGGAAGAAAATAATCCTTTCTTTGTTGTTTTGTTGTTTTTTGTCTGTTTTTTATAATCTAATAATGTTGTTATTCTGCTATAAACTTTCATGTTGTTCATAAAACATGGATAAAAATAATAAATTGTAAAAATGAATCGTTTTTGATGCTGTCATAATGATAGGGATTTATGCTTTTAAACAGGTAATTATCTCTGCTTTTTCTTAGCTTGGAAACAAATAAACCTTTAATTTTGTACATTTTGATATTCAAACGTAGTTTGATAGCGGAATATTTTGTCCTTTGACAGAACTTTCCGAACTTTGCAAACAGTGAAATTTTGTAACCCTAAATAATAAGTTATGGCAGATGAAATGATAGTCAAGGAGTTGGACCAAGTGGTGGTCCGTTTCTCAGGCGACTCAGGCGATGGTATGCAGCTGGCCGGAAATATCTTTTCTAATATTTCGGCTACAGTGGGAAATGATATCAGTACATTCCCCGATTACCCGGCGGATATACGTGCCCCGCAAGGTTCGTTGACCGGTGTGTCAGGTTTCCAGGTGCATATCGGTGCGGGTAAAGTTTTTACCCCTGGTGACAAATGCGACGTGCTGGTCGCAATGAATGCCGCTGCATTGAAAACACAATACAAATTTGCGAAGTCCACAGCTTGTATCATTATTGATACAGATTGTTTTCAGAAATCAGATCTGGACAAGGCGGCTTTCAAAACAGACAATCCGATTGAAGAAATGGGTATTAAGCAGGATGTAATTGCTGCTCCTATTTCGCAGATGGTGAAAGATTGTCTGGCAGATACAGGCATGGACAACAAGTCAATGTTGAAATGTCGTAATATGTTTGCTTTGGGATTGGTCTGCTGGTTGTTTAATCGTGACCTGGCGGTTGCTGAAAATTTCTTGCGCGAGAAATTTGCAAAGAAGCCGCAAATAGCTGAAGCGAATATTAAAGTGATACACGCCGGATATGATTATGGTCACAATACGCATGCGTCTGTGGATCATACTTATAAGGTGGAAACTAAGTCTAAAGTACCTGGAAAGTACATGGATATCAGCGGAAACAAGGCTACGGCTTATGGCTTAATTGCTGCTGCCGAGAAAGCAGGTCTGCGTTTGTTCCTGGGATCTTATCCCATTACTCCGGCAACAGATATCTTGCATGAACTTTCTAAACATAAATCATTGGGAGTGACTACGGTTCAATGTGAAGATGAAATTTCAGGTTGCGCTACGGCTATCGGTGCCTCGTTTGCAGGTGCGTTGGCAGCTACTTCTACTTCGGGACCGGGTGTTTGTCTGAAATCAGAGGCTATGAATCTGGCTGTTATTACAGAATTACCATTGGTGGTTATTAATGTACAGCGCGGCGGTCCTTCTACTGGTTTGCCTACTAAGTCTGAGCAAACAGATTTATTGCAGGCTTTGTTTGGCCGTAACGGTGAATCTCCTATGCCGGTCATTGCCGCAGCTTCTCCAACTCATTGTTTTGATGCTGCTTATGATGCTTGTAAGATTGCCTTGGAACACATGACTCCGGTGGTGTTGCTGACCGATGGTTTTGTAGCAAATGGTTCCGGTGCATGGAAGTTGCCTGATCTGGCGAACTATCCGGCTATTAACCCACCCTATGTTACTCCGGAAATGAAGGATAATTATACTCCTTACAAGCGTAACGCCGAAACAGGTGTCCGTTATTGGGCATTGCCGGGACAGGAAGGTTATATGCATATTTTGGGAGGCTTGGAAAAAGACAGTGATACAGGTGCTATTTCTACCGAGCCTGAAAACCATAATTTGATGTGCCGTTTGCGTGCCGAGAAGGTTGCTAAAATTCCAGTGCCTGATGTTAAGGTGCAAGGCTGCGTAGAGGATGCAGATTTGCTGATAGTAGGTTTCGGTGGAACTTACGGTCATTTATATTCAGCAATGGAGGAAATGAACCATGCGGGCAAGAAGGTTGCTTTGGCACATTTTGTTCATTTGAACCCGCTGCCTCACAATACGGCAGAAGTGCTGAAGAAATATAAGAAGGTAGTCGTGGCTGAGCAGAATCTTGGTCAGTTTGCCGGATATCTCCGTATGAAAGTGGACGGATTTGTTCCTTATCAGTTTAATGAGGTAAAAGGCCAGCCGTTCGTAGTCAGCGAGTTAGTTGATGCTTTCACTGAGATTTTAAATAAATAATAACCGTAAAGAAAGTAAAGACTATGAACGAATATACAGCAAAAGATTTCAAAAAGGGACAACCTCGCTGGTGTCCGGGTTGCGGTGACCATTTTTTCTTGGCTTCGCTGCACAAAGCGATGGCTGAATTGGGAGTGGCTCCTCATGATACTGCCGTTATTTCGGGTATCGGATGTTCCAGCCGTCTGCCTTATTACATGAATACATATGCCATGCAGACTGTGCACGGTCGTGCGGCTGCTATTTCTACAGGCTGCAAGGTGGCTAATCCGAAGATTACTGTCTGGCAGATTTCAGGGGATGGTGATGGGCTGGCTATTGGTGGAAATCATTTTATACACGCCGTTCGTCGTAATATCGACTTGAATATGATTTTGTTGAACAACCGGATATATGGTTTGACCAAAGGACAGTATTCTCCGACCTCTCCCCGTGGATTTGTTAGCAAATCATCTCCTTACGGCACTGTGGAAGATCCGTTTCATCCGGCTGAATTATGTTTTGGTGCGCGTGGGCGTTTCTTTGCCCGTGCGGTAGCTACGGATAGTCCTGGTACAGTGGAGATTCTGAAAGCTGCTGCCAATCATAAAGGTGCGGCTGTATGTGAAATTCTTCAGAACTGCGTCATTTTTAATGATGGAACACACGAATCAGTATATACGAAAGAAGGTCGTTCAAAGAATGCCATTTATTTGGAACACGGTAAACCGATGTTGTTTGGGGTAGATAAAGAATACGGGCTGATGCAGGAAGGTTTCGGGCTGAAAGTGGTAAAGATTGGCGAGAATGGTGTGACGGAAAAAGACATTTTAGTGCACGATGCTCATTGTATGGATAATACTTTGCAGTTGAAACTGGCATTGATGGAAGGACCGGATTTTCCGGTTGCATTAGGTGTGATCCGTGATGTGGAAGCGCCTACTTATGATGACGCCGTTAATGCACAGATTGAAGAAGTGGCCGCAAAGAAAAAATATCATAATTTCCAGGAATTACTGATGACAAATGATATTTGGGAAGTGAAATAATATTTTTCATCTTCCCTGTAGGAACCGGATCTACAGAGTTGTTCTAAAAATTAAATGGTTAGTAATAGGCAGTGAATAATTGCCGGTTACTAACCATTTAATTTAGAATTTTAGTGTGTAAGAGAACACACCTGAAACTGTCCTTATAGTTTGAGCTTTAGAGTTTCTCGCCGAATGATAAATCACCGGCATCCCCTAACCCCGGAACAATGTATTTGTGCTCGTCCAAGACAGGGTCTATGGCGGCACACCATAATGTGACATCATCGCCGGGAAAAAGTTCTGCCATATGCGCTACCCCTTGTTGGCTGGCAATGACACAGGCCATCTGCAATTTAGCTGGTTTGCCTTTGGTAAGGAACGCTTTCCAGGCAAGTTCCATGCTTTCACCGGTGGCAAGCATGGGATCAACGAGAAGCAAGGTTCTGTCATTCAATGAAGGAGCGGCGATGTATTCAATGTGTACATCTACAATACGGTGTTCATCATCTTTGTAAAAACGGAATGCGGAAACGAAAGCGTTGTCGGCATGGTCGAACATGTTCAGAAAACCGGTGTGCAGCGGCAGTCCGGCACGGAATACCGTTGCGATCACTATTTTGTCATCGTGTGTGCTGGCCGTGGCAGTTCCCAAGGGTGTCTGTACTTGCTTTACGGAATAGGTTAGTGCTTTACTCATCTCGTATGCCATGATTTCTCCTATTCTTTCAATATTTCTGCGGAAACGCATACGATCATTTTGAACATGTACATCGCGCAATTCCGCTACATATTGGTTTAGGAGAGAATTGCCTTCACTGAGATTGATGATTTTCATATCTATGCTTTTGTTATATTGTTGACTTTGACCTGCAAAGAAACAAATAATTTCTAGATTTGTAAAGTACGAATTGCATTTTTGTTACACAAATATAAATATTTGATTATTACGGAAATTTTTCTCTAATAACTTCTTTTTTTTAAAATAAAGCACTAATTTTGTAGCGCCTTAGACAAGGGGGTGTTGAAAAACATCTTCTTTCAGAAAATAAAGAGTAAAAATAACATTATACAATAACCAAATTAAATCATTAAAAAATGGCAAATTTAGATTTAAGCAAGTACGGTATTACCGACGTGAAGGAAGTTCTCCACAATCCTTCTTATGATGTGCTTTTCGCTGAAGAAACTAAACCGGGATTGGAAGGTTTCGAAAAAGGACAGGTTACTGAACTGGGTGCTGTAAACGTAATGACTGGTGTTTACACAGGTCGTTCTCCTAAAGATAAATTCTTCGTTAAGAATGAAGCTTCTGAAAATTCAGTATGGTGGACTTCTGACGAATATAAAAACGATAACAAACCTTGTACTGAAGAAGCTTGGGCTGACTTGAAGTCTAAAGCTGTAAAACAATTGAGCGGCAAGCGTTTGTTCGTTGTTGATACATTCTGCGGTGCTAATGCTGCAACTCGTATGAAAGTACGTTTCATCATGGAAGTGGCTTGGCAGGCTCATTTCGTAACTAACATGTTCATCCGCCCGACTGCTGAAGAACTGGAAGCTTACGGAGAACCTGATTTTGTATGTTTCAATGCATCTAAGGCAAAAGTTGACAACTATAAAGAACTGGGCTTGAACTCTGAAACAGCTACTGTTTTCAACTTGAAGACTAAAGAACAAGTTATCCTGAACACTTGGTACGGTGGTGAAATGAAGAAAGGTATGTTCTCTATCATGAACTACATGAACCCGCTTCGTGGTATCGCTTCCATGCACTGCTCTGCTAATACAAATATGGAAGGAACTAGTTCGGCTATCTTCTTCGGTTTGTCTGGTACAGGTAAGACTACTTTGTCTACTGACCCGAAACGTAAGTTGATCGGTGACGACGAACACGGATGGGATGACGAAGGTGTATTCAACTACGAAGGTGGTTGCTATGCTAAAGTTATCAACTTGGATAAGGAAAGTGAACCCGATATCTACGCTGCTATCAAACGTGACGCTTTGCTGGAAAACGTAACAGTTGATGCTAATGGTAAGATTGATTTCGCTGATAAGAGCGTAACAGAAAACACTCGTGTTTCTTATCCTATCTATCATATCGAAAACATCGTTAAACCTATCTCTAAAGGTCCTCACGCTCAACAAGTTATTTTCTTGTCAGCTGATGCATTCGGTGTATTGCCTCCGGTATCTATCTTGAACCCTGAACAAGCTCAGTATTACTTCTTGTCTGGATTTACAGCTAAATTGGCTGGTACAGAACGTGGTATTACTGAACCGACTCCGACATTCTCTGCTTGCTTCGGTGCTGCTTTCTTGTCATTGCATCCTACTAAGTATGCTGAAGAATTGGTTAAGAAGATGGAAAAGACTGGTGCTAAAGCATATTTGGTTAACACTGGTTGGAACGGTACTGGTAAACGTATCTCTATCCGCGATACTCGTGGTATCATCGATGCTATTTTGGATGGCTCTATTGATAAGGCTCCTACTAAGGTTATTCCTTACTTCGATTTCGTTGTTCCTACAGAATTGCCGGGTGTTGATCCGAAGATCCTTGATCCTCGTGACACTTACTCTGACGCTGCTCAGTGGGATGAAAAAGCAAAAGACTTGGCTGGTCGTTTCATCAAGAACTTCGCTAAGTTCACTGGTAACGAAGCAGGTAAGAAATTGGTTGCTGCCGGTCCGAAATTGTAATCTGAATTTTACAGATTTAACATATAAAAAGTGGTTCCTATCGGGAACCACTTTTTTTTATGCTTGAAAATGCCTAGATTTGTTGCAAACCAAATATGATAGCAAATGAAATTATTTAGATTAATGTTAGTTGGTGCAGGTATGTTCGTATTATGCAGCTGTACATCGCAAGGTTCTCAACAGAAGGAAGTTGTTACGGATAGTGTTTCCGTGAGTCAGGTAGACCCTGTAATAGAAACTATTATGAGCCGCCGTAGTATACGGAAGTATAAGCCCAAGGCTGTGGAACATGAAAAAATGCAGACTATAGTGGAATGTGGAATCAATGCACCTAATGGAATGAATAAACAGTCATGGGAGGTTCGTGTAGTAGATAATCCGGAATTTATCAATGGTTTGACTGAAATTTTCAAAAAAGAAAATCCCAAAGCGGCAGAACGTCCGGGATTTCAGAATATGTTCAATAATGCTCCTACAGTAGTGTTTATTGCTAACGATCCTGCATATGATATGTCACAGATAGATTGTGGTCTGTTGGGTGAGAATATGATTTTGTCTGCTTGGTCAATGGGAATAGGTTCCTGCTGTTTGGGGGGGCCTGTGCGTTTCATGAAATCACCTGCAGCTGCCGAATATATGAAACAGTTGGGATTCAGTGAAGGGTATGAGTTGCTTTATGCGATTGCTTTCGGTTATCCCGATGAAATGCCGGCTGCTAAACCTAGAGAAGTTAGTAAAGTAAAGTTTGTAGATTAAATATAAAAAATCCCGAAGGTAATATGGTCTCCGGGATTTTTTATATTAAAGGTAGATTGATTAGCTTTTGTTAGCTCTCTTACGTTCTGTTTCGTCAAGAATCACTTTACGCATACGCATACTCTTTGGAGTAACTTCTACATATTCATCTTCCTTAATGTATTCCAATGCTTCTTCCAACGAAAATACTACCGGAGGAATGATGCGTGCCTTGTCATCAGAACCTGATGCGCGCATATTGGTAAGCTTCTTCGATTTAGTTACATTGATAACCAAGTCGTTTTCATGAACATGTTCACCTACTACTTGGCCGGCATATACTTCGTCTTGCGGATAAATGAAAAATTTGCCACGATCCTGTAATTTGTCAATAGCGTATGCAAAAGCTGTTCCGCTTTCCATAGCAATCATAGAACCGTTGCTGCGACGTTCTATCTCGCCCTTGTATGGTTGGTAGCATTTAAAACGGTGAGCCATGATCGCTTCTCCGGCCGATGCTGTCAGTACATTGGTACGAAGACCGATAATACCGCGCGAAGGCATATCAAACTCAATGTTTACACGGTCACCCTGTGTTTCCATAGAAACTAAATCACCTTTACGGCGGGTTACCATATCGATCATTTTACTGGAATATTCTTCGGGTACGCTGATCGTTAATTCTTCGATAGGTTCGCATTTTACTCCGTCTATTTCTTTGAAGATAACCTGAGGCTGGCCCACTTGTAATTCGTATCCTTCGCGGCGCATGGTTTCAATCAGGACAGAAAGATGAAGCACACCACGTCCTGAAACAATCCATTTACCGTCCTCCAGTTCGCTTTTGCGTACACGCAATGCCAAGTTCTTATCCAATTCTTTGGTCAAGCGGTCTTGGATGTGGCGTGAAGTCACAAACTTACCTTCTTTGCCGAAGAAAGGAGAATCGTTGATAGTGAATAACATACTCATGGTCGGTTCGTCAATGGCGATGGGGGGCAATGGTTCCGGATTTTCGAAATCGCAGATAGTATCACCAATTTCGAAGCCTTCTACACCTACTACAGCACAGATGTCTCCCGATGAAACGGCATTTGTCTTTTTACGTCCTAAGCCTTCAAAAGTATGTAGCTCTTTGATTTTAGACTTTATCAGACTACCATCACGCTTTGCTAGTGTAATATTCATACCTTCTTTCAGCGTACCACGATGTACACGTCCTACAGCAATACGACCTGTATATGCTGAATAGTCTAAAGAGGTGATTAACATTTGAGGAGTTCCCTCCAACTGTTTCGGTGCCGGAATATGCTCAATAATAGCGTCCAACAACGGAACCAGGTTTTCTGTCGGGGTCTTCCAATCAGTACTCATCCAATTATTTTTGGCAGAACCATAGATAACGGGGAAATCCAACTGATCTTCTGTAGCATTCAGGCTGAACATCAAGTCGAATACCATTTCGTATACTTCTTCCGGACGGCAGTTGGGTTTATCCACCTTGTTCACTACAACTACAGGTTTCAATCCGATCTGTAATGCCTTTTGCAATACGAAGCGTGTCTGCGGCATCGGGCCTTCGAATGCGTCTACCAATAAGATACATCCATCAGCCATATTGAGTACACGTTCTACTTCGCCACCGAAGTCGGCGTGTCCCGGAGTATCAATAATATTGATTTTTGTTCCTTTGTAGTTAATTGAAACGTTCTTTGAAAGGATAGTTATCCCTCTTTCGCGTTCCAAGTCATTATTATCCAATACCAGTTCACCATTTGTCTGGTCGTTGCGGAACAAATGTCCCGCCAGCATCATCTTGTCCACCAAAGTCGTTTTTCCGTGGTCTACGTGGGCGATGATCGCAATGTTTCTAATGTCTTGCATACTATACCTATATATTTGGCTGCAAAGGTACGATTTTTAATTCAAAAAATATTTGGCTGTTAACGATTATTTTTTATCTTCCGTATCTTCTTTACTATTAAATGTAGAGGGAGTGGTGCCATAGAAATCGACAAAATGCTTTCTGAAGGTGGGGATGTCATTATAACCAACCATTTCGGCTACCTCCTGAACATTGTATTTGCGGCTTCTCAGTAATTCGGCAGAACGTTTTAACCGGACTCCTCTTACTAATTCTATGATAGTGAAATTAGTGAGTTGTTTTACTTTTCTGTAAAGGGTAGGTTGACTCATGTTCAGCATTTCGGCCAGTTTTTTCACATTGAATTCCGGGTTTTGCAGGTTCTCATTTACAATATTCAGAATTTGTGTGATGAACGGGTCTTCTATGATGATTGTTTCCGTATTCTCTTCTTGCGAGCCGTTGACGGTGATGGAAGGCATTAGTAGTTTGGTATAAATCCGTTTCAGTTCAGTCCGGCTTTTTATTAAACGTTTTACTTTAGTGCGGAGAATCTCCGGATTGAACGGCTTCAGAATATAGTCATCAGCTCCTAATTCTATTCCTTTCACTATATTTTCATCATCTGTCAAAGCTGTCAGCAGAATAATAGGGATATGGCAAGTTTTTAGATCTTCTTTCAGGATACGGCAACATTCAAAACCGTTCATGACAGGCATCATGACATCCGTTATTACAAGATCCGGTATTTCTTTACGTGCCATTCTTACTCCTTCTTCCCCATTTTCCGCCATAATAATATTATAGGTGGCAGAAAATAATACTCTCAGATAGAGGCGGATATCTGCATGGTCCTCAACAACCAGTAGTTTGTATTTGGTTTCGGGGTTGTCAATAGGTTTGGCGGTTATACTGTTTGCTATTTCCTGTTGTCTTTTATCCTCTGCAGTAATCATTGCTTTATCTGAATCTTCCATTATTGTTTCGGGTTCGATGAAACATACGTTTTCATCATTTTTCAAATGTTGTTTACCTAGAGGGATATAAAGAACAACTCGGGTTCCTTTGTTTTTTTCTTGAGTGATTTGGATATCGCCGTGGTGGGCTAGTATTGTCGTTTTCATAATTTCAATGCCTAATTCGGGATGTAGCCGGTTGCTTGGAGGATTGTAATTGTCCGATCCAAGGAAGATGACAGAGGACTCTTCTATCATTTCTTTCCCGTCATCCTCTATAGTAAAAAGGCAGAAATCTTTTCCGTTGATAGTACTGGTGTTTACAGTAAAGTGGATGGAACCGGAATACGAGATATGCCGGTAGGCATTGGATAATATATTGCTTAGAATAAAGATTATCTTTTTCCGGTCAATCCATATTTCCGTATTTATTTTGTTGTCTTTGTCATAATGCAGGTTAATGGGACTGACGTTCAGTAGTTCGTGAGATGCACGGACTACAGTGTCGGCTATCACGCTGGCAGGATAAGGGGCCACATTCAATTTAGGACTGTAACTTTCTTGCTGATGAATATTCAATAGCTGGTTACAAATGTCTTGCAGGCTGATTGAATTCCGATAGGCCATTTTTGCTTTTTGCAGGAATGATTCCGGGAAGGCCGTATTAGTAATCATTTCTTTTAACGGAGCGGTGATGAGTGATAACGGGGTGCGTAATTCCTGTGCCAGCATATATCTGATTTGGTCACGCAATTGATGGTTTTTCTCTTCTTCTTTTCTTATTTCCGTTTCTTCTTCCAGCTTTTCTTTCAGTTTCACTTCTTTGGCCTTGTAAACTTGCCGTTTCTGTAATTTCCGGTTAAAGTACATCCATGTAAGCAAAGAAATAATGATAATAGCCAGGATGTATGCGGCGATGGCCCATCCGGTTGCAGCCCAATATCTATTTACATTGATAGATAACCGGGTTATTTGTTTATTTTCTTCCAACGGATAAGACGAGCGTATTTCCAGTACATATTTCCCAGGAGGGATATTGCTGAGTTTTATATGATCGTCATAATTCGTATTCCATTTTTCTTCTGTGGGTAACAGGCGATATTTCACTGTGTTGGGCGAGGTTCCGTATTTCAGATCACTTAAATAGAGAATCAGGTTGTTGTTATTGTAGTCTAAAGATAAATGTTCTATCAGGTACGCAGGTTTGTCCAGAATGACTTGTCCGTTTATTTTTTCTCCTATTTCTACTTTATTGTAATTAATATCTATATCGGAGATATGGAATTGGCAGTTACTTGAACTTTCTTTTAAAGTGCGCGGTTCAAAATAGAGTAATCCTGTAGAGTTCGCCCATAGCAATTTCCCGTCATTCAGCCGACATACATCGTAATAACTTTCCGGTAATGCGTAGGTATATGATGCATTGTTCTTGTTATTCAATGTGATAAAACCAGCATTGCTTCCCAGCCAGGTATTTCCGTTCTTATCATCTATCATACAGCTTATGTGTCCGTTAGGCAAGTCTTTTTGTAAGATCATGATAGAGGATATGGTTTTCTCTTTTCCGTCTATTTGGATAATTTTATCAGTGTATGAGATAAGCAATTGGTTATAGTTGTTCAGATAAAGTGCCAATACTTTTCCGGGTGTCAGGTTTCTTGCCTTTTCATAACCACCGGTGAATTTTATTTGTTTTCCTTTACGGCTGGCACGGTGTATTCCTTTTTCAGTACCTAGCCACATGGTTCCATCTCCATCTTCACATATAGCGGTTATTTTTTTGAATTCTTTCGTATAAGGTTGTGCTGCTATGCATTCGTGTGTCTGATGGTTATAGACCATTATTCCTTTTTCGGTGGCAATCCATAAATGGTTTTGTGAGTTTAGATATAGTTTCAAGATAGAAGCAGTTACAGCAGAGTCTGCTGTTTCGGGGTTTAGTTGGTGAATCACCGTTTCACCGGTAGTAGGATTTACCCAAAGGATGTTTCCTTTGTCATCGCCGAACCATAATCCTCCATTGCGATCTTTGTGCAGGCAATAATGATTATTCTTGTGACTTTTCTCCCATAAGGAAAAGTGCAGATTAGGAGAGATCTTATTTTCTGTACTTTTATATATGCCATCTTTTTCGGTGACCAGCCAGATGTATCCGTCGGCATCTTGTGCTATACTATTCACATATCTTATTTCATCGTTCAACGGGATACGGTTGATATCGTTTCCTTTGAGATTCAGTTTCAGCAATCCTCTGCCGAAAGTTCCTACCCAAAGCACATTGTTGGACTTGTCAAAATGAATGTCGGTAATTCTGTTTTTGAGGATGGGGGCATAGTAAGAATCATGTTGGGTCAGATCTACAATGTGGAATGGCGACTGGAGGTAGTTGTCCGTTTCAAATCTTATGGCTGACAGTGAACTCCATGTGGCTATAATGAATGTGGTCTTATCTATTTGGATTATATCGCGTATATCTTTTTGAATGAAGGATGACTGGCTGTTATCATTCAGTGTGCGTGATGTTTTAGTGTTTGTATTATAACAGATGATTCCTTCGGTTTGGTCACAAATCCACACATTATCATTATATATATGTATTTTTTCAATGTTGTCGGCTTTCACAATACCTAGATCGGTTCCATTTATATGCTCGCTACTTTTATCGGAAACGTTATAAAGCAAGATTTGATTCTCTGCTGTCAGTGCGCATAAAATATCTTCGTTATTATAAAGTCCTAGGACTTTTGTTTTTATATCTATAAGCAGTTGGGCAGTCAGTCTTATTTCATCTGCATTTTTCTCCATATTTAACTCTACTATGGCATTGGAGGTCAAGGCATATAATTTGTCTTGCAGTACACATATATCCTGTATATCTTGCAATACCTCAGGAGTAGGTGAGATAAGTGGCATATAGATTCCACGCATCTTGTCAAAACAGGCTATTTGGTTTAAATTGGCGATATGAGACCATAGCAGATTGTTTGATGTTTCATATAAATGAGTTAAGGCACGTGGCTCTTTATCAATCAGATTGTAATTATGAAAATGTATTCCGTCATAGCGGCTTAGTCCAACATCGGTTCCTAACCATAAAAAGCCGGCTTTATCCTGATAAATTCCAGTCAATGTATTGTTGCTCAATCCGTTTTGTTTGGTAAGTAGTTGGATACCACACTGGCGGAAATAACTTTGCGCATTAGTAGTTGATAGACAAAAACTACATAATAAGGTGATTATTAAAGATTTCATCATAATAAATTGTTTCACTTTTATTCCCCTGTAATCAGATTGGTCACGTACAATCTGCTTGATATTATTCCTTAATCTATTTTAGGAATTCCTACAAATATAGCAAACTATATTTTAATAACCAACTAAAAGTCATAGGAATATATTCTGTTTTTAGTATCAACAGGTTCGGTGAAAAGAAAGGATAGTAGGTATTCCGTTCACACAGTTTTGTCTTGTCTTGATTATTAGACGATTGTATTTGAATGAAATACACCCCCTGTCTCTTGCTATTTTATTAAGGTATGTATACCAAGCTAGAAACAAGGGGGGAATGATGGTATATATTATAAAGTGATTATTGTATTATATATCATAAATTGTAGGAAAATGCAGCATCATGGTTTTGGGGATTATAGTTGCCATTTATAGTGACAGGAATCTGCATATATTTGATTCCATTATCTATTACTTTCATATAAATATAGCTTTGGGATTCGAATTTATAATTTTTTGTGGCATTATCGGTAGCCAGGCTGAAACCTTTAAGATACCATTTTATCAAAGAAGAAGAACATTCCGCCTGATATCCGCCATAGTAGAGGCTTCCGTCATTGTAACAGTTCATATTTAACTGGATAGTGAAAGCATATTTATGATCTATTGTTTGCTTCATTACAATTCTAAGCCATGTTTGTTCTCCTTTGGTGGCAGTTTGAATATCAAGTTCTTCTTGAGCATCAGTATGTTTTCGTAGGACAGATAGAATATGGTCGGCTTCAGAAAGGCTGATAGCCGGTAACTCACTTAATTTTAACTTGTCAGAATTGTTTTCCTCGTATGTAACGCTTCTGGCTCCATACGTTTTTTCCAGGAGATACGTTGAAACTGAGTTTTCAACGGGGTCATTACCATCTGCAGAGCAGGATGCCAAACTCATCATGACGAGCATGGCAATTATTAAATGCATTGCCTTCATAGAACTATAATTTTTTATTGTTTTTTTGATTATGTGAATGATTGACCCATTATCATCCGATACAAAAGTAGGTATTCTTTTCATGTATCCAAATTATTTTCAAGCTTTTTTGATGAAAACACCCTCTTTTTGATGAAAATACCTGCTATGTTGGAAAGAAGGAGTTGTTTGGCTATATAAGGGGGCGTTTTTATCATGATGAAAGGATTTTCATTTATGGATGGAGAAAACTCCGTTGGTGTTCCATTTGATAGTTGGAATGTTTCTCATTGAATGGATGTTCTGTTTTTGACGGAAATAGGAACTAAGATTGTTTTTTGTTCATTCTGTATTTTGCCGAAACCACCTCTTAATAAAGATTAATTTGCCAATATCCTGTTAAAAGAATAGCCTCTACCTTTGTGATGTAAAAAATAACTTAGCTAGAGAGAATTGAATATGGTAATACGAAGATTTTTATTTTCATGGGTGTGTCTGCTGGCTTCTTCCTTATTTATGTATGGACAGGTGGCTGTTAAGACTAATGTGGCGATAGATGCCGTCGCCATACCAAACTTAGGAGTGGAAGTAGGGTTGAGCAAGAAGCTTACAGTGGATATTCCGTTTTATTATAATCCCTGGAAATACAGCGATAATAAAATGTTGAAACTGGTGATGGTACAGCCCGAGTTGCGTTATTGGCTTTGTGATAAGTTCAATGGTCATTTTTTCGGTTTCCATTTAATGGGAGGAGCATACAATACTACCGGTATTGATTTGCCGTTTTCTCCTTTCGATGATTTGAAAGACTTCCGTTATAAGGGACATTTTTATGGCGGCGGTGTCAGTTACGGTTATCAGTTTGTGCTGGGACGCCATTGGAATCTGGGCGCCACCATCGGTTTGGGTTATGCTTATGTGCGTTATAAGAAATATGAGTGTGAAGAATGTGGAGATATGTTGGAGAAATCCAACAAGAATTATTGGGGTCCTACTAAGGCTGCTCTGAATCTTATTTATATATTCTAAAAATTACGGATTATGAAACTTATATGTTATATACTTCTTATATTATTGATACCGGCTATTCCGGTAGGTGCACAGACATTATCAGGTGGTCAGGTACAAGTCAGCAATCAGTCAATCCTGATTAGTGATAATGGACAGGTGATGATAGGAATGGATATCACGTTGCCGGCTGCAATGGAGCTTTCTTCCAACTGTGTGGCAACTCTGACTCCGGTTTTGAAGACACAGGATAACAGTTATAACAGGATTTTGCCTGCTATTTGGGTATATGGGCGTATCCGTTCCATCGTGCAACAGCGTGAACGCAGTATTCCGTCGGATGCATATACCATTCTTCGTCGTAAGAATGGAACGGAACAGACTGTAAATTATTCAGCCCGTATTCCATACGAGAAATGGATGAATGGTGCAGAACTGGAACTGCAGGCTGCTATACGTGGCTGTGCCGATTGTCAGAAAGAAGAAAACAGTGCCTTTATAACTCGTGCCAATTTGGAACGCTATGTGGTAAAACCTGTCGTGGCATTCGTTTCTCCTGCTGTCGAGGCTGTGAAGAATCGTGCCGAGGAAGGACGTGCTTATTTGGATTTTCCGGTAAATCAGATGAATATTTATCCTGATTATCGTCGTAATCCATCCGAACTGGCTGCTATCAAACATACGGTGGATGTAGTGAAAAATGATGTCAATACTACCATTACTGAAATAGCTATTGTGGGTTATGCTTCTCCTGAGGGCAGATATGCGGCCAATGCGCGTTTGGCTCAGGGGCGTGCTGAGGCATTGAAGAGTTATGTAATGAATGAGTATGGCTTTAAAGCGGATTTGTTCAAGGTGAATTCTGTACCCGAGGACTGGGCCGGACTGCGTGCGTATGTGGCTAAGAATGATTTACCGCTGAAAGAAGAGATTTTGTCCATAATAGATAAGAATGAGAGCGATTTTGACGTGAAGGAGGAACGCATTAAGGCCTTGGATGGTGGAAAGGTATATGCCGCATTACTACAGGATTGTTATCCGGCTTTGCGTCACTCTGATTACACTGTACGTTATGTAGTTCGCGGATTTGATGTGGAAGAGGCAAAACAGATTATAAAGCTCCGTCCCCAGCAGTTGAGCTTGCAGGAAATGTTTCTGGTTGCCCAAACATACGAAAAGGGGAGTGACGAGTTTAACGAAGTGTTCGATGTGGCAGTGCGCATGTTTCCTGATGACCCAACAGCGAATATAAACGCTGCCGCTATCGAACTCCAACGGGGTGACTTGCAACAGGCGGTGCGTTATTTGGACAAGGCCGATGCACAGGCGAGTGCGACGCTGAACAACAGAGGCGTACTGAAACTGTTGCAAGGAGACCTCGACTCTGCTGAGAATTATTTCAAACAGGCACAGGCCAAGGATTCCGTCGAAGCCGGAGCCAATTTGGAAGAAGTGACCAATAAACGTAAGGATGAAGCAATCTTTGTAAAATAAGACATATAGACAAACAGTACAATAAAAGATGTTAGAAGAAACTTGTTCTTTGCGAAAAGCGCAAGGTAAAATCCGGGGTAGTGGAGTCTATTCCCGGATTTTGAATTAAAGTTCAGCGCATTAGTGTCCTCACAGTGTTTTTAAGTTGAATTTTACATAATCTGTCGGAAGTCGAAGTTCCGGCAGTGGCAAAAAAGATCAAGACGTTTTTTAAAAAGCTCGCCATCTTTTTAAAAAAGCTCGCCGTCTTTTTTGAAAACGACTTGATCTTTTTAAGAAATACCCTTGTCTTTGAACATGTAGTATTTATATACGTACGCATAAGCCTATATAATTGTATAGGTCTATGGATATGTACGTATGTGAAGGAATGTGTACTTCTTGATGAGAGAAACACTTGCTCACTACATTTTTATGTTTTTACGGGTGATTCCCACTTTAGATTTGGCTTCCGCATATGTTGATGAGGGCGGCTTTTATGGAGGGATATTTTGCTGAAATGCCACACTGTCCGATCTGTTTGATGTAGTGAAAAAAAAGTACATGTTATCCTTGTTTTTTTCTCTTCTTTTTTAATGGAAAAATGTAAGAGGTGATTCTTTCAACGTGTAGGGTATTTTATTCACGTATGATGGAAATGCCCTGTAAAAGACGATATAAAGTCATTTTGTCAAAGATACCAATCTATTTTGTCGAAAATACCGATTAAGGTTTATACGATTAACCACTTACCTTTGCTGTGTTGACAAACAAGAATGGAAATTACAAAAATAGTTTATAATTTAAAAACTTAGGATTATGAAGATTAAGGGATTATTATTAGGAATGTTGGCATATGCTGCCATGGTAGCATGTACGAATGAGGACATTGTGAAAAACAATGTGAATCAACCAGAGAAAGTGAAGGGTAACCTTTCATTAGTGATAAGTTCTACATCAAACTCATCACGCGCAGCTGATAATGAAGAAAGCGGTGTAACGGATCCAGGTATCGAAGGTGAATCAACTGTAACAGATGCCGTTATAATTTTAAATAGACTAGATGAAAATGGAAATCTTACTAAAGAAGAATTCGGTGGTTATTTAACAAAGGCACAATTGAATGAAACTACGGCTAGTGGAGAGACCATTTATAATCCTTTCTTTACATTGGCAAATTCTGGATGGTATAAAGTGCTTGTTGTGTTAAATCCGACTGAGTCAATAGAAGCTATTGCCAACAGCCAACAATCGACTGATAAGTCTAAGTATGAACAAATTGCAGAAAGTTCTTATACAACAACTGGTGATATAACAATAGCTGCTGCCGGTCAATTTATGATGGTGAACAAAAAAGAGATAAAGGTAGACGTTTTATCCAACAACTATGAAGATCCAACAATAAAAGAGGTAAAGGTGGAACGTGTTGTTTCAAAGATAAATTATGTAATTGCTAAACCAAATAACTTATATCCTCTTACAGTACAAACTACTGATTATGCCATTGCGGAAACTACAAGTGGTTACTATATATATCCCGATAATAAAGCCGTTCGTTTGACAGGTTTGCATAAGGCAAAGAATTTGGATAATGATAATTCTGATGTTTGGATACATGAGGGAACAGATGGAACTGATAGAAGAGCTTTTATAAAGACAGAAAAAACTTATGGTCAGACAGGTGAACATATTTTTACTCTTCTTGAGCCGTTCCCCAAATTTGAATATTATACTACATCTACTGATGGTAAGCTTGACTGGACAGTGAAACTGGATAAATACGCGTTGGTGAATCTTTCAAATTCTGTGTATACGGCAAGACATTTGACGGATGCGAGCTGGGAAAACTTCAGGACTTTAGGCTTGTTAGGTGTAGACAATATGGCCTATATGGTTGATCCTAATTCAAAGAATAAGAATAATGTAACAGATTACGACCAAGTTTTTGGATCATATTTCTATAACGCATTGAAAAATGTAAATGCGGATAAAGTTGATGAGGCCAGCGATGATAGCCAAGTTTATTTCCAAGATCTTCCCACTGCTAATATTAACGATAATGCACAGGTAGGTCATCGTTTGGCTTATTGTTTAGAAAATATTGTGAAAAAAGAAAAGCAAGTACCAGCTTTAGTGACTGGTATTATTTTCCGTGGTCAGATTGGCGATGAAACGGGTGAGCCTGTTGGTACCATTTATAAATGCAATAATAAATTTTATACATCTATTGATGCTGTAAAAGCTGATAATGGTGCAGATGCATCTTATGATACTTATGAAAATGGACATTGCTATTATTATTCATCTGAAATTTGCCACAATAAAGGAGATCAGTATATGGATAAGGCAATCATGAGAAATAATATCTATGTACTGAAAGTTACTGGATTCGAGAATATCGGTGGTGCAACAATAACAATAGATCCTAGCGGTGAAGAGAGTGATAATAATTTCTATTTGCAATTGAATGCTAAGATTATTCCTTGGATTGTACGTTTCAATAACATTGAGTTCTAACAAACACTATGACAGACAGGGGAGGATTCATCTCCCTCCCCTTTATACCTTTCTATATTCTAACATTATAAAATGACCAAAAGCATGAAAACAGTAAAAACATTCGCCCGACAATTCTCCTTCAGCCTGATGATGGCCATGACATTGGGAAGTGCCGTTGTGTCGTGCGACAGCATACTCGGTGAAGAAGAGGTAGATTGCTCTGTAGAGTACAGAGTGAAATTCAAGTATGATTATAACATGAAGTATGCCGATGCTTTCTCGCGCGAGGTGGGGACTGTGACACTTTATGCTTTTGACGATAACGGCAAGTTGGTATATCAGAAGACAGAAGAAGGCGATGTGCTGGGAGAAGAAGGATATACCATGAAAGTGGATTTGGAACCGGGTGACTATCATCTTGTCACTTGGGCGGGACTGAATGATGAGGCTTCATTCTCAGTGCCTTTGGTTACGGCAGGGGAATCCTCGCTAGATGAACTGCAATGCAGGATGGATCGTCTGTACAGTCGTGCGGCTGATGGAACGGCTGTTGTGAACAGTAAACTTTCTGCGTTGTGGCACGGTGAAGTGACCAAGCAATCTTTCTCGCGGGCAGCAAGCTCGCAGGTAGTGACTGTACCACTGGTGAAGAACACCAACACCATACGCATCATTCTCCAGCAAATGGACGGAGTGACTGTGGAGGTAGATAAATTTGAATTTACGATTACAGACGACAACGGTTTGATGAACTATGATAATAAGCTGCTGGAGGACGAAACATTAACATATTATCCCTATTACCGTATGCAGGGTGGCACGGATATGGGAACACGTGCCGATGGAGATGCAGAGGACAGCAATATCAGCGTAGCTATTGCACAGATTACCGTAGGGCGTCTGGTGGTTGAAAATAATCCCCGCCTCACCATAACCAACAAGGAAACAGGGGAGCCTGTACTTTCCATACCATTAGTGAAATACTTGCTGCTTACTGAAGCAGAAGGACATGAGATGACCAATCAGGAGTATCTGGACCGCCAGGACGAATACAATATGACTTTCTTTTTGGACGAGAGCATGAAATGGATTAATACTAGCATCATTATCAATGATTGGGTGGTACGCTTCAACGAACTGGACATGTAATAACGAAACTAAAAAAGCAATCTATGAAAAGAGGTTTATCCTATATAGTGATGGCGGTGTTCTGCGGACTGTGCTTCTCGTCGTGTGCGAAGGACGAGTTGGCGGCGAAGGCTGGGGGGGACGGAAGAGCGCCGGTACGTCTTGCATTGTCTCTTTCGGGGAATTCTTCCAGAACGGTTGACGCGCCCACAGCAGATGGTAATTGGGATTTTACCACTCCGGAACAGGGGACTATTGTGGAAGGCGATGTGTATGTACTAGTGATTGATGCGGTTACTCAAAGACTGAAATATTTGGTAGAGGATTTGAGAGTGATTAATGATTATGCCGACCAAAAGATACTGGAAGGGACTATGCAGAGGACGATAGGTAATGAACAGGTACGGTTGGTGGTTCTCGCCAATTTGAATCAGAACCGAATTCAGGGAGTCAGTGAGGGAATGCAGGCATATCTTAATACGATGGTAGGCAATACTGCCGTTGAAATCTATAATAAATTGGTTTATAATTACACTGGTCCGACTCCGTGGAATCTGGCCGAAAGGCGTCTGCCGATGTGGGGGATCAGTCCCGCTACCGGTGTCCCTCCTGCAGGACCAAGCTTAGAGTGCAAACTGTATAGGGCAGTGGCTAAGGTGAGCCTTTGGGTGAACGGGAAACAAGGGTTTCAAGATACAAAAGGCGATTTTACTATTACCGGCATCACGGTGAATAACGCTAATGATAAAGGGTATTGTGTGTCACAAGCTACGTTGAGCCCCGATGAAACAATTCAGTACCAAAGTCCTTACGTAACAGGGTTGTCGATGAAGCCGCAGAACTTTGTTTATACGGGACTGAATGTGACAATGGCTTATGAGGATTTGATTTATTTGCCGGAACAAGAAAATAACGACAGCGGGGCAGTATCCTTGGATGTGACTTACACGTATGGAGGTGAAACCAAGACAAAAACGATCGAGTTCAGAAAAGATGGGGTTGGAGATCGGTTTGAGGTGGTGCGTAACCATGTGTATATATTTAATATAAAAGTGACCGAGACTCCTGCTGGAGGCGGTTTGAAGACGGATGTGGAAACTTATGTGGCAGATTGGGATGAAATATTGCTTAGCCCGGGCTATGAATAAACAAAAGGAGGAAAAATGAAGACAATAAGACTGATAATGATGTTTTTCATCATTTGTATGTTGGGTGCTTGTACGGCAGAGGAGTTAGCCGGTCCGGAGTCCGGAGTGGAGGACGATGCTCCTGTGGTCATAGCAATATCACCAGCCGATATTACTTCTGTGAACATGAACAGCAGGGCTGCCGGAGATAACTCCATATTCTCCGTTATTGATGATGTGAATGTAAAAGTGAATTATGGAGGAAATACGGTAACCGTCTATCTGGTTAAGAATGGGGATTCGTTCGAAGTTTCCGGTAGTGTGGAGAATGGTAGTGCAGGGGTCGTTTCTTCTAAAACAGCAGATGGAAAAGTATATATCCACATCAATGCCAAACAAGGCAACCAGGCTGTAAGAGTAGAGGTTATCGCTAATTATGGACGAAAGATTACTTTGTCATTGTGGCAGAGTGTTAAAGAGAGTTTGATTCAGTGGCCGGTGGATTTTGATGAAACATCCGCTTGTCTCCTTTACGGTGCATCCGAGCAGTTTATCTATACCGAGAATCCGCATGAGGGGGCTCAAGGTGGTAATAAAGGTTGCTATTTGGCTAAAGTTTCTTTGAAACGCCCGTATGCTATGATTAAAGTAAATATCAATACTTCCGGGCTGGACAACGAAGTGACCTTGACGCCCCGATCAGTACAATTATGTAATGTGCCTAAGACTTGTACCTTGGCCTCGGATAATAGTATAACGGATTTTACTTCTTTTGACAAGGAAGGACAGAAGTATGACTTCCCATCCGGTTCGTTGCTTACGGGACCAAGTGGAAATGGCGAAACTCAAGTGATGTCCGAGCGTCTTTATCAGTTTGAGAATAAACAGACGGTTCATGCCCAAAACTGTACGGATGCCCAAAATGGTAATGAAAAAGCCAAAACCCCGAATCGTATCAAAAATACGATGGAGGCAGGTAAAGAAGTGTATGCTGCATTTACCGACTATACAGACAATGAGAACTTGGGTCGCAGATGTTCATACATCCTTGTTACGGCGGATTATGAATATAAATCGAGCAGTGCACATGTAAAGGGAACTATTAGTTACCGACTGTTTTTAGGTAAGAACATATCGTATGATTTTGATGTGAACAGAAATACCATTTATAATGTTACGCTTCATTTGCGCGGAGCGGGAGGTGTGAAAGAATCGGGCTGCATGGATGAGAACGGTGTGATCAACATCTCGGGAAACACGAAGGATGCTCAATGGAGGGTAGACAGCGAATTGTCTGACTTGTTTATTCAGTTCAATGAAGGGCAAGATTATAATATTGACGGACATTTGGTGAAAATCAAAGTGGTGAGTACCGATAGGCAGAAATGGCAAATCAAAGTGGATGATTTTGATGGCGTTTCTGGAGACTATTGGGTGATGTTTGAGTCTGATATGAGTTGGATTACTCCTAGATATGATGAATACAATGTGATACAAAAGGAGGGAACGGCAGAGCTTAGAATGTATTTAAAGGGATACGCTGATCAAAAAACGATTTGGGAGAAAGAATGGAACTCAGAGAAGCCGTATCGTTCGTGCAATATTTATGTGCGTAAACTGGATGCGCAAAACAAGCCTGTTGCGGGCAGCGAAATGAAATATCCTATCAAACAATGGTATCCTATCCAGATTACAGAACAATTGTATGTTGACAGAATAGACCGTTTTGCTGTTGGCGGTCTGCCCTGGGGAGACAATGGGTACACAACGAACCTGACGGACGGACAGAAAATAATAAAGGAGTATTATAAGAAGATAAATAAAGAACATTATTCCAGTGACAATGATGAAAGAAGTGTAATGGATAATGCGATAGGTGTGGCGGTTAATTCCAGTGGTAGTTCTACTCCTGTCACATCGGGTAATAGCTATACGGTTTTTTATCATTTCTCTTTGCCCGCAGAAGCAGAGTGGCAGCAAATAAATGGGGTGATTACCAGTTCCGGTATTAAGTATAATAATTGGTCAGGTGTGCCTTATTGGACAGCTACGACGGAGGGAAATCAGTCAAAAGTATATATTCCGGGGCAGGGAGTGTCAGAAAACAGGTCAAGAAATGAGTCGCATCGTTTCAGGCTGGTATGGCGATATAATAGCTTAGGCTATTATTAAGTATAAAGGAGGATGTTATGAGCAACCTGTTAGAAATCATGGACAAGAAATCATGCGGTAAATCGGAAATTTATATATCTGAAGAAGACGGACGTTGGTACGCTTGCTACCGTTCTGCTCATTTGTTGAAGAAACTTAATGAGACGGTATTGAGAGGTGTTATGCTGGATAAGGTGGAAGTCGATTTGAATAAGTTACTGAACGGTCCTTGGATTGTGGTTCTGTGCTCGGACAATGAGATGATACTGATTAAAAACGAGTAATCTATAAAATTATGCGCGAGATAATAATGATGTTGGAAAGAGAATTAAGCAATGATGGCTTGATATATATCTATCGGGAAAGTGACGGTAAATGGTATGCCTATGAACAGTCTGCTTTTTATTTGAGCCGGATGATGCTTGAGCTTTCTTTAGACCGTTATGTGATGGAAAATGCTTTGTGGCTGGCAAGGGCGGAAATTGATGTAAACCGGATTCCTTGGGATAAAGTTATCAGTCATAGCCAATCCGAATATGTATTGCACTATACCCCTTATGATGGGTTCCATGAGTGGCTGGTTGAAATAAAATAGCGATAGTTTAAAAAGTGTCCAGTCCGAAATTCATGAAGAAACGGTTTCGGACTGGGCACTTTTATTCATCGGATGAAAAGAAATCGGGTTTACAATTTCATTCAATGTCAGTTGGGCAGCCTTTGCTATGATGTTCGAAGATATGCTGAAAGATGCGACAGTAAAAGAGATAGAAGATTATTTTTAAAATAAATCGCTCTAATTCATTGTGATATAAAAGATAATGTCTATCTTTGCACCCGCTAAATGAAAATTTTATATATCAAAAAATCTAAGAATTATGTATTTAGATGCAGCTAAAAAACAAGAAATCTTTGAAAAGTACGGAAAGTCTAACACTGATACTGGCTCAGCTGAAGCGCAGATAGCTTTGTTTTCATACCGTATTTCTCACCTGACTGAGCACCTGAAGCTCAACAGAAAAGATTATAGCACTGAAAGAGCTTTGACAACTTTGGTAGGTAAACGCCGTGCGTTGTTGAACTACCTGAAGAGCCGTGATATCGAAAGATATCGTGCTATTGTTAAAGCACTAGGATTACGTAAGTAATTCAATCTCTATTGAAAAGGACTTAAAGAAAAGCCGCTCTCTGAAAAGAAAGCGGCTTTTCTATTTTCTGTTATTACGTTTCTACTGTTCTGTTGTTGAGAATTACTCTTTAGTAGGATAATACAGATTATCTTTTGTCATGTGTTCCAATACTTCATGCAGATATTTGGCCGACTCCCATTTGGCCATAGGCAGGTCGTGAAGCAAGTAGTTACCGCAATCTTTAGGGGCGGCTCCCGGAACTTCGCCTTCAAAATCGGCTACAAAGCGGAACGTTTCCTGCATCAGTTCTACAATATCTTCCGATTTTAAATCGCCTTTCATTAACAGGTAGTTACCGGTGAGGCATCCCATCGGTCCCCAGTAGACAATTTTGTCAGACCATATAGGGTGGTTACGCAGGTAGGTAGCGGCTAGATGCTCTATGGTATGCAAGGCTCCTTGTCCCAAAGCAGGTTCCCGGTTGGGTTCTTTCATGCGGATGTCAAAGGTGGTGACCGTTTCACCGCCCACTTCGTCTTTTCTGGATACATAGATACCGCGAAGCAAGCGGATATGGTCAATGGTAAAACTGGGTATTGTCTTCATATTATTCGTTTTTATAAATTAGCTGGTAATGAGGAAAGGAAGGTATGAGTGACCTCGAAGGAACGGTCGGCTATAGTCTCCCAAAAATTTGTGTATTGTTCCCAATGGTTGTCGGATCCCGGCGTATCGCTGATGATACGGAAACTGATGAACGGTACCTTATATATATAACAGATTTGGGCGATGGCTCCCGATTCCATATCTACTGCCAGCCCTTCGTGGAACTTTTCTTTAATGTCGTTCAGTTCGGAACGGTCGGTGATGAATTTGTCTCCGCTGCATATCAGACCTCCATGAATGGCGGTCGGAGTATCCAGTGACATGGCGCAATCAAACAATGTGGCATTACCTTCGAATCGGGCGGGAAGTCCTTGTATCTGTCCGTACATATTGCCTTCTCCACACCATACATCATGATATACAACTTGTCGGCTCACCACAACATCCATTATTTTCAGGCAGCTGTCTATGCCTCCTGCTACACCGGTGCTGATGACACAGTCGGGTTGGAAGGTACGGATCAGTTCTACAGT
This sequence comes from Phocaeicola sp. GP0067, assembly GCF_031119655.1. Lineage (NCBI taxonomy): Bacteria > Pseudomonadati > Bacteroidota > Bacteroidia > Bacteroidales > Bacteroidaceae > Phocaeicola > Phocaeicola sp. GP0067. The sequence goes on from NZ_JAVHZY010000001.1 coordinate 428,344, forward strand.
ACCGGCAGCAGCGTTCACTTTACCTATTCCGCATTTCATCAGGATAATGGTATTATTTCTAATGCTGCCTTCAGTATATTGGAAAGGACCTTCGGTGTATTCTTTCTTGTTTTCGAGCAGTTGCGCTACTTGTTTCTGCTCGGAACTCATGGCTGTTATAATTCCTATTTTCATAATTCAACTTTATTTATGGCTGCAAATGTACGCATTTTATCAGAGTATATCGTATCTTTGCAACGTTAATAAACAGATATACTTATGAACTTATTTAAAAGAATACTACCTGATATAGTAGTGATTATCCTTTTTGCTGTCATCTCATTCGCCTATTTTTTCCCGGCAGTGACAGAAGGGCGTATCCTTTCACAACATGACTCTGTGGCGGGCATTGGTGCCGGTGAAGAAGCGAAAGAATATCTGGAACGTACGGGAGAGCGTACGCGCTGGACTAATTCGATTTTTGGTGGTATGCCTACTTATCAGATGGCACCCAGTTATGATTCTACGGATACCCTGAAGGGAGTGGAGAAGTTATATCATTTGTATCTCCCGAATTATGTGTGGTATGTATTTGTCATGCTGTTGGGCTTTTATATATTATTGCGTGCATTCGATTTCTCGGTCTGGCTGGCTTCATTGGGGGCTGTGTTGTGGGCGTTTTCTTCTTATTTTTTCATCATTATAGCTGCCGGACACATCTGGAAATTTGTAACCTTGGCTTATATTCCACCCACTATAGCCGGTATGGTATTGGCTTATAGAGGGAAATACTTGTCAGGTGGTTTGCTGACAGCGGTTTTTGTTGCTTTGCAAATAGTGTCGAACCATGTGCAGATGAGTTATTATTTTCTTTTTGTCATGCTCTTTATGGCGGTTGCGTTCGGAGTGGATGCTTGGCAGAAGAAGGAAATGCCGCAATTTCTGAAAGCAACTGGTGTGTTGTTGATGGCCGGTATTTTGGGAGTTTGTATAAATCTATCTAACTTATATCATACGTATGAGTATAGTAAGGAAACGATGCGTGGAAAGAGTGAGCTGGTGAAACCGGATAGTCATAATCAGACAAAAAGTGGTCTGGAACGAGATTATATCACTCAGTGGAGCTACGGTATCGGTGAGACTTTCTCTTTGCTTGTCCCTAATGTGAAAGGTGGTGCTTCCGTACCTTTGGCAGCTAACGAAAAGGCGATGGAAAAGGCGAATCCTATGTATAATAGTATCTATAGCCAGATAGGTCAGTATTGGGGTGAGCAACCCGGTACATCCGGTCCTGTATACGTGGGGGCGTTTGTGATGTTTCTGTTTGTTCTTGGGCTGTTTATAGTGAAAGGTCCTATGAAATGGGCGCTTTTGAGTGCTACAGTTTTGTCTGTCCTGCTGTCGTGGGGAAAGAATTTTATGGGATTCACCGATTTCTTTTTGGATTATATCCCGATGTACGATAAATTCCGTGCGGTTTCTTCTATTTTGGTCATTGCTGAGTTTACCATACCTTTGTTGGCAGTCCTTGCTTTAAAGGAGGTAATGGCACGCCCTCAGTTGGTTAAGGAACAGGCCCGGTCGTTTTATATCAGTCTGGGATTGACAGGTGGCATCGCTTTATTGTTTGCATTAGCTCCCGGTTTCTTTTTCCCGTCGTATGTTTCAAGTATGGAAATGCAGGCATTGCAGGGTATTCCGGCAGATCAGCTGGCTCCGTTACTTGCTAATCTGGAAGAAATCCGTCAGAGTATCTTTACTTCGGATGCATGGCGCAGTTTCTTTGTTATTATGATAGGTACGGCAGTTCTTTGGTTATATGGCATGGGCAAACTAAAGGCGAAGGTGACGATTCTGGCATTGGCTGTCCTCTGTCTGGCAGATATGTGGAGTGTGAACAAACGTTATTTGTATGATGAACAATTTGTGGAGAAGGTGCAGCAGGATAATTCCTTTAAACCGACCGAAACGGATAAGGCAATATTGGCCGATAAAACGTTGGATTTCCGGGTACTGAACCTAGCCGGCAATACGTTTAATGAAAATACGACTTCTTATTGGCATAAGAGCATCGGTGGATATCATGCCGCCAAGCTGCGCCGCTATCAGGAAATGATAGAGGAGCATATCAGCACCGAGATGAATGGCGTGTTCAAGGCTGTTTCGGAGGCGGGAGGCGATATGCAGAAGGTAGCTCCGTCCGGTTTTCCTGTGTTGAATATGCTGAATACCCGTTACTTTATTTTTCCGCTGCAAGGTGGAAAGACTGTCCCGATACAGAATCCTTATACGCTGGGCAATGCTTGGTTTGTAAACGAGGTGCAGTATGTGGATAATGCCAATGAAGAGATAGATGCTTTGCATCGGATAGATCCGGCAAAAACGGCTGTCGTAGATAAAAAATTCAGTGCGGAGGTAAAATCGGCGGCTGAAACAGATACACTGGGTACAATCAAACTGACTGCGTACGAACCTAATGACTTGAAATATGAGGTTAATTCGAAGACAGGAGGAACAGTGGTTTTCTCGGAAATTTACTATCCTGGTTGGCAGGCATATATTGATGGTGTGGAAGCACCGCACGGAAGAGCGGATTATATTCTTCGGGCGATGAATGTGCCGGCCGGAAAGCATGTAGTGGAATTTAAGTTCGATCCGAAATCGCTGCATGTTACGGAAACGGTGGCTTTTGTGGCGTTGGGTGTATTGACCTGTGTGCTGGTCTTGTTCTTATTCTTGCAGGTCAGAAGAGCCCGTAGGAAAATTGATTAAGGCCCGTCGTAAGCCAGACTCCGGATTATTTGTAAAGCAGGCGCAGAACGAACCATAAGTGGTGTGTCACTGTGCTTGCCCATCCATAGTGACGGCTCATAATACGGAAGCGTTCTTTCAAGGAGGCTTTATGGTTACGGGTGGTCATTCCTTCATTCAGGTAATCAATAAGAGTAAGATGGGTGTTATGGAGTACATCCGCTTTCTTCATGATACGGATACACCAGTCAAAATCTGCCGAGAACCGATATCTCAGGTCATATGGTTCCACCAGATCACGGCGGGCGAAAAAGGCTTGATGGCAGACTAGCATTCCTTGCTTGAAGCTTTTCCAGGTAAGCGTTGCGGGTGCGGACAGGCGGCGCATATATAAAAAATGCCCTTGACTGTCCACAATTTCTGTTTCTCCATATAGCACTCCCGGCAGGGCTGTTCCATTGATGGAATGTACCATTTGCAGCAAAGTATCATCCTCGTGCAGGCCGTCACCGGCATTCAAGAAACAAAGATAATCTCCGGTTGCCAGTTTTATTCCTTTGTTCATGGCATCGTATAAACCTTGGTCGGGTTCACTGATAACAGTGGTGATATGTTCCTGGTATTTGTGAATGATATCCAGTGTTTCATCTGTTGATCCCCCATCTACAATAATATACTCTAGATTCTTATAAGTTTGTGTAACAATACTTTGTATAGTATCCTCCAATACTTTTGCGGCGTTGTAGGTGACAGTAATAATAGAAAACTTGGGATGAGGATGATGGTTATGCATGATTCCCTGTAATCTTGTTATAGATTTCAACATATTTCTTGGCGATGGTACTTTCCGAATAGCTGGATACTGCCTTACGGCAGGCTTCTTCGCTCAGACTTTCATATTCTCCTTCGGTCAATGCCCAGTGAATTCCGTTTGCCAGATCCTTGGAAGACTGATATTCGGCAACATAGCCGTTGTGCAGGTGGTCAATCATTTGTGGAATACCTCCTACATTGAACCCTATGCACGGAATACCACAGGCCATTGCCTCTACGATGGTATTGGGTAGGTTGTCTTGTAAAGAAGGTGTGACGTATAAGTCGACTGCGTTGTAAATATCTACCAGTTCCTTCTCGTTGCTGACATAATTCATCGGATAGATAGGGAAAGGAAACAGGGAAGCGTATTGTTCGGCTTGGTTGCCAAAAACCACTACACCTAACTCTTTACTAAAATCAGGATACGAGGAAGCTATTTGTTTGCAAGCTGATACCAAATAGTCTATTCCTTTTCTCTTGTCTGTAATTTTTACGGAGCCGAAAAGCAATAACTTCTTGTCTTGCGGGAGGTGGCACTTTTCTCTGGCCTGTTTTTTATCACGAGGTTTGAACAGGTTGGTGTTGATTGCATTGGGAATATTGGTAATGGTCTGACCTTTAATCAGATCACTTTTCTTAGCCAATGATTCTAACCAGCGGCTACAAGCTACAAAGGTGATTTGTGCTCCTTCAAACAGTTTTTTCTTTTTCTGGAAAGTACGGTAGGCTATGTCTTTCCTGCTTCCTTTGTAAAGTTGCGGACAGTTGTGGCATTGTGTGGCATATTTATCGCAATCTCCTGCATAGTGGCAGATACCGGTAAAAGGCCACATATCATGCATTGTCCAAACGATGGGCTTGCCGGATTGGATGATACGCCGGATATCTGTCAGTGACAACATACCTTGGTTAATCCAATGCAGATGAATGACATCGGCTTGGGTAAATTCGGGCAATGCTGTGATATTGGTGCCGGTATTCGCTATGTCAACGGCAAACAAGTTATGTTTCTTGAAGTGGTTGGCTTGCCAGATAACGACACGCTCCCAGATGAATTGCCATACTTTCCACCATGATTTCTTTAGTTCAACGACACTTATCTGGTCGGTCTGCTTGTCGCGTACAAGCATTTTTGTCTTTATTCCGTTGTTTTTTAAAGCCTCCATGAGGCGGTTGGCTGCAATGGCGGCTCCACCTATTCGCTCAGACGTATTGATGATAAGTACTCTCATGTGCATAAAAGTTTATGCAAATGTACGCTTTTTAGGGGACATCTTGGATATTTCCAGTAAGCTTTCTGCTATTTCACGGGAAAAGATTTCCAAATTGAAACGTTTTTCTGCCAGCTTTCGGGCGTTGGCGCCCATTTTTTGGGCTTCTTCAGGATGGTCGGCTATGCGATGAATGGCATTGATCCACCCTTCCACGTCATCATAGGCTACGGTAATTCCTATTTCTTCTTTGTCTATATCCATTTCAAAATTAGGATTACGTGAGCAAATGACAGGGATGCCTAATGCAAAGGCCTCTACCAGTGTGGTAAGACCTACGGTATAAGGAAAATCCATGCAGCAGATGACAACACAGCTTTTTCGTGCCACTTTCTGTGCCAACAAGTATGGGATGACACCGTCCGTATAATGTACTCGTACAGAATCGGGCAGACAGAAGCTTTCAATAATCTGTTGGTAGTTTACACTTCCATTGGTGGGGGCTATGTACAAGTCCAGTTGTTGATCGGTGGCGCAGAAAGCTTGCAGCATTGTGTCTACATCCCGGTTTTCTTTCCCGGTGGAGATAAAACCTTCCGGTTTCCGATCCGGCATTGTTTGTAGAAGATGGTCATAGAAAGCGAGGTCCGGCCCCCAATGGATAAGCTGAAGCTTTTCTTCGGGAGCTTTTCCGGTTGCTAATGAGTCTTTAATCAATTTTTTACTGAACAGGAACATATGATCAATGCCCTTATAAAAGAAACGTGAGATGCGTTCTCTTATTTTTCTGGATGAGGTTTTTAAAGCAGTGTGATGCCAAATGACAATGGGCTTGCGGTAGAGGCCTAATGCTCTGAGTAGGATGATAAGTTCCAACCCACGGAAAGATGTACCGTAGAGCACTTCGTATGGCTCTTTGCAGCACAGAATCTCTTTAGTGGCATAGAGCATTAGTTTCAGACGGCTGGGGAAAGCTTTGTATTTATGCATCACCGACCGGATTCCATATTTTTCCAGCAAAGGAAGTCCGTAGAGGATATGTCCCGGAAACTTATAATCTTTCCATTCCTCGTAACTTTCACGGGTTAATCGGGTGTGATAAAAATAAATAGTGAGTGGTTTTACCGGTGTTGGTCTCTTTTCAGCCATTTGTTAATTCTGTTTTTTATTGCTTTAGTGATGATGGAAAAATTGCCGTATCGCAGGTTCAGAAATAGTTCTTCAAAAGAACGTCCTATCTTAATCCAGGGATGTCCCCACCCCATAATGCGGTAGACAGCTTTTTTATAAGCTACATTCTCAATGACATAACGAGGATGCTTGAGAGGAAATTCTACTTCATACTGTTTCATGGTGAAGATGCGGCGGTATCCTTTAGGCAGTGTATGCACAGAACCGGCAAAATGGGTGGAATCTGCCGTGGCTCCCAAGTTGTTAATCATGTTGCGGGTGGGCACGATAGCCAGTCCCGAGTTGAAAAGCATGGAAGCGTGGAAGATGGTTTCATAATAGGCTTTGTTGTTTTCTTTATGGCGATGGCACATATAGATAAAGTCTTTACGGAATTTCCGTTCTTTAATGAGCTGTTCCAGTTGTTGCATATTGAACTTGTCTTCTAGAAAAGTATAATGTTCGTCCCATTGGTCAATGACCCTTTTCCAACTGGCCCATCCCCAGATAGAGAAAGTGGAGGCAAAGAAATAATCGTATGGTACACCCGGAGTAATCTCTTCGTTATTGAAACCCGCAATCATGGTGATACGGGGGTCTTGCTCGTATTTGTCTAACATTTCTTTACAGAATGTGAAAAAAGAAACGGAAGGCACATCGTCATCTTCCAATACGATACATTTGTCAACCATAGAAAAAGCCCATTTTTGTGAAATGTATTCCGAAGGGTCGCAACCGTAGTTTTTTTCCTGATACATACGGTGGACTTCGCAGTCCCAGTCTATCTGATCTGTCACTTCACGACATGCTTTTATACCGGGCAGGTCGTGTTCGCTGCGTGGTCCGTCCTGATAGAGGAAAAGCTTGGAGGGACGGGCATTCCTGACTTGTTCAAACACTTGCGACAGCTGTTGCGGGCGGTTGAAGAACAAAATGAGTACGGGTACATCTACAAGGAACGGTTTCATAGTTCAATCTCCTTTATTTGTAAAATTCGAGTTTGTTGTAATGCGGATGTATATTCTCTAAATCTGGTAATTGCATATAGTCACCGTATATCTTCCTTAGCACAGCATCTGTTTGGCGTGGTACGGGGAACATTTTTCCTTCAAATTCCATTTCTGTCAGTGGAAAAATATCGTCTGTATAGCGCGGTTTGAAATAGGCGGTGCCAAAAGAATGGCGTAATTCTTTTCCGGGGAATAACTTGGCAATGAACCTTAGGATGGGAAAACCGATGCGGGTATTAAAATGATAAATCCTACGAATCCGTTTGTATAATGTGCTTTCTTTTATATTTTTATTATTCAACTGATTGTATATCTGCCCTTGCATGTGTCCTCCTATCCAAGCTAGACAATAAGGGATCTTTTCTAAAGGAAAAATATCAATGTAGATACCGGTATAATGGAAAATACGGTCATATGAATTTGTTTCTTCCAAATGAGAATCCTTATCACGTAATTTGCCGTATATAAAGATGTAATTGGGATCTGTTTCATTAGTTTGCAATGCAAGATTGTCCGGAAGTTCTTGAGGAAGAACTTTCAGCAGACGCAGGTAATCTGAGCGAAGCATTTCTATGTCCAGATCATCATCCCAGGGAATGAAACCTTTGTGACGTGCTGCACCTATTAGAGTTCCGGAACTGAGCCAATAGGGTATTTGGTGCTTGCGACAAATCACATCAATAACCTCCAGAAGCTCTAACATACGTAGTTGCTGGCGACGGAGAAGGGAACCATCGGGATTAAATCGCTTTCTTAGTTCACTATCCATACATTAATTTTTTAGTAGTTTATAAAACAAATCAGCGTTAATGTAACCTGTTTCTGACAGGTCTTTTCCTTTTAATTCTCCTTCATGGATATATTCTTTGTTTAATACATCTTGCCCCCATAGCAATATTTTATCAATGTTTGGGGTACAAATATTTAATACCTCTGCTATTGATTTGATTATCAATAATCCAAATGGAAAATCCTCAGTGAAATACCGGCTTTTGAAATCAGGCAGAAATCCTTTTTCTGTTTTTTCCATAGGAGCTGGAATATGTTTGAAGGCAATGATGGAGCGTATCTTGCGGGTAAGTGACCTTGCATCATAACTGTCATAATATTCCAATAAAGTAGGAATTGGCTCTATTCGGACCGGCAGTGCTTTCAGAATTTGTTGGAATTCATTGTCACAAGCAATGAGGAGCTCCGAACTTTCTTCGTCCCAACTATTATAGAACCCGGGAATCTCATGATATGTTTTTCCTCTACTCCAGGTATGGAAAAGTGAATAAAGACGGGCTGGATGAAGCAATGGATTGCTATTGGTCAGGCTGGCTTCTAGAAAATGATGAAGCATACGCACCGGCGTATCTAACATTTCTTGAAGAGTTCGTAGTAAAATATCGGATTTTGATATGTTTACGGTAGCTATTTGTAATTCCTTTTTGTATCCCAACAAGAGTGCTTTCTGGCCATAGGTTTGTACACGGGCAATGAATGGAGCACGCTGGAATCCGAAGAGTGAAGCTGTTTTGCCTAATATTCTATAAGCGGTAAAGAAAAAACCGGTACAACTGACTACACTTCCTATGCAAGTTTTTTCCTGCAAGAACGGTTGTATGTGGAGAAGTTCTTCCTCAATGGCAAATCCGGGGAGACAAAGCAATACGATATCAGAGTGTGGAATGACTTCTGCCGGGTTAGCCGTAACGCAGGCTAATGAGCCGGAGAATGTATTTCCCCGGCAATCTTCAATGAGTAATGATGGATTCCATTGGTCGGGATGCCGGGTGAGGATGGAAACATTAAAGCCTTTATGTGCAGCTACTCCTGCAATGACGTGCCCCAGACCGCCACCGCCACAAATACAGATATTGATACTCATGCTTGCAGTTTTTTTAAGTTTTCAGCCAGATAATTGTTGTCTTCAGTGTCGCGTATGGCGATACGGATGTAATTCCTGCCATCGAATCCTGTCTTGGTACTACAATCTTTTAACAAGAGATTATGCTCCAGCAATAAAGAAACGAGTTTGGTGGAACTGAAGCGGGAAGTTACTTCGCACAGGAAATAATTGGCTTGTGAAGGTATGACACGTAGGAAGTCAACCTGTTGCAATACCTCGAAAAAGCGTTGGCGCTCGGCTATGAATTTTTTACAGGCATTTTGATAATCATTATTATACTTGCTGTATATCTGTAAATAGAATTCGGCGAAGGAGTTTATATTCCATATAGCCATGTTTTTTCGTAAATAGGATATTATCTCTTTGTCGGAAGATGCGGCTATCCCCAAGCGTAATCCCGGAACTCCATAAGATTTGGAAATACTTTTAATGACTGTGAGGTGTGGGTATGTTTCCAGAACTTCATTCTTAAGCAGCGTATTTTCGACACTTTTTTCGCTGAAGTCAACAAAAGATTCATCCAGTATTAAGTGGATATTTCGCTGCTGCGTCCATGCCAGCAAATCCATAAGTTCGTTAAGGGGGATGAAGTTACCTGATGGGTTATCCGGATTGATCAAGAGTAAATGGCGGATATCTTTGTCCGCATAAAAAAGCATCAGTTCTTTTGCCGTATAATGAAAATCGGCATTCTGTGGATAGAATGCAATGATTTCTTCTGATTGTCGGTTGGGATATTCTTCAAAAGTGGGATAAATTACTCCCATTTTGCCATCTGAATGTTCCATCAGCGCTTTGATGATTTCGGCGGCTCCGTTGCCAACAACCACATAATCTTGCCGGATACCGAAGTTTTTTGCCATGACAAGTGTGTTCACTCCCATGCCGGAAGGGTATTCACGGAGAAGCACATTAAAATTAGCCTGTAGTTCTTCACACATTTTTTGTGGTGGAAAATAGGGGTTTACTAAATAGCAGAAATCTTTCAGCTTTGGGAAACGCCAGTATCCGCCATATCTTTTTTGGTAGCGTTGTAGCTGGTCCTGTTCGGCAAAAATGGTTTCAGCGATGTCAAGATCTTGTATATCATCAATCTCATACCAGCGTTCTCCTTCCAAAGGGAGTCCTTTCAGTTCACATCTCTCCAGCAGGGTGATTACCCGTAATACCTGTTCGTAATATTCGTTATTCCCCAGGGCTTTGCTGTAGGCTTCAAGAAATGGCACATAACTGTTGCGGAGAAACTCTTTACTGAATTTATAGATATTGACGGTTTTGTAGTAATCGTCAATATCTGCGTAGCGGAACGTTTTTTTTGAGATAAAATCAATGATGTCATTTTCAGTATTGAGCCGTACCATCGTGCCGTCCATCCATGGCTCATATTTAGCTACAAGTGCCAGATTGGGATAGGGGTTATTTAAAATTTTGTGGAAAAGTGTATCCTCAAAAATCAAATCGGATTCAATTAATAAAGTATCTTGCTTTTGCAATTCCTCTTTAGCAAGATAGAGAGAATAGATATTATTGGTCTTATTGTAGACAGGATTGTAAATATATTCTATCGGAGTATTTCTACTTTGTTTCTCTATGTGGGTACGTAATTTCTCTCCCTGGTAGCCTATGACTAAAATGATGCGTTCCAGATTTAATGAATCTAACTGTGAGAGCAGACGGTCTATCAGATAGGTCCCGTTTACTTTAATCATACACTTGGTGTTATCTTTGGTAAGATCTCCCAAGCGCTTGCCCATGCCGGCGGCTAGAATGATTGCTTGCATAATAAATTTAGGTATATATATTGCAAAAGTAGTAATTAATTAGCATTTATAAGCGATGTTATTTATATTTGCCTCAAATTTTAAACAGGAATGGGTAAAATAACATTTGTACCGGTAGGAGGATTGGCCAACCGTATGCGTGCAGTGGCTTCGGCGGTAATGCTGGCAGGAAAGACAAAAAGTGAATTAAGCATCATTTGGTTTCGGGATTGGGCACTGAATGCACCGTTTTATCAGTTGTTTAAGCCTGTAGACAGGGAAGTGGCTTGTTTACGGGATGCTTCGCGGTTGGATTATGCATTATTAGACAGACCTCGTTCCAAGAATTTTCATTTCCCGCTTTTGTTTCAGAAACTGCTTTTCAAGTCTTGTCTGTACGAGCGTTCCATTACTCCTTTATGTAACCGGCATTTTGATTTTGAACGGTGGGTTAAAGAAGGTGGCTGTGTTTATATGGCATCATACACCGCTTTCCAACTTTATGATTATGCATGGATCAGTCGGTTGTTTGTTCCGGTAGACGAGATTATGGAAGAGGTGGAAAACCGTTGTCGGAATTTTTCGGATGCTATGATTGGTGTGCATATCCGTCGTACAGATAATCTGGCTTCTATCAGGCAAAGCCCTATCGAGTTGTTCTATCAGAAATTAGATGAGAAGATAAAAGAGGACGGCAAGGTGGCTATCTATTTGGCTACAGATTCGGAAGAGGTGAAGCGGGAAATGAAAGAGCGTTATGGTGACCGGATATTCTGTTCCGGAAAAAAGGCAGACCGTGGATCTTTGGAGGGAATAAGGGAGGGTATCACGGATATGTACACATTGGCTCGTACACAAAAAATATATGGTTCTTTTCAGAGTTCATTTTCGGATATGGCAGCTCAGATAGGAGGGGTTCCATTGGAGATTTTGAAATTATGAGTTACGGAAATAAATCATTGTTTTAATGATTATCTGCAAACATTTTTATTTTTGCTCCTCTTCTTTCTATGGCATTTGCCAATTTGTTTTCTATTTTTCCTAATAGCAGCCGTCTGCTCCATTCTATAACAAGCGTCGTCAGACAGATAGAAACAAGTGTTCCCATAAAATACAGAACAAGTAGGTTGCTGTCTGCATAAGGGGTATACCAGGGTTGTAAACAGTGGATAAGAAGTCCTTGAAGCATATATAAGGCAAAAACGTATCCTGCTAGGTAATTGATGATGCGGGATGAAAAATGCCACCGGGTAAACTGGTAGAAAATCATGATAGAGGCGATGATAATCAGTAGATTATTATCTCGGGCGAATCTCAGTATGATATTTCCACTCATTGCTGTAAGCAGGGTATTCAGTATAAAAATACCGGCAAGGCTGCCTGACAAGATTTCCCGGCTATGTCGTTTCATGTTTTCCGGAAGACCATAGGTCTTCAGATATTGTCCTATGAGATAAGCTAGTGTGACATTGATAATTCCCTTGCCCGTGTCATTCTGAATTTCAAAAAACAGGATTGTCGGGGCAAATACAAAAAAGAATCCCCATAGTAACAGTAGTTGTTTATAACTTTTTTGTGAGAGGTTATGAACCAGCCGGTTTAAATAGGGCGAGAAACAATAAAGTACTACATAGCAGGTCATAAACCAGTATTTTTTGCTAAGTATCGGTAGCAATGAGGAGGCCAGCCCTGTCCAGGTATGCGGAGTGTGAAGCCATATTGTTTCGATCAGATAAGAAACGATGGAATAAAACCATACGACAACCAGCATTTTGAAAAATTTATGTGTATTGAAACGGATTCCAAAATAACCTGAGATCAGAATGAACAAGGTTACTCCGGTGTTTCCCAGTGTATTGATAAATAGTATGAATTCTTTGTTCAGCCAGTTACTGGTGTGGAAGGTATTTCCTAGAATATGCATGGATACAATCAGTATGATACTGATAATTCGTAAACATTCTAATCCGGAGTGACGTGTAGCAGCCATTATTTCTTGATTATATAGTGTAAACTCTCTTTAAAAGTGACGGAGCCGCTCAACCACAGGATGGCTGTGTAGAGTGTGCCGGCTATGATCATTTTGCTTGCCATTAATAAATACAGATTGGCAAAGCCGATAGTGATATAATAGGTAGCCGCCATTACCGCGGTAGCTATGAAGGCAAACGGAAGGATGTCTTTCAGCGCTGCAAACAAGCTGAGCCGTATTTGTTTCCATACAAAATAGTGCCATACAAACAGCCAGCAGATATTGATGGATACATACACTATAATCATGGTATGTACGCCGTATGGATAGAGCAGAAGCATGGTTGTTAACTGGATGATGCCTAAGCCGATGGTATTCCACATATAGATATCCGATTTTCCTTTGCTGATGACTAGGTTGGAATACAAATTGGTTATGGGAATGAATGCGCCACCGATGCAGAGCAATTGCAGGATGAAGGCACTGGGTAGCCATTTGTCTGTAATAGTCAGTATAATCAGTTCGGGTGCGATTAATGATAATCCTAACATAGCCGGAAAAGAAATAAAGGCAGTGAAGCGGAGCATCTTCCGGAAAGCGCGTTGTTGGCGTTCCCTTTCATCCGACAAACTGGAAAGTACGGGTTGGGCCACACTGTTGACTGTTCCTGAAATTAATGAATGTCCCATATAATTCCATTTATTAGCTTGAGTAAAATAGCCTACTTCTTGTCCCGAATAGAATTTACCAAGGATAACGGTAAAGATATTATTATTGATGTGGTTGAATATATTGGTTACTAATAATTTGCTGCTGAAAGAAAGCATCCCTCTCAAAGGCTTGAAGTCGAAAGTAAGTGTAGGTCGCCAGGGTGAGAAGCACCAATAACAGATATTAATGGTTCCTACATAGACAATGCTTTGTGTGGCTATCCCCCAATAGGCAAATCCCAAGCAGGCCATAGTTATACCGATAGTTCCTGAGGCGGTTAATCCGATAGTGACCGCCATTGCCTTTTGCTTGACCATTAAGTTGCGGAACAGGTAAGCACTGTGGGCAATGCCCAAACTGGCTACAAAGAAACCGAGGAAAGTGTATCGTGCCAAAGCTGTCAGTTCGGGAGTGTGATAGAATTCGGCAATGAGTGGGGCGCAAAGGAACAGAATGAGGTAGAGACAGGCACTTAGCCCGGTACTGAACCAGAATACGGCATTATAGTCTTTGTGGGAGATATCCCGTTTGTTGGCTAGGGCGGCCGTGAACCCGCTTTCCTGCAAAGAGCCTGCAATAAGGGAGAAGATGGACAGCATTCCCACCATGCCATAATCTTCCGCATTCAGAATGCGTGACAGGAATATCCCGAAAAAAAGATTCAGCAGCTGCTGTACTCCATTGCTTAATCCGCCCCAGAAGAGGCCTTTTGCTGTCTTTTCTTTCAAGGATTGTTCTGCCATTTTTATAGATAGATTATAAAACAGTCAGGCTGAAAGCGGACGTTTCAGTTGCTTTCAGCCTTTTCTGTATTTGGGTGTATATTATTTCACTTCACTGCCCGGCTTTACCTCTCTTAATAAAGAGGTCACCGCTAAGGTGCCGTCAAAGTTTTCAGCACTCAGGATCATGCCTTCGCTCACCAATCCGTTCTTGAATTGGCGCGGAGCAAGGTTGGCAATGAATAAAACTTGTTTGCCCACCAGTTCTTCCGGTTTATAATGTTGTGCGATACCGCTGACGATGGTACGGTTCTCCAGTCCGTCAGCAATCTTGAATTTCAGCAGCTTTTTCATTTTAGGCACTACCTCACACTCTAATACGGTACCTACACGGATATCTAACTTTTCAAATTCTTCAAAAGCAATTACCGGTTTTATCGGGTTGGCTTTATAGTTGGCAGCCTCGTTTGCTTTTTTGGTAGCCAACAGTTTGTCTACTTGTGCTTGAATGGTTTCATCTTCGATCTTTTCGAACAACAGTTCTGCCTTATTCAATTGATGTCCTTCTGCCAGCAGATCGGTACGCCCCAGTTGGTCCCATTCAAATGTTTCCATATTCAGCATTTGGCGGAGCTTTTCGCTGCTGAAAGGCAGGAAAGGTTCGAATGCAATAGCCAGATTGGCAACTAGTTGCAATGCTATGTTAAGGATGGTGGCTACACGGTCCATATCAGTTTTTGCCAGTTTCCAAGGCTCTGTATCGGCTAAGTATTTATTACCGATACGTGCCAGGTTCATTGCCTCTTTTTGTGCATCGCGGAATTTGAATACATCCAGTAGCTTTTCTACTTCTGCCTTTACGTCTGCAAATTCTTTTAATGTTTCTTTGTCGTAGTCGGTCAATTCACCGCAAACGGGAACTTTCCCGTCGAAATATTTATGAGTCAGCACTAAAGCACGGTTTACAAAGTTACCGTAAACAGCCACCAACTCATTGTTGTTACGTGCTTGAAAATCTTTCCAGGTAAAATCGTTGTCTTTTGTTTCGGGGGCATTGGCTGTCAATACATAGCGCAATACATCCTGTTTGCCGGGGAAGTCCTGCAAATATTCATGCAACCATACTGCCCAGTTGCGTGAAGTGGAAATCTTGTCACCTTCCAGATTCAGGAATTCATTGCTAGGTACGTTATCCGGTAAGATATAGCTTCCTTCCGCTTTCAGCATAGCAGGGAAAACAATGCAGTGGAATACAATATTGTCTTTTCCGATGAAGTGAATCAAACGGGTTTCTGGATCTTTCCACCAAGTTTCCCAACTGTCGGGAAGTAATTCTTTTGTATTTGAAATATAGCCGATGGGGGCATCGAACCATACATAAAGTACTTTTCCCTCAGCGCCTTCTACAGGAACAGGGATTCCCCAATCCAAGTCACGGCTTACCGCACGGGGTTGCAAGCCCATATCCAACCAGCTTTTACATTGTCCGTATACATTGGGGCGCCATTCTTTATGATTTTCAAGAATCCATTCACGCAGCCATCCTTCGTGTTTGTCCAATGGCAGATACCAATGTTTGGTTTCACGCATCACTGGTTTACTGCCACTGATAGCACTTTTCGGATTGATCAGGTCGGTCGGAGAAAGTGATGTTCCGCACTTCTCGCATTGGTCACCGTAGGCTCTTTCTGCATGGCAGTGAGGACATTCACCGGTAATATAACGGTCGGCCAGGAACTGATGGGCTTCTTCGTCGTAATATTGCATGGAGGTCTTTTCAATGAACTCACCTTTATCATACAGGGTTTTGAAGAATTCGGAAGCCAGTTCGTGGTGTGTCTTTGATGTAGTACGAGAGTATATATCGAATGAAATTCCAAATTCTTTGAATGATTCTTTTATCAAGGTATGATAGCGGTCCACCACATCTTGTGGAGTAATACCTTCTTTCTTTGCACGAATGGTGATAGGTACTCCGTGTTCGTCAGAGCCTCCGATGAAAAGAACATCTTCTTTTTTCAGGCGGAGATAGCGCACGTAGATATCAGCAGGAACATATACACCTGCCAGATGACCAATATGTACCGGACCGTTTGCGTAGGGCAAAGCGGATGTGACGGTGGTTCTTTTGAATTTATTTTCCATTGTATGATGTCTTTTTTGTTATTTCTACCAGTAACGTGCAAAGTTAGTGATTTTTAGTAAGTATATGGAATAATCAGAAATATTTCTCCCTTAAAATCTCTGACAGGCCGTACTTATTATAAAATATGGTTATTCGGGGGCTTTGTCGGAAGAAGTGAAAATACAGAAAAATGTTATATCGTGATGCAGTGATTTGCACTTATTTGCATTTAATCTTAAGGAGAGAAAAATGATGAACTAAATTTTACTTATCCTGTTTTTTATAAAACCTTAAGTCGAACGAGACATGAATACGTGGTATAAATTCATTTTAAATGCACTTTTCTCTAAAAAGAGAGAGGATAAAGATTGGGAAACGACCGATAAGGAAGAGGATGTTCTTTCAAATTACATTGAACTGGACTCATTGATGCAGGTCATTTATCATGCAAAGGAAACTGAGTCGGGCAGCTAAACTAACCGGCCCAGTCTTCTCTATCAAGATTTCTATAGCTTATCGCTTCTGCCAGGTGGATGGAAGTAATGTGTTCACTGTTGTCCAGATCGGCAATGGTACGCGCTACTTTTAGAATGCGACCGTATGCGCGCGCCGACAGGTTGAGGCGTGTCATGGCAGTTCGTAATAATTTTAGCCCTGCTTCATTGGGTTGAGCGTACAGATGGAGTAACCCGGCTTCCATTTGTGCGTTGCAGTAAATACCCGGATGGTTGGCAAAACGTTGAGCTTGTATTTTCCGGGCCTTGATAACCCGTTCGCGTATGCTTGCACTACTTTCCGCATGATGGCGTTCTGCCATTTTTTCGAATGGAACCGGAACTATTTCTATTTGGATATCTATGCGGTCCAGTAAAGGACCGGAGATACGGTTCAGGTACCGTTGCACTTGTCCGGGATTACAGACGCAAGCTCGTGTAGGATGATTATAATATCCGCATGGACAGGGATTCATACTGGCTACCAGCATGAAACTGGCCGGATAATCCAGACTGTATTTAGCTCGTGCGATGGATATATGCCTGTCCTCTAGGGGTTGGCGAAGTACTTCAAGTACACTTCTGTTAAATTCCGGCAACTCGTCTAGAAAGAGCAAACCGTTGTGAGCCAGACTGATTTCTCCCGGTTGGGGATTGGTGCCGCCACCTACCATTGCTACAACATTAATTAACTATTAGGTGGTAGATTGGTATTTTTGAACTTTATATAAACAACCAATCATGCAAAAAAAAGAGGAACTATACGAAATGTATGCTCCTCCTAAACAGTGTTATATAGAGAAACTTGTTTTATAGTTCTTCAATTTCTTCTTTGGTCAATCCGGTTGCTCCCATAATTAACTTTATTGAGGTTCCAGATGATTTTAAATAACGGGCAACTTCTATTGCTTTTTTTCTTTCTCCTTTATTTATTCCTTCTTCAATCCCTTCTGCTCTTCCTTCTTCCCGTTCAGTATTGATATTGTCACGAAGGATTACAATATTATCCAAGTGGCGGTAGTAAGCGGCAAGTTCATCTTTAGTCATACTATCCAACTTTAATCTCTCACGAGCCTCCTCAAGACCGGGAGCTGTGGCAGTGGAAGGTATTTCTCCAGTGTTAAGATAGTAGATCCATTCTTCCAGGGGACTTTTTGCTACCTGATTGAAACCGTTCACCTTCAGGATATAGTATTCGGGATATAACTGGCTGACCGTATCCACCTTGAATGTCTGTTTCTGGAACGGGGTGAGTTCAAGAAGATCATTAGTGTGGATACCCCTGAATTCCGTCTTTCCATGATAAACGAAGTCCCTGCCATGCCCTAGGGAGAAGTAGACTATATTGACGCTGTATACTTTACGGACCTTGTCATAGCTTTCCCCTCTGTTGATATATTCAGTGACCAGCTTGGAAGTACCGAACAACATACGCTGGAAGTAGGCATATTCATTATTGTTCTGCACCTCTATCAATACCGGCTCACCCCTGGAGTTCTCGGCAAGCATATCCACACGGTTATACTTGTCATACTCATCCTCCTGATTGCTCTCGCTTTCAAGAAGTCTTTGGATAATGATCTTCTCACCCAGTAACGTGGTGAGCAGGCCTTCAAGGACACTGAAGTTTGCCTTGTTCCTGAGCAGACGTTTCATCGCCCAGTCAAAACGGATTATCTGGTTTTTATTATTGCTGTTCATAATGGTCTGATATATGGGTTACTACAAAGATAGGCAAAAAACTCAAGACCTCCAAAATAATATGGATTATAGTGAAAAGTGGCTATTCTCAACGAACCGCCGCTTTGTAATGAATCAATTTGTTTTATCATTCATGAGGGAAATCTATTTCAGAACAATTTTTTGATGTATTCTGTTCAATGACCCTGTGTCCAGTTCGTCTATGCTTATTATATATAAGGTGTCGGTCACATATATTCCGTTCTCTCCAAGAAATATGTATGCGGCATCGAAAAACCAGCCCTCACCTCTTACCCTCATGTCTATTCTGATATCGTTTTGTATCTCACAGACTTTTCTTATAGCCTCAATCAGTTCGGTTCTCTCCATACGATACTCCTTTATCCGGATACAACAGGGCACCCGGATTTTTGTTTGCGGACCTTTCATTTATATATCAAAAGTATGGCCGTTCATTCCTCCCTCCTGAAACCTTCCAAACCCTTATATATGAGAAAATAGCTTGGAGCATTATTCAGCACCATTAGAATTAAGGTGCGTCAGCTTCAAGCGTTATAAAAAGTAATTTTCCGGGTTAAATCTAATTTCAGATGATGGTTAGAACTTTAATTCGAGGGATAGCAACGGTACGAGTAGTTTTCACAGCTTTAGTCTTGATTACCCAAAGTATGCAGTCTATCGGAAAGTCAAGTCAGATCGAGGAGGTTTGATGACGGCTTTTCTTTTTTTCTTCCCCTTTCTTGAATCCTTCAAAGCCTTATATGTGAGAATAATATATAAGAGAATAGAAACGTAATAACAAACAATTGAAAATTAGAGAAATGGGAAATTTGGTAAAAGCATTGAAGATCGCCGCAAATGTAGCGGAGATCATCGTGGCAGGCTCCGTATTGATCGAGCTTGCCGAGAAGTATCGTGGCAGATTGGGAAAGAAAAAATCCGCCACGGGTAAAGTCGAAGCTGTGGATGCGGCGGTGACTGAGAACTAACATAATGTCTTGAACAGTGGATTATGATAAGGGTCAGGACGTAATAATAACAATCCTTGAGGTTACTACATCAATACTCAAGGGAATTAAGAAGCTAAGAAGTTTATTTATAAAAGCAAAGAAATAAACCTCTTGGCTTTTTTTCGTTTATCGGATTTTATTAACAACTAAAAAATAAGAATAGTATGGAAACAATAACTAATGAACTTACTGTCATTCCAAGAACAATCGGAATGATGACAAGAATGATGAATGCAGTTAATATCGAAGATGCTGTAATCGTATCTGAAGAAGAGCAGGAAGAACATCCCAATTTCATAGAATCGAATACTTCAGGCATTACACTTGAAGAACTTGAGAGAAACTGCATTGTACCCAGTTTCGGAGATAACCAGCTTACAATCAGCCACCAGACATTCATACACCGGATCGAGGAGGCTGCAAGGAGTTATTTTACGGGTGAGAGCTTTGGAAACACGGAAATCAGGGTATCACATAGAATCCTGGGCAGGGTTCCGGGAGCATTAACCAAAAAGAAAGAGGAACTTAAACCTGAGGACGAGACTATCTATTATCAACGTATGGCTTTCTGTTTTCATATCAGGTCTATGAGCAGAATGATGAACGGAGAAGAAGTACATTTATGTATCGGAGGTGTAAGAAGTCTGAACGAGGAAAACCTATACGCCCGAAAATCACCCGAGAAATTTAAAATCTTTATCGGATGGAGAGTGAAAGTTTGCTCGAACCTTATGTTACTGAACGATGGTCTGACCGGACGACTGGAAGTGATGAGTGATGCAGATATATACAGTTCAGCACTCAGACTATTTCAAGACTTTAACCCCGAACAGAATCTCAGGCTACTTGAAAATCTGGGAAGGACGAATATTTCACAGGAACAGTTTTGTCAGATAATTGGTAGGCTCAGATTATATCAAGCTTTACCCGCTTCACAACTTAAAGAACTGCCAAAGGTGATTTTAGGTGATTCCAATGTCAATGCGGCTACGAAAGGCTATATAGAAAATCCTAATTTCGGGTTACGTGGCAGGGATAATATTACTTGTTGGGATCTGATGCAGCTACTCAATGACGCTGCCAAACAATCCTATATTGATAAGTTCCTGGAGAGAAATCAGAACTGCACTGATTTTGCGGTTGGTATCCAAAAAGCTTTAAACGGTGAAGATACTGAGAATTACGGATGGTTTTTGAGTTAGACCTGAAAATAAATTAACTCACAAGGGAGAAAGAACTAAAATATGACAAACATGATCTTTCTCCCTTTTTTGTTGAACCCTTTAACGGATACTTGATATGGAAATGAATGATATTATGACATGCATAGACAGATTGCCGCAAGGCTGTTCTGATAAAAGATATGCTGGGATCCTGAAGGAATTACCGGATGAATGTCAGTCACGTATAAGAAAGACGTTTACCCCAAATCATTACAACAGGAATAATGTATAATCAATAATGAATATTATGGAAAGACATGAACTGGAAAACAGCAGGGAATTCAAGGCTGCAAAAGAACTTGAACATGCCCTGAACGATTATGGGTGGAATGAGAAAAGGTTCGCTTCGGCGGTGACTACATTCCACAGGACCCTGCAACAGACCTTATTCAGAAGTATGGTTGAAGTGATTAAAACAATGGGAAGTGAAGGTTACGGATATGACCTGAGGAACAAAGCTTCGCATGAGATATGTAAGAAGATAGTGGAATCGGGAGTTCTGGAGGACGAGACGATACCATTCATCTGACACGGTTGAGACATACCAAGATAATATTCCGGGGAGGGATATTTCCGATAAAAAGGAAGTATCTCTCCTTTTTTTATTTACCGACAATTTAAAATTCAGAAGATTATGTTATACTATGATTTTTATGGTTACGAAAGGTTCAAGGCCTGTTTCGGACTTGAAAAAAGAGATAACGGTACAGTGGTAAGAAAGAACAGGATACTGCTGAACCATCTGAAGAATCCTGCACTGCTCCGGTATTGCAGGGAACATAACGATTATGCCTTGTTACATATATATGATATGGCTGACCTACAGAAAAAAGTAATGGATGCTGTCATTGAATCAGGAAAAGGTGATAAAAAGCTGCCTTATAGGGTGGAACTGATAGGCAAGACATACCACTCTTCCAGATATCAGACTGACGAAAGCAAGGGTGTATGTGAGGATCTGGATAAAAGTTCAGTCCGCTATATAAATGTTGAACGTAGCCGGGTCTTCAAGATGAGGGCCGGAAAATTCATGAGAGAGCTTATCCTTGAGACAGAGATAGGAAAGTTGCTCTCTCCAAGTGTCGTAAACTGGATTGCAGGAGATGTTTTCACTCAGCAATGGTGTACTTATACACATGGGAAATCACCTGATATGGAACTACATATAAACAATGAGTTCTGGAAGATATATGATAGTGATTATTGCAAGGGTAATTTTGGTTCATGTATGGTGGACGAAGACCGGACCTCATTCTATCGTGATTCTGTAAAAGCCAAGGCTGCTTACATAACAGACAAAACAGGATTGGTTGTAGCAAGATCCATTCTATTTACTGACGTTACGGATCAGGATGGCAATAAATGGAGGCTGCTTGAAAGGCAATACTCTTCAGGAGGTGATGACGTGTTGAAACGGTTACTGATTGACAAACTCATTCAAGGTGATTACATAGACGGTTATAAAATCGTGGGTGCATCCTGTCATGAAGCTAACGCATTTGTAGATATTCATGGGAACTCATTATCCGACAAGAAGTTTGAGATTGACTGTGATCTGGAACTGGAAGACACGCTTTCTTATCAGGATTCTTTCAAATGGTACAATTATAACCTGAATAAAGCCTATAACTACGAAAACTCACACTTTTCATATAACCTTGACACCACAGACTTGAACTTATATGGTGATACTGACGACGATGATGACGATCGGGAATGGGATGATTACCACCAATACTATTGTGATGATACAAGACTCTGCTACCGGAACGGAAGGGAGATTCGGGTAGACGTTGAAAACCTGGATGATTTTATATGGATAGAATCAACACAGGAATACCACCATGAAAACGATTGTGTCTGCTGTGATGAATGTGGAACATATATCCTGTTGGATGATGCCATGTGCTCGGAAGTGACGGAGGAATATTATTGCTGTAAGGACTGTATGGAGAAAGCGGAAAATGAGTTCAAGCGGGAGAACTGGCATTACTCCGAATATGATGATGAATGGTATGAGGATTACACCGACATTACCCGGATCAATATCTGGAATGAACCGGAAGGTATCTATGAGAATAAAAGCATCGGTACGGATACATTATGCCGGCTATTGAGAAATGAGGAAGCATGGGAGTTTGACAATGAGGTGTTCGACAGGATAAATCCAAGTACCAACCTTCCATACGGCTATAAACTTAAAAAAGAGATAAATCATGAATATACAATTATTGAAGCGGCTGTATAGTATCTACAGCCCGAGTGGGAAGGAACAGAAGATGGTAAAGTTCCTCTGTTCCTATATAAGACAGCTTCCCGGAGACATATCCGTGTCAAAGGATAAGTTCGGGAACCTGTATGTGGTAAAGGGAAAAGCGGAAGTTTACCCTTGCTTAGTGAGCCATATCGACCAGGTTTCACACTGCAAACATTCAAAGGATTTCAAGGTGGTGGAAACAAGGGAAGTCATATTCGGTTATTCCTCAAAGAACAGGAGGTTTGAGAATTTGGGAGCCGATGACAAGAACGGGGTATTCATCTGTCTTGAATGCCTGAAGAAATATGATGCTGTTAAAGTCGTGTTTTTCAGGGAGGAGGAAACAGGCTGCAAAGGAAGTTCTGAGGCGGTGATGTCTTTCTTCGATGATGTAAGGTTTGTTATCCAGCCTGACAGAAAGGGTGATTCGGACCTGATTACAAGTATAGGATATGCCGGCTTGTGTTCCGATAAGTTTATGGAAGCCCTTGAACCTGAAAAATGGGGTTACATGGAGGAGAACGGGTTGATGACCGATATCCTGACCTTGAAAGAGAACGGACTTGGGGTTTCCTGTATCAACGTTTCATGCGGTTACTACAATGCCCACACCGATGAAGAAATCACAGTAAAGAAAGACCTGACGAAGAGCCTGATGTTTATAGAACATATCATAGAGGACTGTACCGATGTATATTCCCATGTTCAGGATGATCCATATTTCAGTCCCTATGAGTTTGAGGATGAGATTTATGACATACTGAATAACGATCCAAACCTTACTCCCGAAGACCTTCATTACATGTATTCCACCAATTTTCCACATTTCGGATTGGAGGATTATAGAAAGATATGTGAAGATTATCGGATGTTCTGGTATGAGGATGAAGAAGATAGGAACTTAAAAACTTTGGATTATGGAAAGAGATAAGAACTACGATTGGGAACTGGCTAAGTATATCTGGTCAATCCTGAAATCCAATCTCCCTGTCCTTATGTCTTGGGGAGTTGAGATTGAGACTGTAAAAGTAATAACATGTGGTCTTGAATTCAGGGTCAACGGATTCAAGCATATCGGAAAAGTTCAGATTGTATTGAATGAGGGCACTGACCTGTTTGAAGTCTGTCTGATTGGTGAAGATGGAGAAATCAGGAAAAAGAGAGAGGACATCTACTTTGACATGCTTGTTTCTGTGGTGGATGAACTTGTGGAGAAAACCGATGATTATGAAAAGAGAATTTCTGATACATATAATATTATAAAGTATTAGCGGTTCTCTGAAAAATCGGGAAATGTGATAACTGGCTTTCTGTGGGAGAGTAGAATTTATAGGAACTCGAAATCTCATGGAAAGCCTTTTTTTATGTATTAATGTAAATGGTTCCATAGATTAGACGTCCATCTAAGCAGTGGAACTATTGTTAAAAAACGAATGACAATGAAGGATGAAAACCAATATGTGGCTTATCTCCGGGTAAGCACTCAGAAACAAGGATACTCAGGATTGGGACTTGAGGCACAGAGGGAGATAATACAGAAATATCTCTGTGATAAAACTCCGGTTGCTGAATATATTGAAATTGAATCGGGCCGGAAAAAAGAAAGACCCAAACTTAAGGAAGCGTTGTCGTCATGTAGAAAAGACGGTGCAACTTTAATTGTGGCTAAACTGGATAGACTGGCAAGGTCTGTTTCATTCCTATCCAACCTGTTAGAAAGTGATGTGGAAATAGTCTTTTGCGACTTCCCACAGGCTAATAAAATGGTACTGCATATTATTTCGGCTATATCCCAGTACGAAGCAGAATTGATAGCAGCCAGAACGAAGGCGTCATTACAGGCTAAGAAAAGCAGGGGATTCAAACTTGGTAATCCTGAACACCTGATGGATAGACATGAGCAAGCCATCCAAAACAGTATCAGGACTTGCAAGGATAAGGCTGACAATAACCCCAACAACAAAAGAGCGGTTGCCATGCTCAGAACCCTAACTAAAGAAGAACATACCTTGCAAGAGATGACGGATATTTTGAACAAGGAGGGATTCGTTACTTCTCAGGGATGTAGTTTCTCTAAATCAACGGTATATAAACTGATTAAAAGGTATAACTTAAAAGAGGATTAAAATTATGGAACCAAGGTATGTACTGATTTTAGATTTTTGTATCGGTTGCTTGAATATCATAAAGCTGACGGACGAAGAACTAAGAGAATCAGAGAATTACGAGGATTTTGAGGATTTTCTTTCTACCATTGAAGAGAAATACGGATTCAGGCTAAATAATTGCCAGTGGATGGTTACAGAAAATCTGGACATCTATTGCTATCAGAATGGAGAAGAGACAACCCCCAATCTGTTATAGTCAAATTAAGAAGAGAAACTGAGGTGATACTTGGTTTCTTTTTTTCTTTCTTCGGGTTGGTCGGAGACAAGAGTATGAAACGCAAGTGGAATGTATAACATAACTGTAAGACAAAGTGTTATAAAAAAGTGTGCAAATCAGGTACAAATGCTTAAAGAATAAGTGTTTTGTCAGTTTTTTACAAAAGATTACAATAGACCCTTAATTTCAATTCATTTTATTGATTTAATAATACTATCTGTTTTTGAAGCATTATCAGCATTAGGCAGTTTGAAATATATAGGAATTGTGCATCTAACTTTTA
The DNA here is from genome assembly GCF_031119655.1 of Phocaeicola sp. GP0067. Lineage (NCBI taxonomy): Bacteria > Pseudomonadati > Bacteroidota > Bacteroidia > Bacteroidales > Bacteroidaceae > Phocaeicola > Phocaeicola sp. GP0067. Next base: position 453,818 of record NZ_JAVHZY010000001.1, read on the forward strand.
CGGGTACCCCATCTTGTGTACCCGGTTTATATTTAGGCATAATTGATACAATCCGTAGTGCTTCTTTATCTAAAGAGGGTGATATGCTTTTTAGTATTTTAGGTTGTGTTACTGAACCGTTTTCATCTATAACAACTCCAACCATAACTCTTCCTTGTATTTCTTTTTCTAGGGCATCACTTGGATATTTCAAATTATCATAGATAAAATCAAATAAGGCTTTAAGTCCATTAGGAAATTCTGGCATAACTTCTACCACTAGATAAATATCTGTTTCTTCATTTTCTTCTGGCAAATATTTAATAGGAACTCTTGCCGTATCATAATATGCATGAATAGTTTCTTCATTCGGTACATCAATTAGTTTTGCTGTTTGAATACTATCAAAGTCCATTATTTTACTTTTGGAAAATTTACTAGTACAGCCAAAGATAAGACAGCTGGATAATATAAGATGCAATATTCTGATTTTCATAAGTATAAAGTATTAAACAATACGTTGCTAATAAGATTTTCAAATATACGAAAAATCATTATTAATACTAGCGTAAATATGAACTATAAATCAATTCAGTTTTTTCTATAGTTCTGTATTTATTTTGATTTTTTCGAAAGTTCTTTGTTCATCACGTACCCGACATAGTTCCCGGTGTACTTTTATTTGCGAATATACACAAAAAGTGCCATTCATACCTTTGCGGTTGTATTGGTCGGCGTATGTTCTGTCTTAACTTCTCGAATTCTTCCTTGAACTATTCAGCAATAGGCTTTCGGGCAATTAAAAAAAATAATCTCATCCCGTCCGTAGGGCTTTTCAGCACTTGAAACCCTGCCTTTTTGGTCGTGAATTTTCATCTGTGTATGCTTCAGCGGTTTACCTCTCATCGAAATCAGTAAGAAGGTTTCAAGACCGGAGAAGAGGCTGAGTTTTATTTATTTATAATATAAAGTGGAAGCTAAACTATTAGTATTATTGGAGGGAATAATAGATTCTAGTTTGTAATTTATGGATTATTCAGATGTTTTATTCTTTTCTTTCCCTGCCTCAAAGGAAAAAGAGGGGAAAAGGAGGGGAAATGGGGGAAAAGGGGGTGGAAAAGTCTATTTTTCATAACTTTTTTCAATTCTAGTTATCCCAAAATCAGTAAAAAATTAGGTTTTAGGGGTTCCGCTTTCCCCTTTCCCCCCTTCTCTCTCTTGAGGACGGGAAGAAGATGACAATGAACTAAAATCCATTAATTGTTCATATTAGCTGTTAGGTTCAATAGTAGGCAAGGTTTGATGTAAAAATTCATATTTTGGCTTATTTGATAAAATGAATGATATAAATGAAATAATGTTCGGTCAGTTTTTTATTTATTCCTGATTATATTGAATGATAAACAGAGTAATATATGCTTCTTCCTTACTGCCAACCCAATTTCTGATAATGATGAAGCAATTTGAATAAGTGGAATGAATTATTATCGGTTGTAGTCAGAAAAATAAATGTGATATAGGTTGCTGAAAGTATGGTTGATATTTAAGAACGAAAATCAATCCTTTAATGTTTCCTGATTTTAATCCACTCTGTAATAATTATGTATCCAGGCTGATATGAAATAAAATGATCACCGAATGCCACATGGAGAATTATTGCAGTGAGGATTGTGTTTTGATATTCTGCCTGTTATTGATATTCTAGTTCGGAACAAGATCTATAGTTATAATTTTCTGGTGTCATGAACAGCCGGTTGGGTAAATAGTGAGAATGAATTACTATCTTTGTCTCCCGTTATGGTTACAGTCGGAGATATGAATGAACTTATGTCGGCTTTTGGGATGAAGGCTGACAGTATAACAGTTTCTGACAGGGTTGTCGGAAATTCATTGTTGATAGCCGGAAGGATTCAGAACGGGCTTTTTCCTGAGGTTGTTCTTGAAAGGATTGCTTCTTTCGGAGGTATATGTAAAGTGTCTGTCGGTGAAGGTGTTGTGATAGATATGGATAAGGAGATTGCTGAAAAGACGGTTGGTATACTTTCCTGCCTGGAGAAACGGGATATAGAACTTGATATTGAGGAAGTGGGGAAAAGAAAGATCAACCTGTATTATGGCGGTTGATCTTCTTGGTTCTGTTTTGGGTTTGGTTAGAGAATGTGACAGATTGATTTATGGGTTATCAGAATCATAAAAAGTCTTGTTCATACTTTTTTTCCCTTTGAGGCAGGGAAGAAGAAAACAATGGACCAGGATCTACAATAGGTTTTAATGAATATGTCAGTTCCTCTTTCAGACTGATTGGTATAGAATCCATGTCTTGATTTTCCTGGTCTGGTTTGATGATATTAATAGCCGGCTAATATTTTGTTTGTCGATAAATAGGTATAGTTCGAATTCTGATAATAATTGGATAAGTAGAATGAATAATGTGATGATTTTATGTTGGCTTTTTGGGGGATAGTTGATAACGTTGTGGTTCTTATATGTTTTTTAGTGAGGAAGTTGTGACAGGGAAACGGCTGAAAATTAATTGTAAATGTTTCCTGATGTCCGATAAATATTAGGTCTGGTCTATAATAAATTTGTTTTTTATTGATAGGGTAAAATAATCACCGGCCGAAGTATGGATAATGAAGTGAAGATTGATCCTTTATGTTTGTATGATGTTTGGTTGGATATGGCTCTGATATTCAATTATCTATTCTGACTTCCAAAGAATTCTAGTATTCTAATAGATATAACAGAAAAGAAGAAAAAAAGGTAACTGTAATTGTCTTTTGGAAAATCTTGGAATTACAGGTTAAGGGGTTTGCTGGAGGCGGAAGTATGGAACGTAAGTGGAATGTATGACATAACTGTAAGACAAAGTGTTATAAAAAAGTGTGCAAATCAGGTACAAATGCTTAAAGAATAAGTGTTTTGTCAGTTTTTTTATAACATCCCTTCGGGTTATGTACCAAAACTCATACTTCGTATTAGGCTTCTGTCTCTGACTAACCCCAGTAAAATAAAGTGAAAGGTTACTGTAGACGAACCGGATGAAAGCTCAAAATAAGATCAGAGAGAAAACAGCTGGCTTTATCCGATTATACAGATAAGATACTATCAGATACATGTTTTTTATTTAATAATATTAGTAAGTATCATATATAATGTATAGTTTTGTATATGACAAAATAAGTAATAATGTTTTATGCTGTACCTTGATATATACCTGATTGTTTGTTTTTATATCATGTAGATTATTTGATATGTTGGTACATTATAGTCTGAGAAGATAGTGATGTACATTTTAGATGAATGTTCAATGTTATGACCTCATATATTATTGGAAGGTTTATATTAATCTTAATTTGTAAGTACATTATGGTTTGTGAAAATAGTAATGTAAGTTTTGTGTTTTTCATCTTAAAACAGGTTTAAGTTATACACTTGTATCTGTATATTGTGGTTTGTGAAAATAGCAGTATGTTCTTTGTTTTTTCAATGGAAGCTGGTACTTGCTGCCATACTTCCTGTTGTTTCATTAGAATCAGATTTAAAGTTATATGCACTATTGTTTGTGATAAATGGTAGTGCATTTTTATGACTGATGAAATAAGATGATTGTCGGTCGGAGTAGTTATTTGGATGATAATGCCCTGTTTATTATTGACCATGGACGAAAATGAATAGATATAATCCTGATATTCAATTAAAACCTCTTACTGTCCAAAAAATCCGAGGTCTTATGTATAGGTATAGTAAAAAAAGGTAACTCTACTTGTTCTCTTTGGGATTCAGGGTATTATCGGTTTTAGGGGTAAGTCGGAGACAAGAGTATGGAACGAAGTGAAATGTAGTACATAACTGAAAGACAGAGTGGAATAAAAAAGTGTGCAAATCATGTACAAAAGCTTAAAGAATAAGCATTTATGTAGATAAATTATTCCATCCCTTCGGGTTATGTACCATACTCATACTTCGTCTGTACTTCCGTCTTCGACTTAACCCGAATCAAATTTGTTATAAAGAGTAAGAGAATGTGGAAGAGTTGCGATACTGTTCATTTACCAGTCATCACATTAATATTCCAGCCGTTGATTTATATTTGTTGATGTTCAAGTCTTTTTTGTTGGTTGTAGCAGTCAGGAATTGGTTTGTAGCTTTCTTCTTCTCAGTCATAGTTCGGATAGATTTGATATTTTATTGTTCTGTTATCTTCTCTTTCCCCTACCTCAAGAAAAAGAAGAGCGGTAATGTCGGGGAAATGGGTCGGAAATAATGTTTTTATATAGCTTTTTCAATTTTATCTATTCAAAAATTAATCAAAACATAGGTCTTGTAATTTCCCCGTCTCGCTTCCGCTCCTTTTCCTCTTGAGGGTGGAAAGAGAGAAGGAAACAATGATAACTAATGAATCAAAGTCAGATTAGGATTGCTGGATACTTTGATAATTCTGTCTGGATTTGATGCTGTTATTGTTATCTAGGGAGTATTGGAAGGTAATTACTTGTTTCTGGCTGATAAGTTGTTTTGTTTGGGATTCTATTATTTTCAATATAAACTTTCCATTTATATAGGAGAAAGATATACTGGATAAATTATCTTCCGGTTTTTGGTAATGTGTATTGAGTAATGAAATGATATATGATGAATTTGAGAAAGAATGGAACAGTATCAGTATTCATCATATCAATAACTGGAAATTAAAAAGGTTACTCTACTTATTTTTTGGGGGAATCAGGGTATTATTGGTTTACGGTGAGAGTTTGAAGTGGTTTAGGAGTTGTTTTTACCCCAATGAGCCACTTCTTTTATGCCAGTTTAAATTCCTTACCACCAGATTCCAGTTTTCCCTCACGTGCCAGCCATCCTAATCCGAGATATAATGATTGTCCGGAAAGTTTAGTCAGGCTCAATAATTCTTTTTCTGTCAATGCTTCCTCTGATCCGTTAAGTGTGTTCCAGATCTTACCCGCACTGGTTCCTACAATATCAGGAGTAATGATTTCTACAGGTGATTTTGTGGTTGTCTTCTTTGTTGTAGTCTTTTTAGTTGTTGCTGTTTTCTTAGCTGTTGTTTTCTTAGTTGTTGCCATTGTAATATGTTTTGGTTTTGTTTTTTCATGACAAAGATATAACAGTTCCCATGAAAAAGCAATTATATGTTTGGCTTTATTGATCGGGAAATGGTGGTGATCAAGTCTGTCTCTGGTTTTGGCACCTTATATATATATAAATAAGTATGGTGAAAGAGAAAGGGTTGGGAAAGTTATTGATGATTAAAGGGTATGGAAAATAATGGGATCTGACTTCTTAGTTGTTTAAGTATTACGTCAGCGTCATATAATCCTTTCTGTAAAAAGCACTGAAAGCCTTATCAATGAAGAAACAATACTCATAAGAAGAGTGTCTGATATTCATGGTTATAAATCTGATTTGAGGACACTTTTCTTTTATTCTTTCTCCTTTCCAAATCGCTAAAACGCTATTCTCGCCAGCTCAAATCCTTACTTCTGAAATATAAATCGCATTTAATGTTTATCGATTTTATAAGTAGGATATTAGGAGCTGAAAAAGTTTCTGTTTCTAATCGCTTGGAAAATGATGCTGAGCCAAGTGTTATCGTGAAAAAAGACAGCAACAAGACAATCACCAAACCTATCCCTGAGAAATACAGAAAAGACGTAGCATTACTCCAGAGCAAATATGGGGATGCTTTTAAAACCGGATTCTGCATTACTATTACACTTCAAGAGGCTTTATCAATCATGCCGAGAGAAAGAAGAAGAATTGATTCATACAGAGGATTGCAATCTTATCTTAAAAAGGATTGGAATATCACGTTAACCATTAAATCTCAAAAAACTAAATCTAAAGAACTATGAAGAACTATTTTATAGCAAATGGGGAAATACTCAATACAAATATGAGTATTGAAGAAATAGAATCACGAGTACAGGAATCACTGGACGAATATACTTCCGGACTGGTACAGTTCAGAATCAAGGAAATTAGCGAGAAGGAGGTCAGGATGTTCTTTATCAGGGACTTTCGTTGCAATCCCAATAAATTGATAGTCTATGATTCAGATATGGCTTTGATTACAGGAATGGAAATCGGAGCATTTCAAAGGATGGAAGTTGGAGGCTACCCCTTATTGTTTCCACTTAATTTTGCCGGGAAGAACTTCTATACAGATATAACGGCATTCATCAGGTTCTATAAGTTTCTGTTGTTTATGGAGATGGGACAGAAGGTAGAGCATATCGGCCTGAGAACTTATTCGGATAGGATTTTAATGCAAATCATATTCTAGAAAGTATGAATGTCTTGGTAGCATGTGAAGAAAGTCAGGCCGTTTGTCTGGCTTTCAGAAGATTGGGTCATAAGGCTTTCAGTTGTGACCTTCAGGAATGCAGTGGTGGATATCCGGAGTATCATTTTAAGGGGGATATGTTTGATGTAATAGCCAATAGAGGTGGAACTTTGGAAAATGGCACTAAATACTTTCTTGACGGTAATTGGGATTTGGTTATAGCCCATCCACCCTGTACTTATCTTGCTGTTTCAGGTGCGAGATGGTATTATCACCCCGACGATAAAAGCCTTCCGATAGAACAGAGAAGACCACATCCGAAGTTCCCTGACAGAGCCAAAGACCGTGAAGATGCAGTTCAGTTCTTCATGGATGTTTCAAGGGTTGGAGTAGATAAATTAGCTATAGAAAATCCGGTTGGTATCATGAGCAGCCGATGGAGAAAACCCGACCAGATCATAGAGCCTTGGCAGTTTGGTCATGAAGCGAGCAAGAAGACCTGTCTATGGTTGAAAAACTTACCTCTCCTGACACCTACAAATATAGTCGGGAAAGGTGAGATCTATGTTTCAAAGAGCGGAAACAAATCTCCTAAGTGGTTCACTGATATATTCTTCTCGGGTGTATCGCCTGAAGAAAGAAGAAAACTCAGAAGCAAGACCTTCCCCGGAATAGCGAATGCAATGGCTCTACAATGGGGAGGCAGGATTATAGCAGCGTAGAGAATATTTTGATGATATAATTGTGGGATACCTAGGGAAAACGCCACAACTTCTATTGTTCTCAAAAAATCAAGGATCGGCAAGGAAACCTGATGCTGGTCGGATCAGGGGAATGTCGGTGGATGCGGATTATGAGAAAGTGGTGGTGAAGTTGGTATATTAGTAAGAATTCATATATGTATTACAGGGAAGTATTGTACGTAATGTATGGTGCTTCTCTTCTTTTGTTGGTGAGGGATTTCGGAGATTCATCGGATTATGTTATATTGGTAATATAGTACAGATCCTTTCTATATTTATCAATCCGTCAGGCTATGAAGTTTGATGGAGTTTTTGTGTATTGTTATTAATTTATCCATCAGTCTTTAAACGGCTGGTGGATCTTTTTGTTGTTACAGGAATGTAACTCATTAAATTTATCTGCTTGTCGTCCGCTAATGAAATGCGATTCATATTAAATAAGGTGTATTCGATTTAACTCCACTTCACATAACAGCTTGAAAATAACCTGAAAAACGATTATTTTACGAGATTCTATATTTTTTTATAGGAAAAATGCACAAAGTTTCGATAAAGTATGTATATTTGCACCAAAATAACGTTTCATCCTATAAAAACAGGAAAAACAAATCTGTATACAACATTTGACAATGGTGTGTGGCGGAGGAAATTTAAAGAAACAAAGACAGTATGGAATATCTATTTCTAAAACGTAAGGAGGTCAGTTCCACTTCTCAAAGACAGAAGAATTTGCTCTTCAAAGCTGTTGAAAAACACTGGGAGGAGGAATTTGTCATGAAAGGTAGAAGCAACAGGGAAATAGATAGTCTGATCTACAAGAATCTGCTTTACCAGTTGGAGATAAAGAAGGTGTTTTTGGATTCAGAATTGTCTCTGAAAAAGTTGAGTGCTATGATTGATACGAACCAGACCTATCTTTCCAATGTGGTGAATCGGTATTTTGAATGTAACCTGAAAGGATTGTTGAACAGGTATCGGGTGGAATATGCCAAGGAGTTGTTGAGAGCCGGCTGTAGCATTTTGGAAAATCTTCCGAAGAAATGTGGTTTCGCTTCGAAAAGCCCTTTCTATACAGCTTTTAAAAAAATAACGGGAATGACCCCCATACAATATATGACAAGATTCAGACAAAGCAATTAAGTCCTTTATAATAAATATGAAAACCAATTTTTAGTTTTTTAAATTTATAAATTTAAATTCATTATGAACAAAAAGTTTTTAAGTGCAGTCCTGTTCGGGGCCTTGATGGTTTCTTCGACAGGAACATTTGTGTCTTGTAAGGATTACGATGATGACATTGAAGAACTTTGGGGTGCTGTAAATGGTGGAAAGGAAGATCTTTCCAAGAAAGTGTCAGCTCTTGAAACTTCAGTGTCTGACTTGCAAAGTGCACAGACAAAGTTAGAAGCAGAAATTGCTGCTGCAAAGAAAGAGGCTGCTGACGCTAAAGCTGCTGCTGATCAGGCTGCTGCCGATGCTGCTGACGCTAAAGCTGCTGCTTTGCAGGCTGAAAAGAATGCTATTGAAGCTGCTAAGGCCGAAATTGCCAAAGTGAAGGAAGAACTGGTTAAGATGATTCAGAACAATCAAGGAGCATCTGAAGAAGACATCAAAGCCATCGAATCTGAAATCGCTACTATCAAAGGTGATATCACAGCTCTTACTGCCGCTTACAAAGGTGCAGACGCAGAAATTTTGGACAAATTGTCTAAAGTGGAAGGCGTTTTAGGCGAAAGAATAACCAATCTGGAAGCTGATGTCAAGACCAACAAGGAAGAAATCGGAAAGTTGCAGAGTGCGTTAAAGTTGCAACAGGACGCTTTGGACGCATATAAAGAGGCTACAGGGAAGGAACTTGGTGATGTCAAGACCAAACTGGAAGCCTGCGAAAAAGCAGTAGAAGCCCTTCAGGGATTTGATGTTGCAGAAACAAAAGCAGCGATTGAACAGCTGAAAAACGACTATAAAAAAATTGCTGAAGAAATAACCAAGATAAACACTAACTTGGATGTATTATCTTCTGCCATCTATACAGGCGTTACTCATGTTTCATTGGTAAACAGCGAGAGCAATAATCAAGGAGAAGATAAATGGAATCTTAATTTTGAAAGTGTCTTAATTCAGAAGAACATCTTCGGTGACGAATGGACTTTGGACAAAACCATTGCAAACAAGCTTGAGTTCAAAGGTGGAACACAGGACCAGAAGAGCGCAAAATTCTTGATTCGTGTATCTCCTACCAATGCTAATCTGGACGCAAGCATGATCAGCTTGCAGGACAGCAAAGGTGAAAAACTGGATATTGTTGAAGTGAAGAACATCACTCCGTACGATGAATTGCTGACAGGTACAAGAGGTATTTCTAAAGGCGGTTTGTGGGTGGTTGAAGTCGCTTTGAAAAACTATGATGAGGACTCTTTCAATGCAGCCGCTACTAATAAAGATGGAAAGAAAGTTCTGTATGCTGTAGCAGTAGACAATACGAAAGAGGATGAAACTGCCATGGGTAAGAGAAATATCATTTCTACTTACGATTTGACTTTGGAACACGGTAATTTTGATCCTTCAGAAAAATTAAATTTCTTTGTTGATGACACTAATGTTAATGACATCAACAACCGTTATACTTTTGAAAGCAAGTCTATCACAGGTGAAGTTGAGAGTGGGTCTACACCGGCTAAAGAATATAAGTGGACTGGTAATGCTTTGACTGAAGCTTTTGATAAAAATGGAAATGTATTGAAAGATAAGGACGGAAACTTCGTTGCTAAAGAAGAAGAAAATCAAGCTCCGGAAACAGGGGATAACCGTTCAAATATGCCGGCTTATCCGGCTGTTCAAAATAAGGCTATCACCATATCTTTGAAAGAAAAAAATAACGAAGGTAAGTGGGTAGCAGCAGAAAAAGTTAAGGCTATGTATGTAACTTTCGATAAGAAAGCTAACGCCGTTGAGTCTGCACCTTCAGAATGGAATGCTTGGAATTCATATAAATATGAAGGCCTGAACACAGTTGTTGAAGGTACAACCGCAACAATTAAAATTTCTCCTAACGAAGATCAGGAAATCATCAATGACTTCATTGGTTTCCGTGTATATGCTGTTAACTTGGACGGAACCTTGGTTGATCCGGACGGTCGTGCGTTCTATGTGAAATTAGGTGAGGCCGGTGTTGAAATTCCTTCTATCGAAACAAAAGTTATCGCAACTACAGTTGATGCAAAATCCGGTGCTGTAGAATTGAGCAAAGAAGATGTGGCTAAACTGAAAGGTCTGAAGATTGCTTCATACGAATGGGCTGCTGATGGTTTGGGAGATAAAGTTAATGGGGTAACTCATATAAAAGCTAATGGTTTCCAAGTAACATTGACTGCTGGTACAGCTGTAATTGCTACAGAAAGCAAAGTAGTAGATGGTATTTTAGAAGGAAAGCAGGACGTAACAATTCCTACAAACATTAACAAGGCTACAATTGTAACCAAGTTCAATGAAAACTTAGGTCTGGTATTGAATGATACTAAACTGAACGGTACATTGACTTTGAAGAATGCTGATGGATTTGTATTGGCTACAATAAAAGTTTCCGCAGAAAAAGTATTGCCTACAGCAGAACCTGCCGAACATAAATTCACAGCTAAGGACAACCAGATTGTAAACGGTGTTTATAACTGTTTCTTGATACCAAGTCAGTATGATATGAATGGTACTATTACTTGGGATGCTCAGAATGGATGGGGTGTAACAGGTACAGCTTCTGAAGGTACAATGAATATGGAAAATGTATTCAACGGATGGAAAAATGACTTTGATGGAAATAGTGTTACATCTGGATACCGTATTGTTCTTGCTAATACTAAGTATAATGATGATACTAAAGATTATACAGATGAGGCAGAATTCGGTAAGAATGTTACTATTACTAATAAATTAATTAACAGCGAAACCAAACATGCTACTGATGTAGAATACGTTTATGCAGGTGTAAGTGCTTATGTAGACAATAACAAAGTATTGACAAATCAAAATCATGCAGTTAAAGCATACGATTCATTCAATACTGTATACAATTGCTATATGCACAAACCGGTTCATACTTGGAGATGGATTGAAGCTGCTGATAAAGGTTATATCGTTAAGGATGGTATTTGGTATTCAGCTGATGGCAAAGATTCTAAAGAAGATGAAATGCCTAAGACCAGTGCGGTTTATGCAGAAGAAAACTTTGAAGTAAATTGTGCCGATATCTTTGGTGTAAATACTTACAACAGTACTAAGTACGGTGTTGACATGACTAAACTGAATTTGAAAGAAATTCGTGTAGTTGACGCCAAGATTACAAGCAACGGTTCTAAGGATGAAGATTACTTTGTTCGTGATCATAGTCAAAATAGCCAAGATTGGGGTAATCAGACTATCAAGTTCCATAAGAACTCTGCTTCTACCAATCCGACAGCTGATGTGGCTTCTACATTGACAGTAGTTTATGTAGACATGTACGGTCACGTTCAGACAGCTGAAGTTGGATTCACTGTTAAGAAACAGTAATCATTAATCAAGAATAAGTCGTTTCTCAAGCGAGAGAAATACTTAGATATAATAAAAACTTTAAATTTATAAATGATAATCCCTGGCTTGTGAAAGTCGGGGATTATACTTTATAATCATTGTTGACAATATAACATGCGAAAAATAAAATATTATCTATACCCTGTACTATTAGTAATTTGTTTATATTCCTGTTCCTCTACAGATGATGACGAACAGGAACCGCAACCACCAATAGAAATACCTGATGCGGACGAGCTTGCTTCCATTGGAGTAGGATTGGTGGCATATTATACATTTGATGATGAAACAGGTGATGACAGCTCTCCCAATCATTATGATGCAGCACTGATCAATCGTCCGGATATGATTTCTGACACTCCTTCGAACAAAGGAAAAACTGTTTATCTGAGACAGGTGGAGAAACAGTATATCAACATACCTTATCAGCTTTTCAAGAACACCACTTATTCTGCAAGCATGTGGATCAAGGATTTTGGAGCGGGTATTCTTCTATCAGCTGTAAATATGGACAAGGCTTTGGACTATCCCTGCTTTGCCACCCGTACATCCAGTGGAAAATTTGAACTTTATTCCAATAACCGTGGAAAACCAAGCCTCTCCTATTCCTTCTCTTATCCGTTCAGCTCACTACAGGACGGAAAATGGCACATGGTTGCTTTCACTCATATTCCCAATGGTGACGGATCAAGTTGCGAGAAGAAATTATATGTGGACGGTAAGCTTGTAGCCAACTGTGAAGGAGTCTATGATATTCCAACTTCAATCAAAGTGCAGATCGGTGGTGACTGTGACGGACATTATACCAGTTCTTCCGCTGATATGAAACTGGACAATATCCGTATCTATGACCGTGTGCTGGAAGCGGAAGAGATAAACACTATTTATAACATAGAAAGAATACAGTAAAACATAAGAAAAGATGGATGAAGAACAAAGAAGGTTAGAACACTATAAGTTGATATTTGCTCATTTTAACAGGATGGAGCAAAGATATCATACATGGATGAACTATTACTCCCTGTTTAATGGTGCTTTACTTGTTGCATATTGTACAATATTGGTGAGTACGGGGAAAATAGTGGAGGTGGAAGGGAATATTTCTAATAATGAATTTACAAATTTGGGTGCAAAGTTATTCTATCTAAATTGTACTTATTGGGATATTCTGACTGTTATAGCCATTTTAGGAGTTATAGCTAGCTACTGTTGGTATTTGTCTATGATTGGACACCGGAGTTGGTTGGAGAACTGGAGGAAAATATTGAAAAAAGAAGGGAATATGCCTTTTGAACACATATTATATGCGAAGACAAATAATGCTCAGAAACATCTTATCCACTTCCACTCCACTTATAAAATAACAATTGGCTTTATTGTATTTGTATTATTGGCTTGGATACTTATCGTAGGTTATTCATTACTGAATCATGATTTAAGTCCTTGCTTGTTTTTGGGAAGTTTGTGTATATGGGTAGCCTTTTTATTTTTAGAATATACACTTTATCACTTTATAGGATCTGATGTAAGCAGTTTTAAAGCTAACGTTGACAATAGTAAGAATTCTGATAATAAAATTAATGGTAACCAGTATTGTACTTTAAGAATAGGCCTTGCTATTTTACTTTTCTATATAGGCGGAGAAATATGGTGGTGTATATTTAAACAAAATCATTCAGAGGTTCAATATCAAACAGAATTTAGTATACAGGAAGTTAATGAAAATGTGGAAATAAAAAATGATTCTATAGCATAATATATAAAAGGTGCCCCTAAAAATAAGAGAGAGGCTTAGAGACCGTAATTCAAATTGTGTCAATCCTTAACAAGTCTGATTATCTCAAATTTTACTTTCGGATAAATGTCTGAATATCAGATAAATTCAGAGTAGTATTAAACTAAGAAATAATAAACTAAAGGTTTGACACAGTTCTATTTACATAGCCGAGGCTTATCACACCTCTCTCTAAATAAACCTCTCTCTATAAGCAAAACTCCTTCTTCAACCTCTGTACAGTGCTGACGCTTACTCCTTCAAGTTTGGATATCATCTTTACAGGATAGTTTTTGATAAAAAGTTTGAGTGCACCCGAATATTGCTCAGCTTTTTTCTCCTTTGGTTTACGATATATGTTTTTCCTTTCTATTATTCTCTCTTTTCATAGCAGCTACAGTACCAAGGATAGTCTGAAATGGATTCTTTGCCAATGCGGATAAATAGTATGTTTTGATAGCGGATACGATGGTTGTGTGAGCCAGGAAAAAGGAAATAAATAAGATATATCTGTAAAACAGGTTGATTATTATAGTCTGAAAGTATATTGGGACTGACAAAGATATGGCTTCTTTTTATTTTATATGGAGATATGTTACAAGGATAGAATGTAACAGATGATATTCGTGTCAGTGAATATGTTTCTATGTGGATTTATTCATGAGTCGCTTCTTAAAAAAATATTCTCAAATAAAAAAAAATGTTTTGGTACAGTTGTTTTTTCCGAAAAATAAATGTATGTTTGAATCGTTCATTAAAATGAACAAATGGTTATAAACAAAAGCGTTTAGCTGGTTCTGTATAAGTGAAAAGTCGAAATTTCCTGGAAAGTACCAAGAATAGCCATACGTTTGGTCTGCAATATTTAGTAGGGGCGTTTCTTGTTGTACCAAGGGTTTCGACTCCCGCACTTATAGACGAGGTTAATGCCCTTCCGCTTTTAATTTAGATGGGTTTGCATATAGGGCACAAGCCTGGAGATTATATTATGACAAGAATAAACATGTACAAATCTCGCTCTTACCTGAAAAGTATTATCAAACATTGGAACTCCACTGAAAAGAAATTTCCAATACAAGGCTGATATATAGACTCATGTGTCTGCTCTATATGTCATAAGTATCTGGTTCCTTCCTGGAAACCGATATTACTTCATAATATATAGATTCAATTCGGAACTACTTATAAATAAGACCATGGATAAGAAATCTGTAAAAATCAATGCTGAAAAAATATGGCATACACTGAATGAGGTGAAGTCTGTTTCAATATCTGAACTTGCAAGGATACTTAACCTGAGTATTGAAAGTACTGCATTGGCTGTCGGTTGGCTGGTATGTGAAAATAAAGTTTCCATAGGAAGTAAAAACGGACAGATTGAATCTGTAGTGAAAACACCTATAATTTCTGTTTCGGTTAAATTGAAAGATATGTTGCAATGAATAAGAATGGTATCGGTATAAATGCTGGAATTGTATGGAGGCTGTTGGACAATAACAGGCGTTTGGAATACAGAGAGATTAAAAGGCTTTCAGGACTTTCGGATCGTGAATTGAATATGGCTGTCGGTTGGTTGGCGCGTGAGGATAGGATACAGATTGACTCTTATATTGAAAACGGGAAAGAATATTATTATCTTGAACTCAACCTGTATATTGGATAGAACGGTAGTAATACATTCTGCATGGGTAGACTGGAGCCGGCTGAAAGATTCGGCTTTCTTATTTGCTACGATAAAACAAACCGCATCATTTTTAGTATCAGCTCGAAACACGATGGATGTCGCCAGTGTAATATTGTCATCCTGTTCTGTATTAGTATCAAATACTGAATGGAATCTGTAAAGAAACGAATCGGGAATGCCACATATAAGAAATAAGAAAAATGACTGAATAATTTATCTGAACCACTAAAAACAAAAATATGAGGACGAAATTGTTATCATTGATATGGGGAGTTTTATCGGTTCTTCCCTTGCAGGCCCAAACAGAAGAACGCTACATCGAAGTAACTGGAACCTCTGAAATAGAAATTGTACCGGATAAGATTCATTATATCATTGAAATTAGGGAGTATTTTGAAGAAGAGTTCGATGGTAAATCAAAACCGGAGGATTATCGTACTAAAGTGTCGTTAAATGATATAGAGTGGAAGCTGAGAGAAGCCTTGGATGAAGCGGGTGTTTCCCAAGATGCGATCCGTACCCAGGAAATTGGCGATTATTGGCGTGAACGCGGTCATGATTTTCTAGTATCCAAACGTTTCGACATCACATTGACCGACTTCAAACTGATTGATGAGATAATCGGAAATATAGATACAAGAGGAATCAATACCATGCGTGTCGGAGAACTGGAAAACAAGGACATGCTTGTATATCATCGGAAAGGGAAGATTGAAGCACTTATGGCCGCCCGGAGAAAAGCTGAATATCTGGTGGAGGCGGTTGGTAAGAAATTGGGTGATGTAATTCGGATTGTTGAAAGTGAAGCCTTCAATATTTTACCGTATTCGGGAATACAAAGCAATGTACGTTCTTCTGACGCTGAATCATTTGACAGTTTCCGTACCATAAAGAAAAGCTATTCCATGCTCGTAAGATTTAAGATTGTGAATAAATGACAACTATAAAATAAACAGTTATGAGACTTGTTCTGTTATTCTTATTTTTTCTTTCACAAATGTCTTTCTTGTTTGCGAATTCCCCCGTTTATGATATAATCCGGATGGACGGTAAAGATTGGAAACTGATGGCAAAACCTTTAAGGTGGGACTCCACAGCTTACAGCAGGATTGAAAAGCTTTTACCAAAGGAATACAAATGGCCCCGGAGAGATGAGGAAAACCACATCGGATACTGGACTGTAAAGGATCAGAGGATATATCTGGTGGGTCTGAAAGTATTCTCCGGAGGAAAGGAGAAAGTGTATGGGAGGAAGACTCTTGAAAGAATGTTTTCAGGATTCTGTGACGGAAAAGGCATTCACGCTTCTTGGCTCAGTTCGGAGGTCAGAGCTGGATGTGGAAAGGAAACGCGGTGGTCGGGCAGTAATTATCCGTATTATATGGAGAAGGAATATGTCTTGGGAGTATATAAAGGTGTCATTGTGAAACAGCGGCTTTACCATAATCATAGGGTCAGAGACGGTTTCAGAGTCGACAATGTACAGTCTGAATTGGAAAAACGTTTTCCTTTTGATGAATTCCCGGAAATGGAGGGAAAAGAAATAAGACTTGCTGTGGGTGACTTGAAAATTTCACCGGACGGTCATCTTCTGGATTGTTACCAGACCCATATATTTCTCCATAGGCTGAAACCCTTTCCGGCGGAGCGAAGGGCGCTAATGGTAAAAGCGTTTGAGAAAACGATGAGAAGTATATATCCTTGGGAAGTATCATTGGTGAATGGGGAATATGTGGTGACTTCCAAAGAAACCTTCATCAGACTCCATTATCCGGTCTTGACAGCACATACAAAGGAGGAGACTTTGGAAACCGGAGTATCGGTCTGCTATTTGAATGCAAGGAAGGATACAATAATTCCATTCGGTAAATATGTATATTGTGGCAGCGATACCATCCGTCACATTGGTTTTGTTCTGGACAAGCGGATTGTTTGTATCAATAATAAAGGGAAGGAGCTGTTTGAGGTTTTCAACCATTACAACACTCCGGATCCTGTTAGGGAAGGATTGTTCCGTATAAAGGACAAGGATGGAAAGATTGGATTTGCAGATCCCAAAGGCAATATTGTTATTCAGCCCCAGTATGCTTTTGCTTGTCCGTTCAAGAATAACAGGGCGAAAGTCACTTACTCGGGAGAGCGGATTCCTGTCGGCAGAAACCAGGAACATTGGGAGTGGAAGAGTGATTACTGGTTCTGCATAGACCGTGAGGGGAACTATGTGACGGATGACCCTGATGTAAAAACGGTAAAGGAGTATGTCGAATCCAATGCGTTTATAGATATTATTCCGGAAAAATATTATGAGAACCTTTCCAGACATGTCTATTCAAAATCGGAAATACAGAATCTGGACAATCAGATGAAAGCTGCAACTTACCGTTTTTACAGGCATTGTACAATAGATGAAGATGGAATCATGACTTGTCATGCCGGAAGTGGCAGTGAACTGAATATTTCTGAGGAAGTGTTTGAATTCCGTCTTAGAGATATGGAATCCATGAACAGGATGATGAGAGAGGCTAGACAGGAAGGACGGAAAATCAGACCGGTCTCTCTTGATGAGAGATTTTTTAATAATTTGCTGAATTATAAAAGTTTTCAGTATTAATGGTATGATTGCTGGCGCAGACCTTTTATTGTAATATAAGAATGAAAACGTGGCCTGATTGATGAAAAAGACAACAAGGAGGGACTTGAACAGATTATTTTATATATCGGTATAGTATTCAATAAAATAAAAAAGTGACGGACTATGAAAAAAACATTAATCGGATTATTGGGTTCGACAGTTATATGCGTACTGTCTCTTGCAGGTTGTATTGATGAACATTATGGGGAGGATAGCAATACCATTGTTACTAATCTGACCGGTTATGCATGGGAGAGAACATTTCAGATACGTACTGAGGATGGCAGGGATGCGGAAGTCTGTGAACATTATGAGTTCGGGCTGAATGGTAAGGCTTCCTGTAAATCACGGACGACGTGTGATGGTGAGGAAGTGGAAGAGCATGTACATTATTTCCGATATGATTTTATCACTCCCAATAACAGATATCTTCTTCTGGATTACTGCTACTGGCAGATTGACAGGATCAGTTCTTCAGTATTGAGCATATATGAAACCTTTGAGAATCCTGTGGTTGTGATGGGGCAGACCAGGGAATATAAGAGTTTCTCGGCTGTCCCGTTGGGGGATGACTGATGGGCTATGTCTGATGTGTTTTTAGGAACAGAGGCGTTACAGGCATAAGTGAAGGGAAAATATGATTTTTGTCTCCATATTGAATCACTGTTTTTACTTATTATTTATGAGAATCGGACCGGTGTTTTTGATAGGATTTTGTATTCTAGCCGTCTGTTGTACTAATAAGCGGAAGAATATTAAAGGAAAAGAATGCCATAATATTGTAAGTATGGATACTTCGATGATTGTAGTGGACTCTACCATATTGCTGTTTCCGAATTTTAAGACATCCGGAAATGAAGTCTATACTTTATTGGATGAAAAGCCGGAATATCCCGGAGGTATGAAAGAACTTGTAAAATTCATACAGCAGAGCATTCTGTATCCTCCGGTTGCCTTACAAAAACAGACACAAGGAAGGGTTTGGATAGAAGGTATAATAGATACGGATGGCAAAATAATACAGCCTAAAGTGGTATATGGTGCAGATTCTCTGTTGGATAAGGAAGCGCTCCGTATTATAGGGATGATGCCAGCCTGGAAACCGGGGAAGTTGAACGGAAAAACGGTAAGGGTTAAATTCTATTTTCCCGTGACATTTGGAATATCAGAGAAAAAGAAAAGAAGAGATAATCAAGTTGTGATTGTAGAAGAGGGTCCCAAACAAGATCCGAAAGATACAGAAGCCATCGAAATTGAGTATATTCCTCCCGTAGATGCCACTTCTCCTGTAAAGAAAGAGGTGCCTGTAAAATGGGGACATTTGATAGATGATACGGAAGGAGTGGTCAAGGCTTCTTTTGACAGGCATAACAACCGGATAAACCGTGAAAAAAGTGAGGATATCATGGTAAATGATATCAGTATTTTCAAAGATAAGGTTTATATTTCCATTGGCAGTTCTAATTGTAATCTGATATATAAAGGTGAGGCTGATTTTTATCTGGAGGACAAACAGAAGAAATTACATAAGATTCCCGGTAAAGACGTGGATAAGGAGTCTGTCGCCCTGCATCTTGGAAAAGGGAAGACTGCCGAGATAAGTGTTGATTTTCCTGATAATTGTCAACCGGGTGATTATCTTTTGAAAATCAGAGTCTATAATGAGAATGAGGAATGTTATTATACAATCCATCAATGGTTTGAAGCATATACATCACGACAAAAATCACAAAGACGTAAACCTATTCCAGTTAGTGCTAAGTATGCCCCTGTTATGGCAGAGCCTATAACAGAGAAAAATAGGGATGATATATTTAATCTTGTTCAGAATATGCCTGAGTTTCCCGGTGGTATGCTTAAACTGGTGGAGTTTATAAAACAGAATATCCGGTATCCTCAAACTGCAAGACAAAGCAGACTGGAAGGCAGGATTACAGTAGAGATCGTTATAGACAAGGATGGAAGTATAATACAGCCTGGGATCATTCGCAACATCAGTCCGACATTACGTGGCGATACAGCTTTTTGTGAGGAAGCGTTACGTATCGTTTCAATAATGCCCAAATGGAAACCGGGTAATCAGGATGGAGTGAATCTGAAAGTAAGGTTCATGTTCCCGATAAGATTTGAATCTCCCACTAGTCAAATTGCCCGAAATAATGAAAGTATGCCATGAAAACGATATTTGTAACCATACTGCTTTGTGTTTTGATGGTCAGATGTACAAGCAAACCTAAACATAATCCGATAGTGGATACTATAAACAGTAGTATAGGAATAAATGATACCCTCGGATTGTCATTGTATCCCGAATACCCTGTATATTCCACCAGACAGAAACAAGTGACTTTTGTATTACATAACAATAGTGGTACTGATATTGGTCTTGGAGGATATTACAGCTACACTTATGAGGATGAAAAAGGAATATGGAGGGATGCACCTATGCAGCTTATTGTATTTGCTGAAGAAATCATGCTCCAACAAGGCAGTACATATTATTATAATGCGGAATTGTTCAGGCATATTCCCGGTCGTTATCGCTTTTTTCTTACAATAAGAAGAAATGATAGAAAACATACTTTAATGGCTGAATTCCAATTGCAGAATGATGCTGTTGAATTTTTTAAAGTGCATTCTGATAACCAACAGAAAGATACCTTACCACCGGACGAAGTGCTTGTTGACCAACCCGTCTTTAGAGTCATTGACCAAATGCCTGAATTTCCCGGTGGTATGGATAAACTGTTGCAGTTCATCAACGACAATATACAATATCCGGCAGAAGCACGGAAGAAGGGAATACAAGGAAGAGTTACTGTTCAATTTATTGTAGATGAAGACGGTCACATAACAGAACCTAACATAGTGAGAAGTGTTGACCCTTTTTTAGATAAAGAGGCATTACGTATCATAAAAACGCTTCCCCAATGGAAACCCGGAACATTGAAAGGGAAAGCTGTAAAGGTGAAATATACAGTTCCGGTAACTTTTAGGCTGGATAAAACAAAAGAGATCCCCCAAGCCCCACAATCAATGACACAGACATTGCATCCGGTATCCCGTAATATTCCAATCGGAAAAAACATGAATCCCGATTCGCTTTCCATGAAAACAGAATATGCCTGCTATCCGCCGTCAACTACGGAAGTGAGAATATTTGTCATCAATCACTCCTGGCAAAAGTACACATGTGGAAATGACTACAGCCTTGCTTTTTATAATGGCAGCAAACGACAATGGGAAACAATATCTGCCAATCCAACTATTGAGGATATTGGTTGGGTATTGCTTCCCCAATATCCCCCTCATCAGCAGACAATCAAACTCCATGCTTCTGAAATACCCAATCGTCCGGGAAAATACCGAATTTATAAAACATTCTATAGAGATGCCAAAGAAGTAGCCTATGCGGAGTTTGAAATAACTTCATCCGAGTTGTATCAGAAATAACTTGATAAGGCGATGTGATATTAACCCAATGGAAGATAACGCTATGAAACATTTACTTTTTATATCATTGATACTATTGTGTTCTTGCCATTCCGATTCTTCCAGGAAAGGACAGAAGGACGAAACAGACAGCATTCGTTTGCAAAAGGAACTATGCGCTTTACATCGGTATGTGGACGGCATTATTAAATCCGACAGTATCCTGCAACAACGCTTTCATTGTTCAGGAGCAGGTCTGACCAAAGACAAAGTGTCCATTGACTTCCAGAATATACCGGAAGATTCCTTTGAGGTTTTTAAATCGGCATTCAGGAAAGACGTTTTTGATTCTCCGTTGTTGGAATTCAATATAATGTCGGACATCACATTCGGTCCTGAAATCATTCCGATAAAAGAAGGTTCTCCCAGACGAACTATAACTATGGTGCCGAGTCCTATACCACGGGATATTCCGCAAGGGGAAGCCATAAGCCCTGATTCCCTTTCAATGCGTGTTGAATATGACTATTATCCGTTATCGACAACGGAAGTAAAAGTAATCATAACCAACCACTCCCGTTATGAATATGATTGTGGCGAAGGTTACAGTCTGGTCTATTACAATGAAAAACAGAAAACATGGGAAACGCTGCCGACCAATCCAATCAGGAATGATGTTTTATGGATATTTCCATCGGACTGTCCCACCCATGAGCAGACAATCAGGCTTTATACTTCTGAAGTGCCTAATCGTCCGGGGAAATATCGCATCTATAAATCATTCAATGGAAATACAAAAGTAGCTTATGCTGAATTTGAGGTGCTTCGGGAGAATGGAGCTGAAAGGATGTTGAGAATCGTGGATGAGTACCTGGACAAATACAGAAACAGGGAAGATGCGATATCACAGAACTTTTCGACATGGGGGCTTCGTGGAGATACGCTTGATATGACCTGGAGCGTTAATTCCCCTTATATGAGAATATTGTTCAGGCAACGTGTGTTGAGCTATTCTGCTACTGTTGTCAATAACGGTAAAGAAACGGCTGTAAAGTTTTTTAACAAGACAGCCTACATGGATACACTGAATGTGGCAATGAGAACAGAAAAATCTGTTTATCCTGTAGGAACAAAACTTGTAAAAGTAACACTAATGAACAGTAACGAGAAAGAATTTTCAATTGGAACTGATTATTATATTGTAAGAAAAGAAAAGGACAAATGGGTGTTTCTGCATGGTGATCAGATATGGCATCTTGTGGAAATTATAATAAAACAACATAGCTCATATACCTTTCAGGCTGCTCTTTACCCCCTGCTTAACGATAATCATCCTGGAATATACAGAGTTATCAAACATATGAATTTTGTTGATTCACCGGAGAAATGGACTATGGCAGCCGAGTTCAGGATTAAATAACTTTATGACTTTGAATACAAAGCTTATGAATAACAAGATACTGTTTTTATTTCTAGCCTGTTGCTTGTTTTCCGGTTGTATGGATATGGATAAGAAACGGAATAATGGAGGCGGAAACCCTGATATAATTTTATTAGGAGAACAGAAAGAGCTGGGTATCTCCTTTTCTCATGATTATACTGTATATATGAAAGTATTGAAAACGGTTCATTCATCAGATAGTGGTATGATGGTTGTAGTGTCCAACGCATTGGATGTTCCGATGAGATATGGAGAGGGGTGGAAATTACAGAAACATACCGGGGATGCTTGGACTGATAAAGGTTATAGAAAGGATCTTGATGGATTTAATGGGATTCTTCCTCCTAGGAGAAGTTGCCTTTTGAAATTTCCTCTTGGAGAATTGGAGCCCGGAAAGTATCGCATAGTCAAGGCTTTTCAAATAGGAAGGAGGAATATTCTGCAACTGGGAGCGAAATTTGAAATACGTGATAATTATAATCCGTTAATTCTACCGTTCTGGATGTTGTATCCACAGGACAGGATAGTGCTCGGTTTCTATGATATTGTTTTTTCGGAAGATTTGCCAAAGTCATATCCTATGTATCTTATCAATAAAACGGATTGTGATATAACATTGGGAAGAGCATATCGGATAGAAAAATATGAAAAAGGGATATGGAGTACTGTCAAGGGGAACAGCGATTTTAGAGATGACGCACTGATAGTCAAACCTTGCAGACGTTCCGGATGGAAAGGACTCGGAGTGTATATTCCCCGACTGGCTAAGGGATTATACAGGATATGTAAGGAAGAGGACCATGATAACAGAACTCATCTGATAACCTGTGAGTTCTATATTTATTAGTAGAATAAGTTAAAACAGACAATATTTATGAAAGCTGGATTGATATGTTTGCTTACCCTTGTTAATCTTATGAGTAGTTGTATCAATAGGGATAAATCATTTGATGGCGAGAGTTTCCTTGTCGGTACTGGTGCATGTACTGTAATTCATTCTGATACGTTGACTTGTAACTGTGATCTGAAGGAAGATACTGTATATATGAGAACATTGAAGGCAACATATCCTATGGGAACAGAACTTGTAACGACAATGGCAATAAATTCCACGGATACACCTTTGGAGTATGGCTGTGACTGGTGGTTGTATAAATGGACTGTGAATAAATGGGAAAAGGCTGTTCCCCAACGGGATATTTCTTTTGCCGGTTGTATAGTCACTCCTTCTTATGGGAACCAATATTATTTTTTTGTATATCCCGTCGGAGTGTTTTATAATCTTGAACCGGGAAGATATCGTATTTCCCAACCATTCCGGTGTGATGGTAAAAATTTGGAGTTAGGGGCTGATTTTGAAGTCAGGTGACTGTTTGCATGTTTTGGAAGCATAGGAAATCATTGGGGATATATGATAGCTTGAAGATAAATTGAATGGATTGGATTAAGTGCTATACGGTCAAGGCATCATTCGAAAAGCGGTGAATGTTGTAGTGATGATAATATTCATTTTCTCAGATTCGGAAGGAGTGGTTGATATTAGAGGTGATAGGAAAACAATATATAAGAAGGAGGGATAAAACATCTCCTTCATGGTTTATCTTATCCATTCTGCTATCTTGTCCTTGGCATAGAAATAATAGAAAGCCAGCCCAAACCAGCTTGTAATGATGATTAAAACGATGAACAGAAGTTTTTTCACCACCTCACCATTTGTTTTTCAGATTTCCATTCCGGCCTTGATGGTAAGAACAAGACCGATGGTCCATATAATAAATCCAATCATAGTTTTATATGTTATATTACCACAAAATATAACATTTTTTTGAATTCCGATAGCATGTACGGACCATTAATGTGTTTTGTGGGGGATTGATTCAGCTTCCATATCTTGATTTTTTTCCTGCCGGTGGTTTTATAACTTGGAATTCGGTATCTTTGCAGCCTTTTAATAAAACAATCGGATTATGCAGAAAATAGAAATTGTAGATAAGATTTCCCGGCAAACTGGAGTTGGGAGGAAGGAAGCTCTTCAGGTCGTGGAATGTTTCATGGAGGTGGTGAAGGATTCTTTGTCCAATGGAGAGAATGTGTATCTGAGAGGATTCGGCAGCTTCATAGTAAAACATCGTGCTGAGAAGGTGGCCCGTAATATCAATAAGAATATAAGTGTAGTTGTTCCGGCTCATGATGTTCCGGCCTTTAAACCGTCCAGGGATTTTACATTGGATTAAAAATGTTTTCGGTATATAACTCTTTACTTGTCTTAAGTCGTGGAATAGGCCAGGTGATGTTTCAGAACAATGCGTTGTCTGGTCTGTTGATGCTGATCGGGATATTTCTGAATTCATGGGAAATGGGAATATTGGCTGTAAGCGGTAATATAATAAGTACATTGACTGCCCATTTTTCAGGCTATGGACGTGATGATATAAAGGATGGTCTGTATGGTTTTAACGGTACATTGGTGGGAATAGCAGTCGGGGTCTTCATGGAACTGTCGATAGGTTCCTTATTGCTGATGGCTGTGGCTTCATGTATTTCAACCTGGATAGCACGATTTTTCAACCTGCAACGCTCACTTCCCGGATTTACGGCACCTTTTATTCTTTCCGTATGGGGGCTGTTGGGGTTCTGTACCTGGATTATGCCTGATATTTTGTTGGTTTCTGATACGGTAACTGATGCTACACAAGGAATCAATTACTTTCAGATCTTCAGTTTTGGTATCGGTCAGGTAATGTTTCAAGGGAATATCTGGACTGGTTTATTGTTTTTAGTTGGTATTCTTGTTAATTCATGGAGTGCTACTTTCTATGCTGTATTTGGAGCATTTCTCCCTATTCCTTTGGCTATCTTACTGGGAATAGACACTGAAACCTTGAATATGGGATTGATGGGCTATAACGGTGTATTGTGTGCCATAGCTTTAGGAGATAGAACCCTGAAAAGTCTTGTATGGGCCTCATGTTCAGTCTTGCTTTCCACTCTCTTGCAGATTATAGGGATGAACTTGGAGATTACTACTCTGACCGCCCCTTTTGTAGTATCTGTATGGGTCATAATGGGAATACAGAAGTTGGTGAATCCAAAAACAGCAAAGTGTTAATTCTGGCATTATGATTAATGATAGAAAAATAAGGGAGACCGAACGTTTACATTGTTCAGTCTCCTTTTTGTTCTATAATTTGAATCGGAAAGAACTACATGGGTTAATTCTGTTGCTCTTTTGGGGCTTCAAATCAATCAGTTTCAATTCCAAAGAAGCTTTTCGTATTTTGCCTTTGTTTTATCTGTAAGTTCTTCGCCATTATATTTTATGTCAGTTATAAACGTATGAAATACATAGTATTTATCAGATTTATAACCGATAGCCACACCATCTTCAGTCAGCCATTTAAGTATACCATTTCGTTCAGAAATAAATCCTGATGAAGTCAAGTAAACAAAGAACACTTCTTCATTTTGATGTGTATTACAGCTAAAGTTCTCTAGAAAAGGATAAAGAAAAAAAACGATTTGTGACTTTTTGGTGTCTTCAGGTGTAATTTTTCCTATAGTAAAATAATCAGTGGTCTGATTTTTTAGTTGAAATTTTTGGGTAACCGTGAATCCGGGGTTACTCCATTGTGGCCACTTTATACCAATATGAGCCACGTATCCATCGTGCAGATTAATCGTAGGGAAAGCATGAACATGTGGGCCTAGATCAGAATGATTTTTGGCTGCATATTGCTCATACATATTTAAATTCTGCTTGATCTTTTTTATAGCTTCAGCCTTTTTTATGTTCACCTTACTCAAATATTCTTTCATTACTTGTTCTAAAGAATCGTAGCGACCATTAGTCGTGGGAATCGAACTGTTTGTTTGATTTTTTTTCTTTTTCATACTATATGTTTTTGGGGTTTGTATTTTATTCATAGTGCTCATAGCTTAAATCCCTCAGGCAGGATTAGATTCACCTTTTTCCGTACTCCACTGCCATAACGGTATTCCTCCAACTGTTTCTGGCATAATGAAGATTCAGTAAAACCGGATTGAGTGATTAACCGTTCTCTACCTTCAAGCACCCAGTTCATAATTCCGGGTAACTCTGTAGAAACAATCTTCTCAGCCAGTTTCGGATCCACTTCCAATTTGGGTATCTGGACTTTGAAGGGAACGATAAGAAACCTCCTGAAATATCCATTGGACTTGTCGTTGGTTTTCGGCAGCTCGTTCAGACAAAAAAGCATTTTGGCGTAATCGGTAAGTGTTGCCACATCCTTATATAGTTGTCTGGTACTGATAGGTTCTCCACTGGCGATACGTTTGAAAATATCCCCCGAGAAAGCGTTTGGGGCTACATCAGAACAGGTATTCAGCAATTTTCCTGATAAATTTGCCCTGCTTCTGTCTCCGTTTTCTCCACACATATCCGATAGAGACTCATGGGAAATGTTCTCCTTGCCTAGAAGAGCCTCGACAATATCAACGAACACCGATTTACCATTCTTTCCGGAGCCATAGAGGAACAGACACTTCTCCAGTTTCAATGGGGTAAAGATCCAGCCTATATACTCAGCCAGAACCTTTTGAGCGTCCTTGTCCGGTAATACTCTGTCCAGGTACTTCATAAACATCTGACACGTCGCATTTGGGTTATAGGGGTAAGGGAGAACATACCTGAAATAATCCGAATATAGATGTTGCTCCAGTCTTCCGGTTTTAAGATTAAGCGTACCGTTCTGAAAGTTGATTTTCTCCTTGTCCTGCTCTACCGCCAATCCCATCACCGTATATGGAAACTGCTTGAACAATCCTTCCACCACTTCCCTTTGTGATGCCTCTACCATATTATTTGTCATTCTCCCCAAAGCTTCCCTGAGAAATATCTTCAGGTCAAAATCATCTATACTGACCCAATACTTTCCGGTGTAAGAATAAACACGCTGGTCCCTGAAAGTTTGAAAAGGATAACCGAGCTTGATTGCCACTTTTTGTATCTTGTAGCATACTTCGGCATTTGTTCCCCTCTTGTTGTTTGAAGCGGTTGGTTGGGGAATGGCATTGATTATATCCCCCAATAATTTTTTGTAATCCATAATCTTAAATTTTTCTATATTTACTACCAAAATTACCTTTATCATCAACCCACTTATAGGCGTTCCTTACTTCACGTTTTATCTCCCCTTCAGAGAAATCCGGTTCTATGAATTGGGAGAGATACCTGAAAGCTGTTTCTTGTGGAATACCCCATTCCGCTAATTCTCTGGCTCTATCAAAAGATGACTGATGTCTGTTTCCATGTGTCATTGGGTACTTGTCAAATCCGCCTTCCAAGAAATTCAGCAGCTTCCCATGTTCATAAGGCGGAGCATAAGTTTTAACACGGATAACAACTGGTGAAGAAGGGGATGATGAAATTCTCTTCGTCCATATAATACTATTCCTGTTCCGATAAAGATCAGGGTCACTGCTTAGATAACAAGCTCTGGACATTCCTTTACAACTGTCATCCCAGAACGGAGAGCTATAATATTCCTTCAAAGCGTCAAGGTATTCGTTATGACTGGTGTTATCTATATTATTGGCAACACGGACAATAACCTTATAACCTCTACCGGAAGGAGAAAGGAATGCAGCATAGGTATAAGGATCATTAACCAGCATATTCCAGACATTAACCATTTCTTGAACCGGAATCTTATCGAAATCAACAACTACAAGACCTGAAGGAGTAATAAGAGCATCATTACAGAATCTTCCGAATGTTCCGGCAAAAAGACAGATAGGTAACTTTCCCTTAAGTTCGGAATACTTTGAATGGTCAGTATCATAGAAAGATCTCATGGCATCAATCTCAGGTTTCAGTTTTTCCTGTTTAATCATGTCGAATACCAGATCAATATCCACATGGTTGGGAGGATATTCCATGACTTTGAATGATTTTACACCGGTCAGAGGATTTGTATATTCCTGACTATAAGGTTTCTGTTTAAAGAGTGTTACTTCAATCATAATTTCTAAATTTTAATTGTTCGTTAATATTTCATTTAATCTTTCTTCTTCCCGTCCTCAAGAGAGAGAAGGGGGGAAAGGGGAAAGCGGAACCTCTAAAACCTATTTTTTTACTGATTTCTGAATAAGTAGAATTGAAAAAAGTTATGAAAAATAGGCTTTTCCACCCCCTTTTCCCCCATTTCCCCTCCTTTTCCCTTTGAGGCAGGGAAAGAAAAGTAATCTAATCAAAAGGTAAAGAAAGTCTAATCTTAGAACTGTTTATACCTATCTTCACACCTTTCTTGTTATCCTCTTCCACCACATAACCCTCGCTTTTCAGTTTCATCTTGAAGTTTTCCCTGGTCTCGGCTTTCTGGTTATTATCCCTGCAATATTCCCGATAATTGTTGAATAGAGGAGTCAGACCTATTTTGTTGTCATTATCAGGAACACACATCTTGGCACTCAGGAACATGACCACTGTATCCGTATCCTCCTTGTATGCCTGCTCCAGATTTTCAAGGGTGGAGGATTTGCTGAGTTTTTTTCCATTCTTGATAAATCTTCCCAGACCTTCGATAGCCCAGATGAGAATACCGGACAATTCACTTTTCAATTTTTTAGCCAGATCAGGGTCAGCCTTACTCTTGTCTATCTTCACATCGAAAGGAATAATCAGTAACCTCCTCCTGAATCCGAAAGACGTATCACTACTATAAGGCATGGAGTTACAGTTGAAAGCCAATCTTGCATAGTCCTTTAAAATCTCCGGTTCCTTATATAATCTTCTGGCTTCAACGGGTTCCCCACTCGTCAGTTGCTTGAAGATACCGTTGGCGAATATCTTGCCGTTGAAGTCGCTGCTGTAGTTCAGAAGCTTGTTCCTGATCATTGCCCTGCTGTATCCTTTATCATCACATAAGGAGTTTATGTTGTAGGAGCAGACATTATCCTCGCCAAGCAGGGCCATCACAATCTCGAAGAACACGCTCTTGCCATTGAATCCTGAACCTACACAACACAATGCCTTCTCCAGTTTGATGAAGGGATTGAGACAGCAACCGACAAACTCCTGCAATACTTCCTGAACATCTTTGGCTGGCAATACTTCATCCAGAAACTTATGAAACATGGGACACATCGCTTTGGGGTCATACTCATAAGGAAGGACATAGAAGAAATAGTCATCAGCCGAATGCTCCTGTTCCCTCACGCTTCCATCATGACCAATCACAAGGGTCGTATTAGTCAGATTGATTTTAACCACACCCTTATCCCGTTCTGTCTGCCTGTAAAGTGAGTAGCAGGCCTGTTCATGGACCTTGTTCGCTATCCTCACATTTCTGGCTGTATATTTGTCGGCTCCCATTTTCTGGAAAGCCTTGCCTAGGAAATGTTTCAGGTCAAGCTCGTTTATCGGTTCCCAGAACATCTTGTTATACAGATAGCACGTTTTTCCCTCATTGATCACCAGGCCATATCCCAATTGTCCAGCTACTTCCCTCACTTTCTCGACAACAAGGACGGATTTGTTCTCATCAGTGATCTGTATGGAATAGATCTTCTCCTGAAAGAGTTTTTTCACATCAGGATCTGTCTCTTTTTCCAGTCTCCGGTACAGTCCACCGGCATAAATCTCCTTGAAATCCGTTTTCGGAATATTATCAAGGATCTCTTTAAGAATTTCATTTAAAGTCATTTTTTATGTTTTATGATGAAGCCCTATCCCATAAATGGGTTCAGGCTTTATCGGTTAATTACTCAATCAAGGTTTTATCTTTCTTGGAGTCGGATAAGCGTGGTATTCTTTTCCGTCCAAAAGACACCCGTTTTCTTTAGCACTACGTTTCACTCCGTCAGCACTCCAAGTACCCCACTGCTTAAAAAAGAAAGCTGTACCTGTGGAAGCGTCACATTGGGATTTAATATTCAGAATCCAGTCCTTTTCCACTTTTCTGGCTCTGTTTCCCGATTCTCCACCAACGATAACCCAGTCAATATCAGACAAGTCAAGTGTTCCCAGGTCTTCCAGCAGAGGCTCACAACTGAGGAACCGTACCGGAGCATCCAGTTTCTTCAGGTAATCAATACGGCCTTTCATCTTCTGATTCTCGACTGTAACACCGAGCCAGACATTTTCAGGAATAGTATGAACTGAAAAATACTCATACATCCTCTCTGCCCGTTTTGTCAAAATCTGGAATGTATGCTGTGGACATTTAGTGATAACTTCCATTACTTTGTCGATGAAATCAAACGGAATATCCTTATGGAATAAATCTCCCATACTTACCACAAACACAAGCTTGTTCCCTTTCCATTCAAATGGCTCGTTTAAACATTCAGGATGGATAGTCGGGATAAAGCCATTCTGATATTTGGCCTGTCCCATAGCTTTCAGACGTTCGGCCATCATTCTTGCGTAACAATTCTTACATCCATCACTGATCGGATCACAACCCGCTGTAACGTTCCATGTGGTTGTAGTCCATGAGATTTTGCTGTTATTACTCATTGTTTCTTATTGTTTTTAAATTCAATACTATTATCCCTCTGTCCCTCAGTTTCTTATATCCTACACCCGGGATGTTTTTAGGCATAGAAGGGGCTGTAATAGAAATTTTCATTTTTTCCATTATCCTAAAATTTTTAATTATGTTATTGCTTGTTCTCTTCAAATCCACAGACCGTTTCCAATTTCATAACCTCTCTTTGGAAACCATGATGAAAACGGTCTTGTGGAAAGTGGATATCTTCCGGTTCGCCTAGTCTGTTGAAACCACCAAGTTACCGGAAATATCATACAGTTCGATACTGTGTCCCAGTTCTTTCTCGATATGTTGCTTCAGTGTTTTCGGATTGATACCCGATGAGTCGGCATGGAATCTGATATTTTCCCGACATCCCCTGAAAGCGTTTGTCGCAATACTGCCTACATAAAACGAAATATGAATATCAGTCAGTGACTTGCATCCTTCAAATGCTGCCTCACCGATATCCGGATCTATGGGGAGGGTAACTTCCTTCAGGTTTATACATCCCTTGAACAGGTTTGCCGATACTGTACCCGCATCATCAGGAAGTATCACCTTTTCGACATGCCGGTCCATATAAAAGGCACCGGGAAACAAGCCCGTCCCACTTTTTGACAAGTCAATCTCTGTTTTCTTGCAATACATCCGTTTTTGGAATGTATTTTTGTTCCCTTTTAAATGTTTCATAATCATTTTTTTATCTTGGTTGGAATTATTGTCAATGGGAGGGAGAATCTGGTATTCTCCCTCTGTTGGTTGAAAATCACCATTCTGTGTTCCAAAGACGATTATCAAGTTCTTTTTTCATGTCATCCGTCAATTCTTCTCCTTGATATTTGATTTGATCTGTAAATCTGTTAAATACGTAGAATTTACAGTATTTATATCCGAAAGCTAATCCTTCGGAAAACAACCATCTCACTTCTCCGGAGCATTTTGAAATATAACCGGTACAAGAGAGAATACTAAAGAAGAGGTCCTCTCCGTATTTGGTAGAATCCGAAAAACATTCAAGAAACGGCCTGGTAAAGAATGCAAGTTGGAGTTCATCGGCGTTATCCGGATGAATCCATCCTATAGTCATGTCATCACCGCCATCTTCAAGAACAAATTCTTTTGTCAGGGAAACAATTATTCTCATTTCCACCCTATACTTATAGATATAGACTGTATAGCCGTCTCCCCAGTCGAAAGCATAGAAATCGTCACAATGTGAATCCATATCTGAATGGTCAGTATCAGAATGCTCTTGGTAGAAAAGAGTATTTTTCTTGATTATCCGATCTATTGTATACATAATATGATCCCAATTACTGACAAATTCTTCCACTACTTCACCCAGGCAACTATATTCTTTCCGGCCGGGGATAGGTAAACTATCAGCTTCGAAAATATTATTACTATTTAAATCCGAAGACGGTTTGTTGTTTTCAAAGTATAATCTCAACATGATATTCTTTTTTTTATGTTATTTACTGCTATCCTTTTGTTTTCAAAGCCTTTACATTCTACACCAAGGATATTTTTAAGCATAGAAAGGGCTGTAATGGGAATTTTTAGTCTTTCCATTATCCTAAATTTTAATTAAACTTCAATTGTGATAAAGTAAGCCGGGCCCGTGCTTGCTTTATATTAGAATTTTACATATCTGCCGGGAATAGTTTCAATGTTTATTTCCTCATCCTTGAGAGCAGATTGTAACAGAGCATACCAGAGGTTCAGATCATTGCTAATAACGACCAGTTTCTTTTCCAGATCGTTATCCAGTGCAGTTACGAGATCACCGTTCCCATCCACTACAGACACCCCACGTACCAGATAATCACTGACCGTAGTAACATGGATAATAACATCTCCAACAGGGCACATCAACTGGCATTGTAACTTGTTGATGATTCCGGTATCAAGTTTTGGTTTTTGAGGGAGACAGATACTATATCCATTCTCCTTAAATTGTTTTAATGTTTTCATCATCACGTTCTTTTATCAGTTTATAATTGTTTTTTCCTACGTTAAAGCGATGTTTTGTCTTTTGGGGAACAGAAATTGTAGTCAATGAAGTACAATTTGCGAAGGCTCTGGGGGCAATTTTAATTAACCTGGGGAAACTGATTTTCTCCATATACACATTCCCCTCAAAAGCACTCCCGCCTATTTCCATAACCCAGAACGGCACATCAAATTCCCGTTTGTTAGAAAAATTAAAAATCAGTGTACCGTCAGCCGTATATAGACATTCATCCTGGATTTTGAAATATTCAGACAGGTTGTCAATTTCCCTTATACCGGAATAGGCAAAAGGATTTCCTATGATTTCCTTCAAGCTATGTGGTAATGTGATACGGGTTAGGTTTGGGCACTTCCAAAACGCTTCCCGATTTATGCATTCCACTCCTTCCGGCAGGTGTACATGTTCAAGATTGGTACAGCCGAACAATAACTTTTCCGGTATTTCTGTTACCTTTGGAGGAATGGCTATTGAGTTTAGAGCCATCCTTTGAAAAGCTCCTGAACCTAATTTAGTAACCGAGTCAGGTAAATCCAAGAATTCGGTCTTATTGGAAAAAGAGAGGGTAGCAAAAGCATTATCCGAAATACTCTCTGTTCCGTTTTCGACAGCATAATAACAGCACTCTTGATTCAATAGCTTTAGAAATACCTTTCCATCGCCTGAATATAATGCACCATTACACTCTTTGTTCTGATTTTTCATCATTTAAAATTATAGTTGATCCCCCACCACGAAGATGGGGGAAGTTGTTTTATGAAAGAATTTTTTTGATTTTGTCAAGATTGGATGATTTTTTGGGTGAGGCTACACTGGAAACCATCCTGTCGTACTCCTCTTCCGCATTTAAAGCCAAAGCCTCGTACTCTTCCTTTTTGCCATCCTTTTTGATTTCCTTCTGGAAATTTTTCCATGCTTGGGTTATTACTTCTGTTTTTTGGCTTACAGAATCGGCTTTTATGGCGGCAAGTAGTGTCTGTTTGGACAAAGAAGTGATAAAAAGCATCAGTTGATCCATCGTTTCAGCTTTCTGTACATCAGAAACGGCATTATAGGCTGCAATGACAGCATCAATGATGGCACTGTTCCTCTTCATCCGTACTTCATTTCTACATGCTACCTGGATGGCTCTGCGTATTCTGTCTCCACGCTCTATTTCAGCATCCGTACCTCTAAGTTCATCAGACAGTTTATTGTAAAACAGCGCATCCTCAAATTTCTGTTTTCTATAGCCGTCAATCATCTTGTAAATTTTCCACGCGGCACGCTGGGTCATCTTATCCTCATTCACGCATTTTTCTATACTGGAAAGAACAGTCCTGCCCTCTTTTTCAAAGGTCTGTACCAGAAGTGTTTCGGTATCACGATGATTCCATTTCTTACAGGCAAGATTATATTCTCCAATAAATGCTCCTATAGGAACATCTTTAGGAATATTCACCAGTTCCATTCGTGCATCCAACGGAATGTTTCTGGTTTCTTCACTAGCTAGCCAAAGAGCAAGAGCATCCACTTTGTGCTGCCCGTCAAGAATGCAATAATACATATCTATATTAGGAGTGGCTAATGTAAGAATATTGCCTGCGCGATCTTTAAGAATATGACCTTTTTCTATCAGTTTTCGGGCTGCTACAACCTTAATGTCATTTAGCATACCGACACGCTTGAAGGAGCCAAACAGAAATTCCACATGTTTCATGTCGATTAACCGGTTTTTATCAAGATATGCAAATTTTCCACCGGCTCTATGGAAATCAAAAACTCCTACCTTCTCACCATTACTTAATTTTATTAATAGTTTAGCTTTGAGGGCTTCCCCATCTATTTGCACACTATTTGCAAGCAGTTGTGCTGACTGTTCCTTCTCTTTTGCGCTACAGTTACTATCAGGCGTAGTACTTCCCTGAGGTGTCATACCATTGTTAATACTCTCTACCATCGCTTGGACGGTTGCTTGTTCTGTTACAGAACATAAGTTTTCTGTACTCATAATTTTAAAAAATTAAACTGTTTAAGGTTATGTTCTTTCTCTAGTACAACCTGAAACTCATACGACAACTCCTTCACTAGATCCATACGATCTAATGCGAGGGCTGCTCTTATTTTAAGAAGGAGTTTTTGCTTCTTCTCCATCAGTCGCAGCATTTCTACGTTGTCTATACTTTGTTTCATACTTCATTGCTTTTTGGTATCGCAAAGTTACTGATTTGTCTATAAAAGCTTCTGTATTAGTGTGTTGTATGAAAAAATGAAGAAAACTAAAAGGTAAACAATTGGTTCAAAGCAGAATATGAAGATGAAAAATATGAGTCGTGGGAACTAAAAATGGGACAAATAGGGCAAAGGTGGAGCAAAAATGGAACAAAAAAAGCTATTCTTCCAACAAGAATAGCTTAAATATACAAAATTATAAAGGTTTTGGGGAAGGAAGCCCTTGCGGAACGGGGTTGTTATTATTGATTTCTTTAGTGAAGAATTCCTCCAGTTTTGTTTTAAAATCCTGGGGGGCTTTGTTGGCGTATGTGGAAGGATCACCAGTATATTTATCACAGATGAAAAAAAGTTTTATTCGGTGGTATTTACCAGTTGGAACATTGTTTCCTTTTCTTATCCCTTTTCTTCCGTTGCCCCAATAGAATTGCTTTACGATATAGTAAAGTCTATAGCTGCCAGAATCCTTATCCGTATTCCATTCTATTTTTTTCAAAAGATTATCAGGTTTATGTCTTCCAGTCAAACGGTAGGCGAAACTTTTTTTGGTTTGGATATCGTTTTCTATATATTCTTGTTCTGCTATATAATCAATAAATTCAATAACTTGTATTTACAACCGATTATTACTCAATATTTTATAGATAATAAGTCAGAAATATGGTTGTTATTTTTAATTGCACATT